>DGPO01000069.1 GCA_002390485.1 Halieaceae bacterium UBA4438 | reverse complement strand
CTTGGACCCAGTGGAGGCGCGCGAGTGGCTCGACTCATTGGATGCGGTGACGCGGTACAGCGGTGACAAGGCATCGGGTGAGTTGATCCAGCAACTCACTGATCATGCGCGTGAGCGCGGATTAAAACTCCCGGCGGCGATCACCACCCCCTTTAAGAATACGATTAACCCTGAAGACGAGCGTGTCATGCCGGGCGACCTCTTTATGGAGCGGCGCATCCGGTCACTTATTCGTTGGAACGCAATGGCCATGGTCATGCGCGCGAACGACAATGAAGATGGACTCGGTGGGCATATCTCGAGTTTTAGCTCGAGCGCGACATTGTACGACGTGGGAATGAACTACTTTTTCCGTGGCACAGGTCACGGTCATCCGGGCGACCTTATTTTTTATCAAGGACACAGTGCTCCGGGTATGTACGCACGCTCCTATCTAGAGGGGGTTTTTAACGAGACGCATCTTGAAAATTTTCGGCGAGAAGTCTCGGGTAAAGGGCTGTCCTCATACCCGCATCCTTGGTTGATGCCCGACTACTGGCAGTTTCCAACCGTGTCCATGGGTCTTGGACCTATTCAGGCGATCTATCAAGCCCACGTCATGAAGTATCAGCAGAAGCGCGGCCTGGTGGATCACCGCGATCGCAAGATCTGGTGTTTCATGGGCGATGGCGAATGTGATGAGCCTGAGTCCTTGGGGGCCATTGGGTTGGCCGGTCGAGAACGCTTAGGAAACCTGCACTTTGTTGTGAACTGTAACCTGCAACGCCTTGACGGACCGGTGCGTGGCAACGGAAAGATTATTCAGGAGCTCGAGGGTGTTTTCCGCGGTGCCGGCTGGAACGTCATTAAAGTGGTTTGGGGCCGGCGATGGGACCCACTGTTGGAGCGCGACAAGTCGGGATTGCTACTCAAGCGAATGAACGAGGTGTGCGATGGAGAGCTGCAAAACTGTAAGTTTAACGGCGGCGCCTACACGCGCGAGCACTTCTTTGGAAAACACCCGGAAACGCTCGACTTGGTGAAAGATCTGTCAGACGACGACATCATGTACCTCAACCGAGGTGGCCATGACCCTTATAAGGTTTACGCCGCTTACGCGGCAGCGTGCGAGGAAACAGAACGTCCAACGGTGATACTTGCCATGACGGTTAAAGGTTATGGGACCAGTGAAGCAGGTGAGGCCAGTAACGAAACACACTCGCTTAAGAAGCTCGACCTAAAGAGTCTTAAGGCGTTTAGAGACCGTTTTGGTGTGCCCATCAGCGACAAGGACTTAAAGGACGTGCCGTTTTACAGGCCTCCAGAGGACAGCCCAGAAATGCGCTACCTTCGGGAGCGTCGAGCAGAGCTCGGTGGCAGTATTCCAGCGCGGCGGGCGACCTCATACAATCTGCCCGTTCCAGCGCAGTCCGCTTATGCCAGCCAATTAAAGGGCAGTGGTAAGCGCGAGATTTCAACAACGATGGCGTTTGTGAGGGTGTTGTCATCGCTCGTGAAAGACAAGCAAATCGGCGAGCGTATTGTGCCCATTGTGCCCGATGAGGCGCGAACCTTTGGTATGGAGGGCATGTTCAGACAGCTTGGTATTTACTCCTCTGTCGGTCAGCAGTACACACCGCATGATGCGGGTCAGATCCTTTATTACAAGGAAGAGGAAACCGGACAGATCTTAGAAGAAGGCATTAACGAGGCCGGCGCCATGTCCGCGTGGCTCGCGTGTGCGACGTCTTACTCCGTGTCGGACTACCCCATGGTTCCCTTTTATATTTTCTATTCAATGTTTGGCTTTCAGCGCATTCACGATCTGGCATGGGCTGCCGGGGACAGTCAGGCGCGGGGGTTTTTGATAGGTGCGACGGCGGGTCGAACCACCCTTAATGGTGAGGGCCTTCAACATCAAGACGGACACAGTCACTTGATGGCAACTACTATTCCAAACTGTGTGTCGTACGACCCGACGTACAGCTTTGAGTTAGCAACGATTATTCGGGCGGGTATGAGCCGCATGTTTGAAAACGGTGAAAACGTTTTCTATTACATCACGACCATGAACGAGAACTATGTTCATCCTGACATGCCTGAGGGCGTCGAAGAGGGGATTGTGAAGGGGCTTTATCCCCTGAAGACGTCCTCCGTCGCTGGGAAACATCGCGTGCAGTTAATGAGTGCGGGCACGATTATGCGCGAAGTCGAAGCGGCCGCTGTGATCCTTGAGCGTGACTATGGTGTTGTTGCTGACATTTGGAGCATGACCAGTGTGAATGAGTTGGCGCGCCAAGGGAGTAAAATTGTCCGCCACAACATGATGAACCCGGGTGAGGAGCCTCAGATTCCTTACGTGACGCAGTGTTTGGCTGCGACTGAAGGCCCGATTATTGCCGCGACTGACTATATGCGAGCCCACACAAATCAGCTCCGTGAGTTTATGCCTCGCTCATTTACAGTGTTGGGTACCGATGGTTTCGGGCGTAGTGACACTCGTGCACAGCTTAGAGAGTTTTTTGAGGTCGATCGGCGCTATGTGGTTTTGGCGGCAATGACTGCCCTGGCTGACGAGGGGGCTATCAAACGCGGTGAGGTGGCGAAGGTGATGGTCGATCTCGGTATTGATCCCACGAAACCCGATCCAACAACGGTTTAACCAAGGCGAGACGTTATGGTGAATCATACAATTGTTGTTCCCGATATTGGCGGTGCCGAAGGCGCAGAAGTTGTGGAATTGCTGGTGGCGGTCGGTGACGTTATTGAGCTCGAACAGAGCTTGATTGTTCTCGAGTCCGATAAGGCCTCAATGGAGATTCCAGCCTCCCACGCCGGCGTGGTCGCTGAGCTTAAAGTCGCCGTGGGCGATCAGATCTCTGAAGGCGATGCAGTACTCATACTTGAAATCGTTGATAAGGCGCCGACTGACGACGCACCTGTTGAGCAAAAGGCACCCGAGCCATCACCCGAGGCGACCGAGGCTGACGCATTGACGGAGCCTGAGCCTGTTGTCGCGTCGGCACAAGTCTCTGATCAGATTGTCGAAGTGCCTGACATTGGCACAGACGGGCCGGTTGACGTTGTTGAGGTCTGTATTGCTCAAGGCGATGTGCTGCAAGAGGGCGATTCTATTGTGGTGCTTGAGTCCGACAAGGCCTCAATGGAGGTACCAGCGCCTTTTGCGGGTGAGGTCTTGGAGCTTCTTATTGCAAATGGTGCTTCTGTTTCGCAGGGAACTGCATTACTCAGAATGCGTCCTGCTGCGCAACCTACTGTTGCTGTAGAGCAGTCTGCTCCACCTGCGGCACCCGTTGAACCGGCGCCCGAGCCGGCGCCTGCGGCGAGTCCGTCAAAAACAGAGGAGCGTGAGCCCCCCGTTGCAGGTGGACACGATCTTTACGTTGGACCTGCGGTGAGGAAATTGGCGCGTGAGTTTGGTGTTGACCTCATGGACGTCCAAGGTTCAGGTCCCAAGGGTCGTATCGTTAAAGAAGATTTGCAGAAATACGTGGCGACACGTTTGGCACAGCCAACCGCTGCAGTCGGCACGGCCGGCGGCGGTATTCCGTTAGTGGCTGATGTCGATTTTTCAAAGTTCGGGCCAGTGCGTCGCCACGAGCGTTCACGTATCGATAAGGTGACCGCCGCAAACATGTCGAAGTCGTGGTTAAACGTGCCGCATGTTACGCAGTTTGATGATGCAGATATCACCGATCTTGAAGATTTCCGAAAGTCGCTTAAAGCCGAGGCTGAGGGGCGTGGAAGTAAGTTGTCACCGGTGCCCTTTATCGTAAAGGCCGTCGCAATTGCGCTCAATGAGAACCCTAAACTGAAGACCTCGCTGAGTGAGCAGGGTGAGGCGCTGATTTACAAAGACTACTGTCATATCGGTTTGGCGGTGGACACCCCCAATGGCTTGGTCGTGCCCGTTCTTCGCGACGCTGATAAAAAATCCATCTGGGTGCTGAGTGATGAAATCCGAGAGCTGGCCGGCAAGGCCAAGGATAAAAAACTCAAGCCTGATGAAATGCAGGGTGCGGTTTTTACCATTAGCAGTCTTGGCAGTATTGGAGGGCGCGGTTTTACACCGATCGTCAATGCGCCAGAGGTGGCGATTCTAGGCGTCAGCAATGCGTCGACACAGCCAGTCTGGGACGGCGCTACGTTTGAGCCGCGCATCATGTTGCCGGTGTCAATGTCCTACGATCACCGGGTGGTCAACGGGGGCGATGCGGGTCGCTTTTTAACGCAACTTGTAGCGCTGCTTGGCGATATTCGTCAGCTGGCCATGCGCTAGCGGTAACGCTTAGCCGGTGTTGCGCATGCCCGCAGCAACACCGGCAATGGATACCATCAAAGCGCGTTGTACCGACTCGTCCTCAGCCTCTCTCACCCGGCGCAAAAGTTCAATTTGCACTAGATTCAGCGGCGCCGTGTAGACGTTTCTGAGGCCAATCGATTCAAGTCCCCAGGGATTATCTGCCATCAGTGTGTCGACCTCCAGAATACCCAGAACCGACTGAATGTCCTGACTTAGCTGTCGTCGTAAATCACTGCCTAGCGACCGTAAACTCGGCTCAACCAGCGTGTCGTCGTACAACGTATTGATCACGAGGTTTGATTTGGCATAGACCATGTCGAGCATGGATAGCCTCGAGGCAAAGAAAGGCCACTGGTCGCGCATTTGCTGAAGTTGCGCCTTTTTACCCTCGGTTACCGCACGTTCAAGTGCAGAGCCCGCGCCCAGCCATGCCGGCAGTACAAGACGGTTTTGAGACCAGGCGAAAATCCACGGAATGGCGCGCAGCGTTTCTATTCCGCCACCCGTGCGCCGCCGCGCAGGCCTTGATCCCAAGGGCAGGCTTGCCAGTTCGGGTTCGGGGGTGGCTTGTCTAAAGTATTCAACGAAGTGTGGGTTTTCTCGAACCCAGCTGCGGTAGTCAGTGCACGCTTGTTGCGCCAGAGCGTCCATCAGTTCGCGCCATTCAGGCTTGGGCACTGGCGGCGGTGTGAGATTACCTCGCAGAATGGCGCTGGTATATTGTCCGAGCGTGTTCACGGCCAGCGGTTTGAGGCCTAACTTAACGCGAATCATCTCGCCTTGCTCGGTCACACGAAGGCCGTGTGCTAAGGAGCCGGGCGGCTGTGACAAAAGCGCTTGATGAGCCGGTGCACCACCTCGTCCGATCGTGCCACCGCGGCCGTGAAACAGTTGTAACTCGACGCCGTGTGCGTCGCAGACATTCAGTAGCGCCTCTTGCGCGCGGTACTGTGCCCATCCGGCCGTTAGCATGCCTGCGTCTTTTGCGCTGTCAGAGTACCCGATCATGACGACCATGGCGTTTGCCGCACGTGCTTTAAACGCCTCGTTTTTAAGTAATGCATCGAGCGTTGCTGGCGCTCCGTCAAGGTCGTCAAGGGTTTCAAATAGTGGCGATACGGGCAGGTCTACCGGACCGCCTGTGGCTTTAAGCAGCAACTGGACTGCCAGCACATCGGAGGGCTCTGCGGCCATGGATATGACGTAACAGCCCAATGCCTCACGGGGCGTCTCTGCAATAGTGCGGAAGGTATCGATCACCTCCTGGCAAGGCGCTGAGGCCTCAAATGCGAGCGGCAATAGGGGGCGCGGGTTGTCAATTTCTTTATTGAGAAACGTTTGTTTGTCTTCTTCGGACCACGCACGGTAATCACCAAGGCCTAATGCGCTTGTAATTTCACCAATGACATCGCTGTGTCGAGTGCTTTCCTGACGCACATCGAGCGTGACCAGGTGGGTTCCAAAGGAGTCGAGTCGCCTGAGTAGATCCAGTAACTTGCCGTTTGCAATGGCATTGAGGCCTACGGCCATCAGTGAGTCTCGACATTGCTGAAGGGGTTGAGTCAGAGACGCGGTCTTCAAGATTTGGGGAGGGGCGTTCGTCGCATCTTGGATGTGGGCTCCCAGCAGATCGCGCTGCTGTCGAACAGCGTCGCGCACTGGCTTTAACAGCGCGCGATAGGGCTCGCGTGCGCCATGTGTTGCTTCGTGCAGCTCGGTCGAGGCGCGGGTTACTGACAGCTCCTCGTAAATATCTTCGAGGTCGCGGTTGATGAGGTCAGCCGCCTGCCAGCGACTGATGATCATGACACGACGGGTGATCTTGGCGGTCACGTTTGGATTGCCGTCGCGGTCACCCCCAATCCAACTCGAGAGCTTGACCACTGGTTTGGTTCGAGGGGGTAGGTCGAGGTTGAACGTTGCGGCAATGGCATCCAGTCCTCGCAAAAATTCGGGTATTGCATCCCACAACGAGTTTTCGATGACGGCAAAGCTCCATCGAGCCTCGTCAATAGGGGTGGGGCGCTGCTCCAGAAACTCTTCGGTATGCCAAATCTGGGCGATTAAATCAGCAAGTCGTGCCTGAATCTGCGCGTCATCTGCTCCACCCGATTCGATCAGAGAGAGACAGTCGTGGATCTCTCCGTGCTTATGGATCAGGGTCCGCCGGGTAATTTCAGTGGGGTGTGCGGTCAAGACAAGATCAATGTGAAGATTAGCAATGGCGCTCGCGAGCGCTTCTCGACTCACACTCCGGCTAAGCTCTTCGATAGTGCTTGCTATTCGGTCGTATGCGCCGAAGCGATCGCTCACTGACTTTGATGTTGTGAAGTGCTGATCGGCAATATTTGCAAGGTTTAAAAACTGCGCAAACCCCCGAGAGATGAGCAGCAATTGATTGGCGTCCAATTGCTTGAGTTGATCAAAAAGTGCGGCTGTCTGCTCGGCCTCTGTGGCTGATTTAGAGGTCTGACGAATCGACTCAATGCTCTGAAATAGGCCCTCGCCGACGGTTGTTCGAATAACCTCGCCGAGCGTGTCCCCTAGGAGTCGAACATTTTGACGAAGCTCGGTGGTGTCCAGTTGTGTATTTACAGTCATTAGTTAACTCGTTGGGAAGCGGGTGTCTTTGAGGCTGTCTTTGATGCGGGCGAGATGCGGTGTAAACCCCTCGCCCCGACGCAGTGTCACGCCAGCGGCGAGAACGTCGAGGATAACGAGCTGGACCAGCCGAGAGGTCATGGGGAGGTATTGTTCGGTGTCCTCCTCCACTGTGACGTTAATGCAGCAGTGGCTTTTTTGCGCCAGCGGAGAGCCTTCAGCCGTGAGCGACACGATGCTGGCCTCGGTTTGGCGGACAATATCGGCCGTTTCGATGAGGACTTTTGTTCGTCCGGTGTGCGAAATGAAGAAAAAGAGATCTCCCACGCCCGCCGACGCCGCCAGCATCCGTTGCATCAGGGGGTCTTCATGAGTGAAAACGGGTACGTTGAACCGAAAAAACTTGTGCTCGGCATCTCTGGCAACGGCGGCAGATGTTCCTAGGCCAAAAAAATACACGCGTCGTGCCTGTGCAATTTGGTCCACTGCCCGCGCAATCGCCTTGAGCGG
>DGPO01000109.1:19768-55145 GCA_002390485.1 Halieaceae bacterium UBA4438 | reverse complement strand
AAGCCAACACACGCCGATGATGCGCCAGTTTTTGGCGATAAAGAGCGCGCATCCTAGCGAGCTCTTGTTCTACCGGATGGGCGACTTTTACGAGCTCTTTTACGACGACGCTGTAATCGCGGCGCCTGTATTAGACATCACACTGACCTCAAGAGGTCAGTCTGCCGGCGCTCCTATACCGATGGCAGGCGTGCCCTTCCACGCCGCTGAAGGCTATTTAGCACGACTGGTTCGTGCGGGATTCTCGGTTGCGATCGCAGAGCAAATCGGCGACCCCGCCGAATCTAAGGGGCCTGTTGACCGCAAGGTTGTTCGCATTGTCACTCCTGGCACACTAACCGACGAATCCTTACTCGATGCCAGCGGCGATTCGCTGATCGTCGCTCTGTATCGATTTCAGCTGCGGTGCGGCATTGCCTGGATGGACGTCAGTAGTGGCCGATTTTTAGTCACCGAAGTTGAAAATGACGAGGCGCTGGCCGCGGAGTTGCAACGATTATCACCCGCCGAGTTACTCGCGCCCGAAGACGCCAGTCTGCCGCCTCTGGGCGATCAGGTCGCTATTCGCAGACTACCCCAGTGGCAATTCGACGAAGAAAGTGCGCGCCAGGCACTGAATCGGCAATTTCAAACGCGTGACCTCAGTGGGTTTGGCTGCGACGCGCTATCCCTTGCGGTCTCAGCTGCAGGCTGTTTGCTTGACTATGTCAAAGACACACAGCGCAATGAACTCCCGCACCTGGTCTCAATCAGTCACGAGCGCCAAAGCGACACCGTCATCCTGGATGCGGCCACACGTCGTAATCTTGAGATTGACCGAAATATTCATGGTGGAGAGGACAACACCCTGTTTGCGGTTTATAACTCGACCATTACCGCGATGGGGACACGACATTTGCGACGGTGGCTTCATCGACCCGTGTGTTTAAGGGAAGAGCTTGATGCCCGCCTCGACAGCGTCGAACGCCTTCGTCAAGACTACAGCTATGAGCCAACACGCCGTCAACTCAAGCCTATTGCAGACCTTGAACGCATTTTATCGCGAGTGGCACTTCGTTCTGCACGGCCTCGGGATCTTACACGGCTACGGGACAGCTTGTGGGCGCTACCCGAGCTCGTTTCGACGTTGCCGCAAGACACACCTCGCTTAACTGCTCTGGCGGCTGATATTGGCAACTATCCAGACCTTTGTGCATTACTCAGTGCCGCTTTAATCGAAGCGCCGCCCGTTGTCATCCGCGATGGAGGAGTGCTCGCCAGCGGCTACGACGAGGAACTCGACGAACTCCGAGGTATCAGTGAAAATGCCGGTGAGTACCTCGTGGACATTGAGCGTCGTGAACGCGAGGCGACGGGACTGTCGACCTTAAAAGTCGGTTACAACCGCGTTCACGGTTACTACATTGAGATCAGTCGGCAGCAGTCGGACCGCGCGCCCGACGCGTACCAGCGTCGGCAGACACTTAAAAATGTCGAGCGTTTCATTACGCCCGAACTCAAGCTATTTGAAGACAAAGCACTATCGAGCAGAAGTCGGGCGCTTGCTCGTGAAAAACACCTCTATGAGGAACTGGTTGAGCGCGTCGCGCAAGACCTGCTTTTACTGCAAGGCACGGCGAGTGCAATCTGCGACCTCGACGTACTCGCCTGCTTTGCAGAACGTGCAGACGCCTTATCGTTGAGTCGGCCCGCCTTTAGTGACGCTGCACAGTTAGACATTGTCAGCGGTCGACACCCCGTCGTTGAGCAGGTGAGCGATCGTCCCTTTATTGCCAATAACACGCTCCTCAACGAGAGCCGGCGAATGCTCTTAATCACCGGGCCCAACATGGGGGGCAAATCGACCTACATGCGACAAAACGCATTGATCGTTCTACTTGCTCATTGTGGCGCGTTTGTTCCAGCAGCAAGCGCCACCCTGTCGATGGTTGATCGAATTTTTACGCGAATCGGCTCATCAGATGATTTGGCCAGTGGTTTGTCGACCTTTATGGTTGAAATGACCGAAACAGCCAATATTTTGCACAATGCCACCGATCGCAGTGTCGTACTGATGGACGAAGTTGGACGCGGTACAAGCACCTTTGACGGCTTAAGTATTGCGTGGGCCGCGGCAGTGGCGCTCTCGGAGCGCGTGCGCGCACTGACGTTTTTTGCAACCCATTACTTTGAGCTGACCGCGCTACCCGAAAGTCACGCGTCCATGGCCAATGTGCACTTGGATGCGACCGAGCACGACGACCACGTCGTGTTCATGCATCACATTCAAGAGGGGCCGGCCAATCGCAGCTTTGGTCTGGAAGTTGCCAAACTTGCTGGGGTGCCTCACGGCGTGTTGTTGCACGCCCGCCAAAAGCTTACGGAGCTGGAAAGTCAACAAGGCACGGCGAAGGTGATACCCGAACGAACGCAAGTCGATTTATTCACTGTGGAAGCACCGGCAAGTCCAGCTCTTGACGTTCTCAAAGGCATAGACCCCGATCAAATGACGCCTAAAGACGCTTTAGACGCTTTGTATACCTTGAAAACTTTACTAGACACTTAGATCGTCTTAAAATTTTGACCGGCCGCACTAAACCATTAATCAAAGCGGGTATTTTGGGGGAAACACTATGACGTTCGTCGTTGGCGAAGACTGTATTAAATGCAAACACACGGATTGCGTGGAGGTTTGTCCTGTTGATTGTTTTTACGAAGGACCTAACTTTTTGGTGATACACCCTGATGAGTGTATTGACTGTGCACTTTGTGAGCCTGAATGCCCAATCGACGCCATTTTCTCTGAGGATGAATTGCCAGCCGACCAAGAAAACTTCTTAGCACTCAACGCTGAGCTTGCTGAGATCTGGCCTAACATCACGGAGAAGGGTGAATCGCCCGCCGACGCCGCCGAGTGGGAAGGTAAGCCCGGAAAACTTGCCCTACTAGAGCGCTAGCGCCTAGCTGAACAAAACGTTTTCGGAGAGTCCGTTTCTGAGGGCCAACCGCTTGAGCCTTGCCAGCGCATCCAGTTGAATTTGCCTCACGCGTTCGCGAGTGAGGCTCACTTCTTTGCCCACTTCTTCAAGCGTTGAGGCCTCATAGCCGAGCAACCCAAATCGTCTCGCTAAAATTTCGCGTTGGCGCTCAGGGAGGCTGCCCAACCACTCAACCAAACAGGCCTGCACATCACTGTCGTTCAAAATAGTTGATGGGTCCGCTTCCACAAGCGAGGGTACCGTCTCAACATAGGATCGATCACTTCCCTCACTCACGTGGTTATCAACCGATAAACTGTGCTCCGCAATCTTTAGTAGATTACTGACCTCCCCGGGGTCCCGTTGCAGCACATTGGCAATTTCCGCCGTCGACGGCTCGCGCCTCAGCGAACGTTGCAACTCTCGAGCGCAGCGACTGACTTTGTTGATGTCTTTTTGAACGTGAATCGGCAATCGAATTGTTCGACCATGATTCATTAAGGCGCGCTCAATATTTTGCCTTATCCACCAGGTCGCGTACGTTGAAAAACGAAATCCCCGCTCTGGATCAAATTTTTCTACTGCGCGCATCAGCCCTAAATTGCCCTCCTCAATAAGGTCGAGGAGTGGCAAATCACGACCGCCGTATCGCTTTGCAATCATGACGACGAGTCGGAGATTGCTCTTTATCATGCGCTGGCGGGATGACTCATCACCGGCCAACGCGGCTCGCGCCACAACGACCTCTTCGTCCGCGGTAAGCAGTGGCGTTTCACCAATCTCATTGAGATACAACTGAATAGGATCAATGTCGTGTGCTGTGGCGCCTGCCCCCCGGCTCTTTGTGCGCCCTGACGATTGCACCGAAAACAGCGTCAGCGTCTCTGTATTAGGCGAAGCCTTTAGTACGTCAAGATCGGCCAAAAGAACCCCCTTCTCTGGCGACCCGAACTCCTATCGACGCATGGGAAGCAACGTCAGCGGGTCGACTGGCTTTCCCCGCCTGCGCAGCTCGAAATGCAGCTTCACTGAATCAGTGCCACTGCTGCCCATTGTTGCTATTTGCTGCCCCGCTATAACGCTCGTGTTCTCTGAGACAAGCAAACGTTCATTGTGTCCGTAGGCGCTCAAGTACGTGTCATTATGTTTTATTATCAGCAGCGAGCCATAGCCCGTCACCCCCGTTCCCGCGTACACAACCTTCCCGCTTGCGACAGCCCTCACCGGATCACCACGGTCACCCGATAGATCGATCCCCTTATGAAGGTTGCTCGAGTATGTTCGAATCACCTTGCCTTCTGAGGGCCAGCGCCAACGAGACACCGGCTGCGATATCACGTTACTACTTGATTTACTCGCTGAAGATGACTTTTTGATTACCGTTGTCACTTTTGACGGCTTTGGTGCGTTGGCTGTTGGTTTCGTAGGTTTTGACGTCTTAGAGGAGCTCTTTTTTGATTTCGGCGCCTTGGCCAGTCGGCTTGCGCTTTTCTCAGAGGACGTTACTGCGGCGATATCGGTGCTCAACGTTTGACCCACCTTGATGGTAAAAGGTGAACCGATGTTATTTCGCGCTGCTAATTCTTTGAAATCAATACCCAAGCGAAAGGCAATGGCATAAAGCGTATCACCACGAACAACCACATACGGTTGTCCTGGGCGAAGTTTGGATCCGTAGGATTTAGCGCGCTCAGGTTTCGTCACGTTTGGCGCGGACGGCTTACTTGCCTCTTCCCATGGCCGCAAATTATCAGGGTTTGCACCTGAGCACCCCAACAGACCCGTAACTAGAGCAATGGCAGACAGTGTTTTACATATCTGCATCGATGCGTCCAAGGCTATGGCCTAACAGGTGCTCGTGAAGACAAGAGGCGAACGAAAACACCCCCCATCACGAAGCTCAGCACACACAACAACAACATCGGATCACCCACTGTTTCGCCATATTCCATTGGCGTCACCGGCAGGCTCTGTATCGTTCGACTGTCACCGTGACGATCCGTCATTGCGCTGACGGGCAACTGCCAAGGCCACAAGATCACCAGCGATCCCAACAAGAAGCCGTACAGGGTCGCCATCGTTGCCTGCTGGGCTCGCGCAAGTAGCGCTTTTAGTAACCGCGAAAACCCCATAAGACCGACCACACAGCCAGCCGCAAAAACGGCTAACGTGAGTAGATCGCCACCGACGACGGCGGCAATAATCGGCTGATACATGCCCATGAGTAAAAGCAAAAAGCTACCGGAGATACCGGGCAAAATCATCGCTGAAATCGCGATTACGCCCGCAAGAAAAAAGGCGCCCGTACTCGTGGGCAACTGCATGGCTTGAGTAAGACCCACAAACACCGCGCAACCGATTCCAAAGACTAAAAGACAGTATTCGCGAACCTGCCACCGGCCCCGCATCGATAAAACAAGATGGATCGCACTCGCCAAAACGAGTCCACAAAAAGTGGACCACAGTGGCAACGGGTAAGCCGTCATCAGATAATTCAGTATCGACGCTAAGCTCACAATGGCGGTAGCGATTCCAGCGCCCAAAACGACTAAAAAATTGCCGTCGCTCGCAGTCCACGCCTCACCCAGCTTGCCAGTCAAAACAGACTTGAGGGTCGCAAGGCCCACGCTCGAAATTGCATTAATAAAGCGATCATAGATCCCGGTTATCAGCGCAATGGTTCCACCCGACACCCCGGGAACAAGGTCTGCGGCGCCCATGGCGACGCCTCGCAGGTAAATACCCAACCAATTCTCGGTCACCGATGGACGCCCTCGCGCATTGGTACAAAAAAGACGTCTTCAATGATCGTTTCTTCAAACCCCTCCGGCGTGGCGGTCATCTGCACCAGTTTCTGCTCACTACCCCCTACCGGGAGGAGTAAAAAGCCCTCTGGAGCGAGTTGCGACAACAAGCTCTGCGGAATCGTCTCAGGGGCCGCGGCCCCCATAATGACGTCAAAAGGTGCAAATTCAGCCCATCCCTCAAAGCCATCACCGTGCTTACAGCGTACGTTGCGGGCTTTCAATGTTCGCAACCGCGCTTTCGCCTTACTGAGCAGCGGTTTTATACGCTCAATAGAATAGATTTCCTCGGCCACCCGGGCCAGCACAGCGCTTTGATAGCCTGATCCCGTACCCAGTTCCAAAACGCGGCGAGGCTTGCCGCGTTGCAACGCAAGCTCTGTCATTCGCGCAACGATATAAGGCTGACTTAAGGTCTGATTAAACCCAATAGGCAGCGCGGTATCCTCATAGGCTCGATGCGCCAGCGCCTCGTCGACAAATAAATGTCGGGGCGTCTCGCTCATGGCTTGAAGCACTCGGTCGTCGTCAATACCCTGCGCCTTCAGTCGCTCAATCAGGCGCAGGCGCGTCCGTTGCGAGGTCATGCCGATGCCACGTAGATCGCTCACGCGGACGCTTTCTCTGTCAGTAAAACCACCGCATGCGCGGCAATACCCTCTTCTCGGCCAATGAAGCCTAACGCCTCTGTCGTCGTGGCCTTTACATTGACATTAGCGATCGTCACGTTGAGGTCATCCGCTACATTTTTTTTCATGCCCGCAATGTGATCGGCAAGTTTGGGAGCCTGTGCGATGACCGTCACATCGGTGTTCGACACGCAGAATCCAAGATCACTCACTTGCTCCATCACGTGCCGCAGTAATACGCGACTGTCTGCATTTGCAAAAGCGGGGTCGTTGTCGGGAAAGTGATGCCCAATATCGCCCAGCGCCATTGCACCGAGCAAGGCATCACTCAATGCGTGCAAGACCACATCACCGTCTGAGTGCGCGATCAAACCTTGAGAGTGAGAAATGCGCTCGCCACCCAGCACAACGTGATCGCCGGGACCGAACGCGTGCACGTCATAACCATGTCCAATTCTCACGAATCACTCTCCTCATTCATACGGCGCAAAATAATCTCTGCGAATTCTAAATCGGCCGGTAGTGTCACCTTGATGTTGGTTGAGGGCCCCTCAAGCAGCGAAACCGGGTAGCCCAGTCGTTCCATAGCCATCGATTCATCGGTCACCGAAACGCCACTCTCAAGTGCGGATGAAAGCGCATGCTCCAGCTCCGAGAGTCGGAACATCTGCGGTGTTTGTGCACGCCAGATACTGCGCCGATCGAGCGTGGCAGCGACGAGTCCATTGTTCCCCACTTGCTTGACTGTATCGGTCGACGCTTGGGCAAGTACTGTGCCGGTATCACTGGACAGGGCACGATCAATCAAGGCGCGTAATACGCTCACCGAAACGCATGGTCGCGCCGCATCATGAACCAAGGCCCAGTCACCCAAGCTTATGTAGTCTGTAAGTGATCTGAGACCAGAGAGAACGGAGTCCGCTCGCTCTGCCCCTCCCGATGCTTTAAAGACTCTCGGATCAGAAAGACTCGCCACTGAGTCAGCACGTCGGTCGCTCGGATCTAGGACGACGACCACACCGCGAATATCGGGACACGCTAACAACGCACGCAGGGTATGCTCCAAAATGGGCAGCCCGTTCACCAGCAAGTATTGCTTGGGCGTTTCAGCCGCCATTCGGCGTCCGCTTCCAGCCGCAGGTACAATGGCCCATATGCTGTTTGTCACGGCGCCTTCTCCTCAGGCTTTTCATCGATGAAGAGAATGTACTCTTCGCCTTCGCGAACCAAACCCAGCTCCTCGCGCGCCACCGCCTCCAGCATCTCTGTGCCCTCTTGCAGCTCCAGCACTTGTCTGGCCAACGTGTCATTTCGCTGTCGCAGTGTCGCGTTAGCGTCCTCACCAACGACGGCCTGACGCTCCAGTGCGCGCCGTTCTTTAATGCCACCCTCCCCAAACCACAGCTGGTACTGCAGCAGCGCCAAAAGCCCGACCAAGAGCAATAGCAAGGGCCTCATAAGCCTAAGCGTCTCTCTCCAGCTCGAGGCGGCCGCGGTAAGGCGCGGTCATACCCAGCTCAGCCTCTATCCGCAGGAGTCTGTTGTACTTAGCAACTCGATCAGACCGACAAAGGGATCCGGTTTTAATTTGACCCGCCCCAGTACCCACTGCTAGATCTGCAATCGTTGCGTCCTCTGTCTCACCACTGCGATGCGAAATCACCGCCGTAAAGCCGGCATCCTGGGCCATCTTGATGGCATCAAGTGTCTCGCTCAAGGAACCGATCTGATTAAACTTAATTAATATTGAATTGCCGATAGCCTCATCAATACCGCGTTTTAAAATGCGGGTATTGGTCACAAACAAATCGTCGCCAACCAGCTGCACCTTCTGACCGAGCTTCTGAGTTAAGTAAGACCAGCCCTCCCAATCGGACTCGTCGAGGCCGTCCTCGATCGACGCAATCGGGTGCGCCGCCGCAAGATCAGCCAGGTAGTCGGCAAAACCCACACTCGAGAACGAACGCCCCTCGCCGGATAACTGATATTCCCCATCTCGATAAAACTCGGACGCCGCACAGTCCAGCGCCAACACAATATCGTCACCCAGTGAGTAGCCCGCCTTTGAAACAGCTTCGGCAATGACGTCGAGTGCCGCTGCATTGGATGGCAGATCCGGCGCAAAACCACCCTCATCGCCCACCGATGTCGCCAGTCCGCGGGCACTCAAAACCTTCTTCAACGTGTGAAATATTTCGGCCCCAACCCTCAGCGCCTCTGCAAATGACGTCACTCCAACGGGCTGAATCATGAACTCCTGTATATCCACATTATTGTCCGCGTGCTCGCCACCGTTCAAAATATTCATCATCGGTACGGGCATGGTCAGCTGTGTGGTCCCAGAGAGATTTGCAATGTGCTGATACAGCGGCAGTTTGGCTGACTGCGCAGCGGCGCGTGCCGTGGCCAACGAGACCGCTAAAATGGCATTGGCGCCGAACTTACTTTTGTTTTCCGTTCCGTCGGCTTCGAGCATTCGCTGGTCGACGCCACGTTGATCAAGCGCGTCACACCCAATGAGGCAGTCTCGTAGCGGCCCGTTAACGTTCGCAACTGCGGTAAGGACGCCCTTACCCAGATACCGAGCACCGTCTCCGTCCCGCAGCTCTAAAGCCTCTCGTGAGCCTGTACTCGCGCCCGATGGCGCGTAAGCCACCCCGACGGTGTCATCATCCAAAGTCACTTCGGCCATAACCGTGGGGTTGCCCCGCGAGTCCATGACTTCAAAGGCACGAATATCAACAATTTCGCTCACTACTTACTCCATTTAAGGTCAGTTAATGTCAAGTTTGGGCAGTGACTTGACCAGTTGATCGACCGCCTTTACCTGCTCGAGAAAAGATTCCAACTGATCCAGTGGTAAAGCGCTCGGTCCGTCACACAATGCTTTTTCTGGATTTGGATGTGATTCTAAAAATAAACCCGCAAGTCCCGTCGCCATGCCTGCTCGCGCCAACTCCACGACTTGTGCGCGTCGCCCTCCAGACGCCGTATCGCTGGGGTCACGTCGCTGCAGCGCATGCGTCACGTCAAAAATCACAGGGAGACCGCCAGTGTGTTTTTTCATCACACCAAAGCCCAACATATCGACCACTAAATTGTCGTAACCAAAGTTGCTGCCGCGCTCACACAAAATAAGCTTGTCGTTACCGCACTCGCGAAACTTATGAACGATATTTCCCATCTGCTCGGGACTTAAAAATTGCGGCTTCTTAATGTTAACCGGGGCGCCTGTCTCGGCCATGGCTTGAACGAGATCAGTTTGTCGCGCCAGAAACGCCGGCAGTTGAATAATGTCCACAACGCTCGCCGCGGGTGCTGCCTCTTCGGGCGAATGCACGTCAGTAATCAGCGGAAGCCCGGTCACCTTTTTTACGGTCTGAAAAATAGCCAGCCCGTGTTCAAGTCCTGGGCCGCGATAGGAGTTTATCGAGGAGCGATTGGCTTTATCGTAGGACGCTTTGAACACCAGTGGGATCTCCAGTCGGGCACACACCTCTTGGTAGACACCCGCGACATCGACCGCAAACTGCTCAGACTCTAGAACATTGACCCCTCCCACGAGGACAAACGGCTTGTCATTGCCAAACTCAATGTCGCCTACAGAAACCCTTTGGTCGGTCATGCTTGCTGCACCTCGACCGCCGCATTGATAAAGCTAGAAAACAGCGGGTGCCCACCGCGCGGTCGCGAGGTGAACTCAGGATGGAACTGGCAGGCCACAAACCACGGGTGGTCTTTAAGCTCGATCATCTCGACCAGTGTTTGGTCTTGAGACCAGCCTGAAATGGTCATCCCCTGTGCTTCGAGCTTCGCAACAAGCGTGTTGTTCACCTCGTAGCGATGACGGTGGCGTTCACGCACGACGTCGGCGCCATAGATGTCACGTGTTTTAGTGCCCTCAACCAAGTAACACGGTTGAGACCCCAATCGCATAGTCCCCCCCATATCTGAGTGCTCATCGCGAACCTCAATGTCACCCGACTCTGTTTGCCACTCAGTAATCAAACCAATCACCGGATAAGGTGTTGATGGATTCATTTCTGTCGAGTGAGCACCGGTTAAATCACAGACATTGCGAGCAAATTCGATCATCGCCATATGCATGCCCAAGCAGATGCCCAAATAGGGGATCTTGTGCTCACGAGCGTATTGAACTGCGGCAATTTTGCCTTCGATCCCCCGATCGCCAAATCCACCGGGCACTAAAATAGCATCGAGCGACTTTAAGGCCCCGATGCCTTGCGACTCCAAATCTTCTGCGTCGATATACTCAATATCAACTTGCGTATTGGTGTGCAAACCGGCGTGCCCCAGGGCTTCATTGAGCGATTTGTAAGCGTCGACTAAGTCGGTGTATTTACCGACCATACCCACCTTAACGCGTGCACGCCGCTCCGCTAACTCACGCGCCACCACATCATCCCACTCACTAAAATCGACGTCGCTGGCCGACATGCCGAAACGCTCTAAAATATAGTCATCGAGACCTTTTTCATGAAGGTTTTTAGGGATTTTATAAATCGAATCTGCGTCTAAAACCGGAATCACAGCGCGTTCTTCGACATTGGTAAACAGCGATATTTTCTTTCTGGCACCGTCGTCAATCTCAACAGAACACCGGCAGAGCAAAACATCGGCTTGCAGGCCGATCGAACGCAATTCCTTTACTGAGTGTTGTGTCGGCTTCGTCTTAATTTCACCCGCCGTCGGAATATACGGCACCAAGGTCAAGTGCATTAACAGTGCTCTCGACGCGCCTGCCTCCAATTTTAGTTGCCGCAAGGCTTCTAAAAAGGGCTGACTTTCAATATCGCCAACCGTGCCACCCACTTCAATAACGGCAACCTCGGCCCCTTCGGCACCGGCAATAACACGACGCTTTATTTCGTCCGTAATGTGAGGAATGACTTGTACCGTTCCTCCGAGGTAATCACCGCGACGCTCTTTCCTGAGGACTTCGTCGTAGACTTGTCCGGTCGTGAAGTTATTCCGTTTCGACATCGTCGTCCGGGTGAAGCGCTCGTAATGCCCCAAATCAAGGTCCGTTTCGGCACCGTCATCGGTGACGAATACCTCACCGTGTTGAAACGGGCTCATGGTACCGGGGTCAACATTGATATAGGGATCGAGCTTGAGAAGCGTGACCTTCAAACCGCGGGCTTCAAGCACTGCGGCAAGCGAGGCCGCCGCTATTCCTTTTCCTAGCGAGGAAACAACACCGCCGGTTACAAAAACGTATCGCGTCATGGACTCCACCAAAGCAAGAGGAACTGTGGGGCGGCGAACAAAGGGTTGCCGACAGCAGAGCTCCGATGGGCGTTCAGCTTACCAAAGAGTGTCCATTCGCTCAATTTACAAAACACAATTTCGGCGCGATCCAGACCGGTACTAATCCCTCTTTACAGCTGACGGTTTTATCGAACGCTTCTTGGGTGACGCCCAGCCCCGCGACAGCCACGACTGAGTCGTCCTGACAGATGACAGGAATACTCCCGCGCCAGTACGGTGGCACCTCATTTTCTTGCAGGCATTGATTCAAACTGCGCCTTGGCCGCCCTCTCAGCTTGAGCCCCTCGCCTGGCTTTGGGGTACGCAGTGAAACCGCCTCCCCAGCGGTCAGACCATACGGGGCCTGCACCCAGTCGAGTGAGCCCCAGTCACCCTGAACAGACTGCCCCACGACGGCCTCCGCACAAAAACCGCCATTGGGCTTCAACGGATAAATCTGTATGGATTGACGCCACCGTTGCATCACGAAGTTACTGTGCCGGAGTTCGGGTTGCTTGTCGGGGTCCGCTTCCAGACACTGCCGTGCAAACTCAGCAATGGTGCTGTGCGGAGGGACTTGCAGATCAAGCCCGTGAAGCCAACGGTAGACCTGATCGTGGAGGACTGCCGCCTCGAGAGTCTGAAGATCAAAAGCGGGATCGCCCATGGATGAGACCTGGCTGGCGTGCAACGATGTAGACGTCTTACTTATTTGCGCGAGTACTGCTGAGGAGCGGGTAAAACCTGCGCGGTATCCGGGCCAACGGGATTCAATGAGGGGTAACACCTCATGGCGTAAAAAATTACGGTCAATGTCGATATTGGCGTTACTTGTGTCATCAATGACCTCAAGGTCGTGCTCTAGTGCATAACGCTCAATGTCCTGTCGAGTGACACCCAGCAGCGGGCGTAAGAGCGCAGCGGCACCCACTGCCCGCGTCTCGGGCATGCCGGCAAGGCCTCGGGGACCGGCCCCACGGATCAAACGAAAAAGGATGGTTTCAACTTGGTCGTCGCGGTGGTGAGCAAGAAGCAGTAAATCGCCCTCTCCCAGGTGCTTTTCAAAGGCACGATATCGAGCGACTCGCGCCTGCGACTCAGGGGAGGCCTGAGTATCCACCTGCACCGTTTCCAGTGTGAAACCCACCTTAAGCTCAGCGGCAACCTGTGCACAATGCTCAGCCCAATGACCGGCGTCGATCTGAAGCCCATGATCGACGTGGATGGCCTCGATAGCGGGCAATCGCTCTTGGTGAGAGAGCATTACAAGCGCGTGGAGTAAGGAATGGCTGTCTGTTCCACCCGAGAAGCCCACGCAAAGCCGGCCAGCAGTCTGAAACGTTGCTAGGTGCCCTTTCAGTGCAGCCAGTAACGTCATTGCGGGATCAAGCCGCGCCGTAGGCCATTAATCGCTGGTAGCGTGACTCCACGAGAGTTTGTGTATCGATGGCGCACAGCGTCTCCAGCTGCGCCGACACATGAGTGCGAATTCGCTCAGCCATTTCGTCGACGTTTCGATGCGCTCCTCCAAGAGGCTCCATAATCGTGTTATCCACAATCCCCAGCTCTTGCAGCGTCGAAGAAGTAACGCCCATGGCCTCAGCTGCCTGTGGCGCAAATTCGCTGCTCTTCCAAATAATATTGGCGCAACCTTCGGGAGAGATCACGAAGTAGGTTGAGTACTGCAACATGGCCAAATGATCGCCCACACCAATACCTAACGCGCCACCCGACGAGCCTTCGCCAATGACGACGCAAACGATCGGTGTTTTCAGTCGCGACATCACGGCCAAGTTTTGGGCAATCGCTTCGGAAATACCGCGCTCTTCAGAGTCAATGCCCGGGTAGGCGCCGGGTGTGTCGATCAGTGTCACCACGGGCATATTAAATCGCTCGGCCATCTCCATCAGGCGCAGCGCTTTTCGGTACCCCTCCGGTTTTGGCATACCAAAGTTACGATAGACCTTGTCTTTAACCGCTCGACCCTTCTCTTGTCCAATGACCATCACCGGCTTGCCATTGAGTCGCGCTACCCCGCCGACAATGGCCTTATCGTCTCCAAAATGCCGATCGCCGTGAAGCTCGTCGAATTCGTCAAAGATTAGTGGAATATAGTCCATCGTGTAGGGACGCAAAGGATGGCGGGCCACACGGACGATGTCCCAAGGACTGAGCCCCTTGTAAATCGATTGCGTCAGTTTATGGCTCTTCGCCTTCAGCCGATCGATCTCATCGCTGATATTAATTTCGGAATCGTCCACTACCGATTTTAATTCTTCGATTTTCATCTCGAGCTCAGCGATTGGCTGCTCGAAATCCAGATAATTTGGATTCATTGTGACTCGCCCTATGACAAACAGCTACTATTACGAACGACACAGTTTACAAACGTAGAACGATGGCGTCATCTGTAAGATTTACGCTACGAACTTGCTCATTTTTTAAGATTTTATGAACAACACCAGTCACAGCCCACCAAGAATTCTGCTCGCCCCTATGGAAGGCGTAATGGAATCGGTCATGCGCGACATACTCACCCGTGTTGGCGGCTATGAGCGCTGCGTAACCGAATTTGTTCGTGTGTCGAGCACTGTCCTCCCACCTAAAGTCTACTACCGCCTCTGCCCTGAACTGAGAAATGAGGGCAGAACTCAGGCGGGTACTCCAGTGTACGTGCAACTCCTCGGGTCAGATCCAGAATTGATGGCCGCCAATGCACGGGTGGCCGCTCAACTGGGAGCCCCTGGCATCGATCTCAACTTCGGATGTCCAGCAAAAACAGTCAATAAGTCGCGAGGCGGCGCGACACTCCTCCGCACGCCGGCGGTTATTTATGACGTGTGCAAAGCGGTGCGAGATGCAACGCCGCCTGATATCCCAGTCACGGCGAAAGTTCGCCTCGGCTTCGACGACGACGGTCAGTTTGAGGACATTACCCACAATGCTTTTGCCAGCGGCATCACCGAGCTCACAGTTCATGCCCGCACGAAAGTTCAGGCTTACCGCCCGCCCGCGCACTGGTCCACGCTCAGATCTATTCACAACAGCAGGGGTATTCCTGTCATCGCAAATGGTGAGATCTGGACGCCCAGCGACCTCCTCCAATGCCGTAAAGTCAGTGGCTGTAACGCGTTTATGTTGGCACGGGGGGCGGTGTGTCGCCCGGATTTGGCTCGTGCAATCCTTGCCCATGACCAAGGACAGCGGGTCGATCCGATGACGTGGGAAGAAATTACCGAACTGCTCGTGCATTTTTTTGATGCAAACAGCGCACTGTACGAACGAAAGTTTGCAATCAATCCGGTGAAACAGTGGTTGGTCTACCTACAGCACGCCTACCCACAAGCCGCCGCCTTGTTTGCACAAATCAAACGAATCCGCGATCCTGATCCCATGCGCGCAGCGTTGATCGGTGCCAACCAGTCAGTTGCAGCCTGATGATTTAAGACGCTTCTCTAACAACAAAAGGACCATTATGAACACACAGGTAATGCCCACCGGTCCCGAGTGGTTCGGCCACCCCCGTGGCTTATTCGTATGCTTTGCCACTGAAATGTGGGAGCGCTTCTCCTTTTACGGGATGAAATACCTGCTCGTTCTCTTTCTGGTGCAACATCACCTGTTCACCGACGGTGAAGCGTTGCGGATTTTGGGCGTCTACACCGCATTGGTTTACGCGACACCGCTCTTGGGGGGGATTGTTTCAGATCGCTACCTAGGACAAACGCACGCCGTCAAACTGGGCGGTATCTTGCTGGTTTTGGGACACTGCGCCATGGCCTTCGAGGGCATACCGGCCAGTGAAACCGTGGGCGGGGACATCGTTCGTGACCAAGAGGCGATCAAGGTATTCTATTTTGCGCTTGCGCTCATTGTCGTCGGTGTGGGCCTTCTAAAACCGAATATTTCAACGGTCGTAGGACGACTCTATAAGGACGACGACCCTCGACGCGATGGCGGATTTACCATTTTTTACATGGGTATCAACGTGGGCGCTGCCAGCGCGGCGCTGCTGTGTGGATGGCTTGCCAGTGCTTACGGCTGGTCTTATGGCTTTGGTGCGGCGGGCATCGGCATGCTCATTGGCCTTGTCATTTTTTCCCTCGGCCAAGACTGGCTTCAGGGTCAAGGTGACCCCGCGAATCCGGCGCTCTTAAGCGCGCCCGCAAGCGTCTCGTTTGGACTGTTGAACGTTCAACACACCATTTACCTCTTAAGTCTAGCGGCCGTCTTCGTTGTCTGGATCATGTTACAAACGCCGGGTGGGGTTGGTCTTATGTTACCGATCGTCACGGCGCTGTTTATGGCGTGGTTCGCGTGGTTGCTTGTCACCCAGTGTAATTCAGAAGAGCGCGGTAAGATGGGCGCACTGTTTTTCCTCATCGTTGCAAGTATCGTGTTCTGGTCCATGTTCGAGCAGTCTGGTGGGTCGATGACGCTCTTTGCCGACCGCGCAACAGACCTGACGCTGTTTGGCACAACACTCACCGCTGCACAGTTTGGTTCTGCCAACGCCATTTTTATTATCTTGCTATCACCGCTTTTTGCACTGTTATGGCCCGCACTGCTATCCAATAACATTGAGCCGTCGACGCCTGCAAAGTTTGGTTTTGGAATCATTCAAGTCGGACTTGGATTTGGTGCGCTGTTAATCGGCATCAGCAATCCAGACTCAGCGGGCCTTGTTTCCGCCTGGTGGCTGGTCCTGGCCTATTTCCTTCACACATCGGCAGAACTTTGCTTGAGCCCCATAGGACTGTCTGCGGTGACCAAACTCTCGATCGCACGCTACGTGGGCGTCATGATGGGTGCCTGGTTTCTTGCCAGCGCCTACGGTAGCTATCTGGCCTCCGAGTTCGCCATTTTCTTTTCCAGTGTCGGCGGGAGTGATGATGGCCGGCTTGACTTGAACGGCTTTAACGCTCTTTTCAGCGAGCTACTGATCTACGGCGTCTTGGTCGGTGCCGCAGTATTAGTCGTCTCCCCACTGGTGAAACGACTCATGGGGGGCGTGCGGTAGCTCCCTTCAACCAACGCCGCGCTATCGACCGTGCTAGCGCGGCTTTGACTGCATAAAGCGCGGCAAGAAGGACTTTAGCGTCTGCCCTAGCCACTGTCTTGCTCTGCTCCAATCGTCACCAATCAGATACAGGGCAGGCACTAAAAATAGGCTTACGAAAAAGGCGAAGAATACGCCAAACGCAAGCGATATGACCGACGGTTTTAAGAACGCCGCAGCCTCTGACGTCTCAGCAATAATCGGCGTCAATCCAACGAATGTGGTCACTGTGGTCAACAAAATGGGGCGAAATCTGTTTTTGGCGGCATTAATAATGGCATCAAAACGACCATCACCCCTCTCCTCGCGCTTCAAAATATAATCAATCAACACCAGATTGTCGTTGACCACGACGCCTGCAGCCGCGCCCATGCCAAAGAAGGAAAACATATCGAGCGGAATACCAATCAGCTGGTGTCCAAAAATAGCGCCCATGTAAGCAAAGGGAATGGCAGACATAATGATGACGGGTAAGGTGTAAGACCTAAAGGCAACCGCCAGCAAAACGTAGATGGTCAACATCGCAATGGAGAACAAGCGAGTCACCTCGGTTATGAATTCGGCCTGCTGCTCCTCCCAGCCACCTTTGATGATCTGCAATGCGGGATAGCGCACTTGCAAGCCGGGTAAAAATTCATCTTGTACTTTCTCGTTAATATCGCCCATCGAGTCGACGTTAACCCGCGCAAAAACTTCAAAGATTCGCTGTCCGTCGCGCCGCACGATCCGTTGAGACGCCTTTCGAACATCAATATCGGCAACCGTAGCAAGCGGAATCATCCGACCGTCTGACGTCCTAATATTTAACCCGCGAAGTGATGTTAATGTCTCGCGATCGCCCTCGGGATACCGAAGCATCACGCGAACGTCGCCGTACTGACGAGGCAGTCTTTGCACCTCTTCGCCGTAATACGACTGGCGTATCTGTCGCGAAAGATCCGCCAGTGTGACACCCAGTGTCTGAGCGCCGGGCTTTAACCGAATATTGAGCTCATCGATTTCACCACGCTGGTTATCCCGAACGAAGAAAACATCTTCAAACGTCACCAGGTAATTACGAAGTTCCGCCGCTGCCGATTTCAGTCGCGCTTCGTTGGAGTGCGCAAACACGAAGGTGAGCACTGCCTCACCCTGATTGGCCGTGTATTGCACATTAATATTTTCAGCGTCGGGAATCTCGCCCATGGACTCCATGTACGTTTCAGCGACTTCACGCATGCTGATATTACTTTCGCCGGGTGGCGGTAATTGAATGTATTGCTCCAACGAGTTTGCGTAGGCAAAAGTGAAGGCCCCCACCACCGGGTACTGCGCCTTTAAATCGTCGCTTGCGCTATTGAGCTGGTCCATCACGGCCTCGGTGCGAGTAAAAGGCACTCCGGACGGCAACCCAACGTCGACCCGAAGCGTTTCACTCTCCAGCTGTGGGAAAAAGTAAAATCGGACCCACCCTGTTGTGACCAACGCAATCGCAACGATGAAACCGGCCAAAAAGACAGCGCTCAACGCGTAACGGATCTTCAAGGCACGCTCCAACAGCGGCGCATAGGTGTTGCTGGCAAACGAGGTAATGCCGCTGGAGATGAATCGTTGTAGGGCAAAACCCTTAGACGATTCCTCCCGAGAGGCCAGATGTCTAAGGTGCGCAGGCAGGATGAAAAAGGCTTCGATCAACGAAAACGCGAGCGCAAACGCGATGACCGCTGAAAGATGACGTAAAAACTCGCTTTGCGGGCCCGACAAAAACGCCCAAGGAGCAAAGGCCACAACGGTTGTCAGCACCGCAAAAATCACCGGCCGTGCGACCGCAGAGGTGCCAGTGATTGCCGCATCTTCGGCCGATAGCCCAAGGTCCTCTCGGTGGTGGTGAATACTCTCGCCGACGACAATCGCATCATCCACAACGATACCCAGCACGAGTAAAAACGCGAACGTCGACAAGAAATTAATGGACACGTCTGCTGCTGGTAAAAATATAAACGCCCCGATAAATGAAACGCCAATACCGACGGTGACCCACAGGGCGACCGTAAAACGGAGTGTTAACAGTAAGATCAGCAAAACAAGCAACAACCCCATCCAAGCCGCGTCAAAGATCAGTGACATCCGCGAGTCGTAAGCATCCGCCATGTCCGCAAGGCTCAAAATCTCTACGCCCTGGGGCAGGTCCGCGCTTTTGGACTCGATCCATTCATGAACCTGTTTCGACGTTTTGGTAATGAACAGCCGGTCAGTGGGCTCGATTTGCAACATGACCGCGGGTAAACCGTCGGCCGTTGCAGACACCTCAAAGTCCTCAAAGCCATCGATCACGCGGGCAACATCACCCAAGCGGATCTGTGCACCCGACGGTAATTCTCTGATAATAATTTTTTCAAAATCTGTCTGCGTGTCCGCAAGATTTTCAGCACGAAGCTGAACCGCACCAGTCGGCGTTCTCAACTCACCCGAGGAAAGGTTGATCGACGTGGCTCGAATAGCAGAAGCCAAATCGTTGAACGTTAACTGGTAACGCTGGAGCGCCTCTTCGGACACCTCAATGGTCACTTCTTCATTACGCGACCCACCAATATTGACGTCACTGACATGACTCAGCGACAGCAACTCATCACGAAGCTCCTCCGCCAGCCGCCCTAGGGCCTTCTCCCCAACATCCCCTCGAACCGTGAGGTAATGAATCGTTTCTTTAAATTTGAAGGTTCTAATCCGCGGCGGCTCTAGGTCTCGCGGGAACGACGTAATCCCGTCAACCGCATCTCTAATGTCCTCTTTAAATTGTGTTAAATCGACACGTGGCTGGGCTTCCAAGCTCACCGAACCGAAACCTTCTCTCGCCTGAGAGTTGTAACGCCGGACGTTCTCGATATTTTTTACCGCCGCCTCAACGCGCTGGACGACTTGTTGCTCGATTTCTTTGGGTGACGCGCCTGGCCAGGTCAACGAGACCTGCACAACGGGAATGGTCACGATCGGCTGAACTTCCTTCTCAATAGTGCTCCAGGCGATCAGTCCGGAGATGATAATGAAGACCATAAGCAGATTCGCCGCTACGGTATTGCGTACCCACCAGGCAATCAGTCCGTGCATAGCTTTAACCTGCGCTGAGCTGCACAGGATCTGCAGCGTCTTCAATGGGTGAAAGTGCCATGCCGGGCACCGGGTTTCGTATTGGGGAAATAATGATCCGGTCTCCCTCTGCGATACCACTCGTCAGGTACGCAACCTCCGCCGTAGCGTGTGCCACCACGACATTTCTGACCTCAAGAAGATCCTCGTCGTTCATGATAAAGACACGACCGCCGGCCCGGAGCCCGGCCGCGGGAATGGCAATCACGTCCGTCAGCGCACGGCCTCGTATTTGAGCGGCGACAAACAGCCCAGGCGCCATGGGCATCTCGCCCTCGACCACGTCGAAGGGGCTCTGCACTTCAACGGTTCCAAAGGTTGACCGCGTGCGCGAATCCAAAGACGCATCTAATCGCACCAAACGCCCAGCCCAGCGGCGCGTCGCCCCGCCTACGTCGGCCACCAGCTCAACGCTCAAGCCCAAGTCATCCTCCGCCTCGTAACCAATTGGCACACCCAGCGCCGCAATGTCAGCGTTCGACAGCGGCAATCGAACCTCTGCTTTATCAGTCGAAAAGACCGATGCCACCGTCCGTCCGATGCTCACATACTGACCCTCGTCGACCGCGGTTGCAGTAACACGCGCGTCAAAAGGGACTGAAATTTGTGTGCGACTGAGATCAGAAAGCGCGCGCTCGAGCGCCAACTCCGAGGCTTCCAGGGCACTGCGGGCCTGAATAATCTGCGGTTTTTTCAACGCCAAATCCGAGGGATTTGCTTCGTTTACGAGCTGTCGCTTGGCAACATCTGCATCTGCGAGTGATTGTTCGAGCTCTAATTTACGCCCAGCGACACGCGCTTTAGCTTCTGAAACCGCCAAGGCATAGTCACGATCTTCGACGGTGATCAGCGCCTCTCCCGAACGAAAGCTTCCCCCTTCTATAAAGTGTGGAGAAACCTTAATGATGCGTCCTGACACTTCGCTGACGACATCAATTTGAACGCGCGGACGGACCTCACCAAAGACCGTGATCTCTGCGTTACCCTCAGTGCGAAACGCCGATTCGACATAAACGCCTATGCGGTTCGCCGCGGGCTCTCCCACTTCAGGTTCGGGTGCATTGGCGTTCAACCCCCAGACAATAAGCCCTGTAATCGTTCCGATAAGTAAGAGACTTAAAAGGACAATGGCAACGGCAAAACACCCTCCCTTTTGTTCCGTTACCTCACGCTCTGGATGTCGCATTCCAACCCCTAATTCCGCCACCAGTAAGGGCGCTAGAATATCACAGCGAGTCATTGAGACACGATTTTCAAGGCATCAATTTGTCACACTGTTAGAATACGATAAATTGCACAGGAGCAAGTCATGGAAGCCGATTCACTGAGAGATTTTGACATTGTCGTTTACGGAGCCACAGGCTTCACGGGCGCACTGGTGGCCGAGTACTTACAAACACACCACTCAGAGATTCGGTGGGCAATAGCGGGACGGTCCCCGTCCAAGCTGGAGTCTGTGAAAAAACAGCTCGGCAATGCTGAACTGCCGACTATTGAAGCCGATAGCGGCAGCGCTGTGGATATGGCGCGTCTTGCCGGTACAGCCAAAGTCATCATCAGCACCGTCGGCCCCTATGCTCAGCACGGCACGAAACTGCTTGAAGCTTGTGCTGCTGAGGGCACTCACTACTGCGATCTGACGGGTGAGCCGCAATGGATGGCCGCCGTCTTTGAAAAAGTCAGTGACATGGCGGAAGAGTCAGGTGCGCGCCTGGTTCACTGCTGTGGGTTTGATAGCATTCCATCCGATCTGGGCGTATTTGTTGCGCAAAAAATCATGCGCGAGCGGCACGGCGTTTACGCCACGCATGTCAGTGGTCGAATGGGTCCGTCAAAAGGGGCGGTGAGTGGCGGTACCGTTGCGAGCATGTTGCTTGCCATGGAGCAAGGCGTGAGTGACCCGATTGCGCGCAAAGCACTGAATAATCCTTATGCGCTGTATCCTGCCGAGCTCGATCCGGGCGTCGACGGTGCTGATCAAAAAGGCGTGAAATGGGACGATAACTTTGACAGCTGGACAGGGCCTTTTGTCATGGCGGCCGTCAATTCCAAAGTGGTCCGCCGTTCAAACGCGCTCGCCAGTCTGATCTACGGGGCGGACTTCGCCTACGACGAAGCCATGCTCACGACTAACAGACGAAGCGCGCTCCTGCTTGCCGGGGGAATGGGCGCGGGAATGCTTGCCTTTGCGATTGGCCCGCTCAGAAGAATGATTGCCAAAAAGCTTCCCCAGCCAGGTGAGGGGCCCTCACCCAGTGAGCGAGAAAATGGTTTCTTCGAATTTTTTGTACACGCGAAACATCCCGACTCGACGCAAAAAGACGTGCGTGTGGCTGTCAAGGGGAAGCGGGACCCGGGCTATGGCGCAACGTCGAGAATGATTGCACAAGCGGGCCTCTGTCTTGCTTTCGATGATCTCGACGTAGAAGGCGGCATATGGACACCCGCCACTGCGTTGGGCGTCCATCTTGTGGACCGCTTAGCGACGGTGGATGTCGTTTTTGACGAGCAGGCGCTTTAACTCACTTGGGCTGGTAGCTGAATTTTTGTCCTCCCAAGGAGACTTCAAACATAAAACCGCCTTGCGACAACGTAAAAACCGACATTCCATCGACAAACCCATAGCTGTCGACCTCGGTTACCTCGCCATTACCCGCGGTCACCGACGTACGGGCGCCTCCGCCCGTGCTCACTTCGGCACTCGCCCCTGAGTTCAGGGCAATCGCAGCCGCCTGGCCACCGAACTCGAAATTGCCTGACGTGAACTCTCGCATGGCACGCGCGTCCTCGAAGAAAATAATTTGCTTGTAGACCTGGCCACCAAACTGCAGACCCAGACTCAGCTGAGTCATCGTTGCCCTACCAATGAGGTTCCCCTCTTGGTAAACCGTCCCCTTGCCCTGAGCACCCCCGACCAGCAAACCTACTTTCCCAATGCTGGGAAAAATTGCGAAGCCGTATGCCGCGTCGATATACGAGCCAGCGCCCGCAGCCCTGAACTCCTCAATAGCCAGTTGATCTTTATCGGCCCACGCTGGACTAGAAAGCGCGCAAGCGATGACGAAAACCCAAGAAAATCGCATTAACATATCGTTATACCTATGCAAAACATCTACAAAAGCGGAGAATTTACCATTCGTGATCAAGCGATGGCATCCGCGACTCAAACATCACCGTAACAAGTTTACACCTTATCTAAGGACAACGGACGATGCATCAAGTTCAAACTAAAGCAAAGACCACATCCCTTCCAGGCGCTTTGTCGACCGAGGCGATCGCTGTGCGAGGCGCACTGCTTGAGCGTGGTCTAGAAACGCCCATGATCGCGAACCCGCTGAGCCGCGATCAACGCTACGCCCGCATTCGTGACTCGTTTACGGTTGTTATGGAGACGCTGGGCCTGGATCTCACTGACGACAGTCTTGAGGAAACGCCACACCGCATTGCCAAAATGTACGTGGACGAACTGTTTTCGGGGCTCGATTACGGTCAGTTCCCAAAGATCACAGTCATTGAAAACAAAATGAACGTCGAAGAAATGGTCTGCGTCGACAAAATTGATTTGACCAGCACTTGCGAGCATCACTTTGTCACCATCGATGGTTCGGCAAAGGTCGCCTACATTCCGAGAGACAAGGTCATTGGCTTGTCAAAGATCAACCGGCTCGTTCGGTTTTTTGCTCAGCGGCCGCAAGTTCAAGAGCGCCTCACGCAACAAGTACTGGTCGCACTGCAAACGCTACTGGGTACGGAAGATGTCGCTGTCACCATGACCGCCGTTCACTACTGTGTAAAGGCACGCGGCGTTAAAGACGGAAACTCGACCACTCGCACCACATCGCTGGGTGGTGTGTTTAAGTCAAACCCGTCATCAAGGGCAGAATTCCTAAGCTAGGTTGTCACCGTTCACCAGGCGATGGTCTCTCCTGCCCAATCAACATAAGAAAGTTCGCCGTCCGCGACGGCGGTGTTTAACACCTCGGTCAACTGCAACGCCGTGAACTCGGGTGTAAACAACTTCTCTTTTGGAACCGATCGCTGAAACGGTTGCGACAGCGGTGAGTCCACGGTTCCCGGGTGGTAGGCGATAAATTTGGCTTGGCGATTTATGCGTTGCGCTTCGATCGCTGCATTCTTGAGCATCATATTCAGTGCAGCCTTACTGGCACGGTAGCTGTACCACCCCCCGAGTCGATTGTCTGACACGCTCCCCACACGCGCCGACAACACAGCAACACGCGGCGCAGCGCCATGACGAATCAATGACCAAAACGCCGATAGCACTTGTAAAGGTAAGAGCGCATTAACCGCAAGCACGTGCTGAAATGCCGTCACATTGAGGTCGCTAATCTTGCGCTCGGGGCTAAACGCATCGCCTGATAAAACGCCATTGGTGATGACTAATCGCGACATTGGCATTTGAAGGTCTGCCAGCGTCGAGGCGATCGCCAGCAGTGATGCCTCGCTGTAATCGGTCAGCAGTGATTGCACGTTTGGCATTGGTGGCGATGCGCGACTTACAACAACGACTCGTAACGTCGGATCTTTGCACCACAAAGCGGCGAGCGCCTGCGCAATCGCCCCGCCGCCGCCGACGATCACAGCCAGACGTGTCTCCTCAATATCCGACAACGGTTCCATCCTTTCGCATTTCAGTTGCGCCAGTCAGCACGCCCGTCGCTGGGTCTCGGGTGATGGCCTGATAGCCTCCAAATTTTCCGGCGGTGTCGTCGATCGTGACCTTGTGGCCCCGCTCGCGGAGCGCTTTAACCGTCGATTCAGGGACTCCAGGTTCAACAAATAATGTCCCATAATCAGTCGACACGCCCTCATCAGGACTCGAGCCGCCATCATGTAAAAAGCGCGCAGCGTCCCCGGCCTCCTGCAGATTCATGCCGAAGTCAGCAATGTTTACGAGGACCTGAACGTGCCCTTGCGGCTGCATACCGCCACCCATCAACCCAAAGCTCATAAACGGCGCCCCATTTTTCATGAGAAAAGCAGGGATAATGGTATGAAACGGCCGTTTACCCGGCGCGTACACGTTAGGGTGACTCGGATCTAATGAGAACAGCTCGCCTCGGTCTTGCAACATAAAGCCTAACCCCGTTGGCACCAATCCACTCCCCATGCCTCGATAATTAGACTGGATCAGAGACACCATCATGCCCTCACCATCGACCACGGTGAGGTAGGTCGTATCCCCCTCCCCCTCAAGTGGAACAGCCAGGTGTTGCGGTTCAATCACCTGATCTGGACGGATTCGCGAGAACTGACGTTTTGCAAATTCATCGCTCAGAAGCGTATCGATTGGGATCGTCGAATAAGCCGGGTCAGCAAAAGTACCGGCCATAGCCTCAAAGGCGAGCCGTTTCGCTTCGACCATAAAATGGAATAGCTCGGGCGAACCTCGCTCGAAACGACGCAAGTCGACCTGCTTTAAAATATTAAGCATCATCAGTGCCGCAAAGCCCTGGCCATTGGGCGGGAGCTGATAGAGGGTGTACCCGTGGTAGTCGACCCCTCTCGGCTCGACCCACTCCCCGCGATGCGTCGTTAGATCGTCCAGTGTTAAATCGGCGTCAATCGACTCAAAATAGTCAACCATTGCGCGGGCAATGCTTCCTTCATAAAACGCGCTACGACCGTGCTCGGCTAGTGCCGTCAGCGTCTCGGCCAAATCAGGGTTTTTAAACACCGCTCCGGCCTTGGGGGCAACGCCGTTAGGGAAGTAGGTCTTCGTCGCGTTATCGCGCTCTTCGATCATGGAGGCGACCGCGTCAAATCGGTTGCGATTACTCTCAAAGCCTGCGGCAATCACAGGTGTTAGAGGAAACCCATTGTTTGCGTAAGAAATCGGCGCTGCGAGGACGTCACTCATCGCCAGACGTCCCCAACGTTCGTGCAATGCAAACCACCCATCAACCGCGCCCGGCACTGTTACTGACAGTGATCCGTGCGATGGAATGCCGACATAGTCTTTCGGCAAGCGACCCGACGCCTTTAATGCAGCAATGGACGCTTTGAGATCCGTCAGCGATCGCGCCTTGGGCGCACGACCTGAGCCGTTGTACCCGTACAACTTTTTTGATTTTGGATCCCAGACAATCGCGAACAGGTCACCACCTATTCCATTACCCGTAGGCTCCATCAAACCCAATGCTGCATTGGCAGCAATAGCGGCGTCTACGGCAGAACCACCCGCCTGCAATACGTCGATTGCAATATTTGATGCCAAGGGTTGCGCGGTTGCCGCCATGCCATTGGTCGACATGACCGGACTGCGAGACCAGTCTGCGCCAACCGGCCGCGCCCCTGGCCCAAGGTCTTGACCCAGTGCACCCACGGCCAAAGCTGCGGCCGTTAATATTACTACCCATCGCGTTATCGTCTGTTTCATGGTGAACTCACCTCAGTTACGTAGACTTGAAATCATTTGCAGTAGGACACTCAGCATGTCGAATATCAAGAAGGTCGCCTTCATTGGCTTAGGCGCGATGGGGTACCCCATGGCCGGTCATCTCCAAAAACACGGTCTTGATGTCTGTGTCTACAATCGCACCGAAACCAAAGCCTTTGACTGGGTCAACGAGTTTGGAGGCTCGTCGGCGCCAACACCTGCAGAGGCTGCCGTTGATGCACAGGTTGTATTTCTCTGTGTCGGCAATGATAACGATGTCCGGTCGGTCACTGTGGGGCCTGAAGGTGTTTTGTCCACCATGACTGAAGGATCCATCCTGGTTGACCACACCACGACCTCGCGGCAATTGGCAGAAGAACTCGAAATCGCGTGCCAAGAGCTCGGTGTGGCATTTATGGATGCCCCCGTCTCGGGTGGCCAGGCAGGCGCTGAAAATGGCGTGCTCACCGTCATGATGGGTGGTGATAAAGCGACGTTTACGCGCGTGGAGCCGGTTGTTGCACACTTTGCAAAGCACGCGCAATTAATGGGCAATGTGGGAAGCGGACAACTGACTAAGATGGTGAACCAGTTGTGTATTGCCGGCGTCCTCGGTGGAATCTCAGAGGCGTTTCACTTTGCTGAGTGCGCAGGCCTTGATATTGCCGAGGTCACCCGTGCACTCGAAGGCGGCGCCGCTCAGTCTTGGCAAATGACTCACCGAGCGTCGACTATCGCAAAGCGCGAGTACGACTTTGGGTTCGCGATTGACTGGATGCGCAAAGACCTCGGCTTCGCACTCGACGTTGCCGCTGAACTTAATCTGCACCTACCCCTCGCCCTAAAGGTCGATGAACATTACGCTCAACTGCAAGCCGGCGGCGACGGTCGCTGGGACACCTCTGGTCTAATCGAGCAGATTCGACGTCGACGCGAGCAAATCGAGGCCGCGCAGGCTGGAGCACTCGTGACCCACACCGGTGGCTGCCATTGCGGGAGTGTTGAGTGGACCATAGAGGCGCCTGCGGTTCTCAGCTCGCACACCTGTAACTGTTCAATCTGTGAGATCCATCACTACCAACATTACATCGTCCCCAGCAGTCGCTTTCAGATCACGCGCGGTGAAGACGTGTTGTCGCTCTACACCTTCGGCAGCCATATTGCGAAGCACTACTTTTGCTCGAACTGTGGCGTGAAGTCTTTTTACATCCCACGATCAAATCCCGACGGCGTTAGCGTGAACGCACGCTGCCTCGATGACGCAACGATTGAGGCAATACATGACACACCCTTTGACGGGCGAAATTGGGAAAAAAATGCAAGCTCACTCGCGCATTATTCCAAGGAGCAGTGAGCCGTGCGCAACAACAGTGCTGACTACTGGAACAACACGCCTTTGCATGAACTCAGTCGCGAGCAGTGGGAAATGCTGTGCGATGGCTGTGGGAAATGTTGTTTACACAAACTGCAAGACGAAGACACCAACGCGGTTTTTTACACGCGGGTCGCCTGCAAACTACTCGACACCAAGTCGGGTGGGTGTCAGGACTATGATCAGCGTTTTTCCCGTGTGCCCGACTGCATGGACGTCGCTAAAATGTTACCCAGTGAAATGGCGTGGTTACCCACCACCTGCGCCTACCGTCTCCGTGCAGATAACAAACCGTTGCCGCAATGGCATCCGCTGATTTCAGGAAAGGAGTCTTCAGTCCACAAGGAGACCAAAAGCATCAGAGGCCGCGTCGTATCTGAAGTCGACGTCGATGAGGCTGACTTGGAAAATTACATTATTCGCTGGATTGACGCTTAAGTCGGCGGAACGTAGTACCCAAGCAGCCGTGGATAGCCGCTTTTTGTACGTCGGCTAAACCGAGAATCCCAAACATCCCAAACGGTTCCGTCTCTGACCGCCATCATGTGACGAGGAATCACGGCGATGTAACGACCATCGCGCGGTATGTCGGGCAGGTACGCATTTTTCGTAAGCTGCAGCGCCCAGCCTTTACTCGTCAGATACAGGTAGTGCACCGGCGTCATAACGCCATCGGAAATCGACGGGTACAATCCGCCGGTCATCGTCTTCTGCAGGTGCGCCAGATCCTGTCGGACGTGCGCGTACGCCTCGCCAGTGACCAGACAAATAGAGCGCACAACGCAATCGGAACGACCGCGAAAGCCCGCTTCGTCCCTTCCCCCGTCGTGTTGTACAAAATCCAACACTGCGCGCGTCCCATACTGTGTAATTAGTCTTAGTTCGGAATACCATGGCTTCTGGATCAACTTTTAGGCGCTGTCGTGACAATAACTTTTAGCGATATTGAGCAAGCACATCATCGAATTAAACACCTCGTGGTGAAAACGCCCCTCTTGAATTCACCGCGGCTGGATACTATTGCAGGGCGACGCCTTTGGCTAAAAGCAGAGCCTTTACAGATCACAGGGAGTTTTAAATTTAGGGGAGCCTGCAGTGCCATCAGCGCACTGAGTGAAGAGGCCTTAGCCCGTGGAGTGATCGCTTATTCATCCGGCAACCATGCACAAGGCGTGTCGCTCGCAGCCTCTATTTTCAAAACCAGCGCAACGATTATCATGCCGCACGACGCTCCAGATAATAAAGTTGCCAACACGCGACGCTACGGCGCCGAGGTCATCCAGTATCGCCGGGGCGAAGAAAGTCGAGAAGCGATTGGCGCACGCCTTGCAAGCGAACGTGGTTTAACCTTGATCAAACCGTACGACGACCCAAACGTGATTGCGGGTCAAGGAACGGTAGGTCTTGAGCTTGCGGAACAAATTGTCACCCAGGGGTTGTCGACCACTGCGGTGCTGTGTTGTTGCGGTGGTGGGGGCTTAAGTGCCGGCATTGCGACTGCGCTTGAGGCCACACTCCCTAAGGTCATTCTACAAACGGTTGAGCCTAAACACTTTGACGATACCGCACGCTCGCTTGCACTGGGCCATCGCGTGGCCAACAGGGCCGAACAGGGCTCGATCTGCGACGCCATCGTCACACCCACACCGGGAGAACTGACGTTCCCCATACTGCAAAGCCTGGCCGGTGCGGGCTTAGCCGTGAGTGACGATGAGGTCTTACAGGCGATGTTCCACGCGTTCGACACCCTTAAAATTGTTGTAGAACCTGGCGGTGCCGTGGCGCTCGCAGCAGCGCTTTTTAGTGATCATCTTCCAGACTGCGAGGATTTGGTCATCGTTTTATCGGGCGGCAATGTAGACCCGCGTTTATTTAAAAAAGCACTGGTAGCGACTTAGCAAAATAGCCAGCATTTCCCCTGTGACAAAATACCAAATTTGGTGATCTACCCCCATTTGGGTGACGTATCTTCAGCGTAATCCAGTGGTGTGGGAATGGCCGGTGCTCCGGCGTTTGACGTTCAGCAACTGCGCAGTGCTGTAAGCGCATTGTTGATCGGCAAACCGGATCGTTCCCCTCTGCAGATGATTTTTCGAGAGGGAGAACACCATGAGCGATGACCGTACCTGGGGCGTATTAGCATCCCAGTCAGATGAGGATGCGCTTCGAAGTCGTATCAATCACGATGCGGACAGCTTCCACGCCGACGTTGCCGCGCGCGAAATCCATTGGCAAAACCCATCCAGTGGCGCGTGGCTTGCACGCGCTGATGGTGGCCCTTGGCGAGGCTGGACCGTGCAAGGCCAAGACACTCACCTGGAGGCAGACGCTTGGACCCCCTGGAGCGATGTTCTTGATCAAACCGCAGCGCCTTACTATCGGTGGTTTGTCGGCGGTCAAACGAACGCCTGCTTTAATCTAGTGGACCGGCATCTTTTACACGGTCGTGCCGACAAAACCGCCATTATTTTCGAAGGTGATCGCTGGGACCCCTCAAAAAACGAAGGCCGTGGCGGCCCAGTTACGGAGCAACACTTTAGTTATCGCGTATTGTTCGAGGAAATAATTGCTCGAATGCGCGTACTTCAAGATCTCGGCCTGCAAACGGGTGATCGAATCGCCTTTAATCTACCCAATATTCCAGAGCAAGTGTTTTACATGCTCGCGGCGCAACGCCTCGGTATTGTTTACACGCCTGTATTTGGCGGGTTTTCCGCGAAGACGCTATCGGATCGAATTCATGACGCCGGTGCCAAGCTGGTAATCACAGCCGACGGCGGCTATCGAAATGCAGAGGGGGTTGCCTACAAAGGGACCTACACCGACCCTGCACTCGACAATTACATTCCCCGCGAGACCGCCCTCACGACACTTAAGACGGTGTTAGACGATTACAACCTGGGCAGTCTTGCGGACGTGCTGTACGACGACGTGTATGCCTCGCTGGAGGGCGAGATTACGCTTGAGCGGTCCGACGTCATGCGCGAGCTTGGCGCGTCACTGGCGCAGCAGAACACGGTCGCCGCAGAGCTGGCCGCTGAGTTAAGAACAGCCGTCGCACGTCAGCTCGCAGATGCGAAACATGATGTGGAACACGTCATTGTTGTGCAATACACCGGTCAAGAGATCGTTGAGCACGCGCGCGACAAGCTTTCCGACGACTTAGTGGCTAAGGCTAAAGATCAAATTGCAAAGGACTTGGGACTCGATACCTTTGAGCAGCTCGCCGACGATGCGCCGAGTGCACTATGGTCGAAGCTCAATGGCGTGCTACCCGCCGTTAGCGTGGACGCAAACTTTCCGCTATTCATCATCTACACCTCAGGATCTACGGGAAAACCCAAAGGCGTTGTTCACACGCACGGCAGCTGGTTGAGCGGCGTGAGTCACACCATGCGGACCGTATTCAATGCAACGCACGATGACACCTTGTACGTGATTGGCGATCCGGGCTGGATTACGGGTCAAAGCTATCTGATTGCCGCGCCCCTTGTGCAAGGCATGACCACGGTCATTGCCGAGGGCTCACCATTGTTCCCGCACGCCGGTCGTTTTTCATCCATTATTGAGCGCTACAAGGTCACTCTGTTCAAGGCCGGATCCACGTTCCTCAAGGCCGTGATGACTGACCCCGCAAGCGCACGCGAAATGGCAGATTTTGATATGTCCTCACTGCGGGCAGGCACCTTTTGCGCCGAGCCGGTATCACCCGCAGTACAGCAATTTGCAATGGACAACATTTGCAAACATTACATTAACTCCTACTGGGCAACCGAGCACGGTGGGATTGTCTTCAGCTGTCCTTGGGGGGGCTACAAGCCCTTGGCGTCCGACGCAAAGACATGGTCGCTACCCTGGATTCAAGCCGAAGTAAGAATTGCGGAGACCACGGCTACCGACGGCACAGTGACCGCTTGGCGAACCGCAGAGTCCGGTGAAAAAGGTGAGCTGGTGATTACGCAGCCTTACCCATACCTCGCACGGACGCTATGGGGCGATGCCGACAATCTGTTTGAGCGTGACTGGTGTGGCGACATTGCTCGATTTAACGCGGTGTACTTCAGTCGCTGGGACGGCGAACTCGCTTACACACAAGGCGATTATGCGCGCCAACACGAAGACGGTGCATACACGCTCCACGGACGGTCTGATGACGTGATCAACGTCTCCGGGCACCGCATTGGAACCGAGGAAATCGAAGGGGCGATTCTGCGCGATAAAACATTGCGAGAAGACTCCCCCGTCGGCAACGTGGTCGTGGTTGGTGCACCTCATGACGAAAAAGGTGAAACACCCGTCGCATTTCTTGTGGCCGCCGCGGGTCGAAAACTATCAGACGATGACCTCGCGCGACTCCAGTCTTTAGTGAGATCAGAAAAAGGGGCCACCGCAGTCCCTTCCGACTTTTTAGTCGTGTCGGCGTTCCCAGAGACACGCTCCGGAAAATACATGCGGCGAACCCTCAGATCGATACTACTGGATCAACCGTTGGGTGATATTTCCACACTGAAGAACCCGGAGTCAGTTGAAGAAATTAGAACAGCTGTTGCTCAGTGGAAGGACTTTGGAAGCCTCACGCAAGCACGGCGCGTTGTGCAGACCTGGCGCTATTTGCGCGTGGAAACGCACGAAGTCGCGCCCGGCCACCTGGTGGCTCTTGTGGTGATTAACAGTCCACCCGTCAATGCATTGAGCGAACGAACGCTCGATGAGCTGCACACCGCACTGTCTCAGCTCGCACACCAAGAAGACCTTTCAGCAATGGTGGTTACCGGTGCTCGAAACACGTTTGTCGCCGGTGCTGACGTGAAAGAACTGCTAAAAATCGGTGAGAAAGGCGATTTAGAGTCAGCCCAAACACTGCCTAACGCAGCGCAAACTGCCTTTGCCACCCTCGAAAACCTCGACATCCCGATCATTGCGGCCGTTAACGGTCCAGCTTTAGGTGGTGGTAACGAGCTGGTGCTGGCGTGTTCGCATGTGATTGCGGCTAAACATGCTGAGTTTGGACAGCCTGAGATTAATCTTAATTTATTGCCCGGCTATGGTGGCACTCAGCGACTGACGCGAAAGTTGTTCGAAGCTCACGGCGCTGATGGCGCGGCAGAGGCGCTGCGCATGATGCTAGACGGTCGCACCATTGATGCTGAGTCTGCACTGCAGATCGGCCTCGTGGACGACATCGTGACCACAGAAGGACTCTCAACCGTTGAGGCGGCAATGGCCGCGTTGCGGGACCATTTTGCAGGCGGTGATGCATTAAAGTCGTCGACTGCGCGTCGCCGAAAGCTAAAGGCACAACGCGAGCAGCCCCTGGACATTGACGCATCAATCGTTACACATGAAGGCGTTGCCCGAGCCCTGAATCAAATCCGTAACAGCGGTCGAGAGAAGCCGGCTGATTTCATCATCACAGCAATGCTCACCGGCGCTCAACAGGGTCAATCGGCGGGACTGACACTCGAAGCAGAGCTCTTTGCTCAAGGCGTCTGTGACCCAGAATGCGGGCCCACGGGCATATCTGCATTCCTTGAAAAGCGGAGCGCACCGCTGCCGCCGAAACCCAAAGAGGTTCAGCCAGACGCGAGCGCCGATGAGCGCGCAACGCTCATCGAAGCGGGCAGACTGCTTCCCATGGGTGCGAGTTTCTTCCCCGGCATCACGCCCATACCTGAGTATCAACTGGGATACGGTGTCATGCGGTCTCACCACGATGGCAGACCACTTCACGGAGACCCTGAGGTCGCCGAGAAAGAACTGGTATTCCCCACACCCCAGCCCCGTCCCAACGAGGCACTGATCTATATTCTCGCTTCAGAGATGAACTTTAATGACATTTGGGCGATTACCGGCATTCCAGTATCACCCTTTGACGCCAGAGACGCCGACGTTCAAGTCACCGGCTCAGGGGGCGTCGGTCTTGTCGCTCAGTTAGGCCAAGACTTGGTACGAGAAGGCCGGCTGTCGGTAGGTGATATCGTGAGCGTGTACTCGGGTCAAAGCGAGCTGATGTCGCCAGACCAGGGTCTTGACCCCATGGCCGCCGATTTTCGAATCCAAGGCTATGAGCAAAACGACGGGACACACGCCCAGTTTTTAACTGTTCAGGGACCTCAACTACACGCCAAATTACCAGGTCTTAGTATCGAGGAAGCGGGCTCCTATGGCCTGACGATGGGAACCATTCACCGCGCTCTGTACAACACACTCGCCATCGAGCCCGGCAAGCGACTCTTTGTCGAAGGCGCGTCGACCGGTACCGGCTACGACTGTCTCAGAAGCGCCTTGTCTTCAAGCTGCCGTGCACTGGGCATGGTGTCCAGTGACAGCCGCGGTGAACGCGTTGAGGCCGTCGGTGGTCATGCGATCAACCGAAAGGACGACCGCTGGTCTGACATCTTCACGTCAGTTCCCGACGATCCCTCACAGTGGGAAGCTTGGGAAGCCGCGGGTGAAGCATTCGTTGCTGAGGCCGAAGCGCTTGCGGGCGGGCAAATTGACTACTCCGTGTCGCACGCAGGCGAAACCGCCTTTCCGCGCTCTTTTCAGTTACTTGGCGAGAACGGTGTGCTCACATTTTACGGTGCCTCATCGGGCTATCGCTTCACCTTTATGGGTAAATCAGGCGCTACAACGCCGGCCGTACAGTTCTCAAAGGCGGGGCTGCGCGCGGGGCAATCACTGTTGGTGGTTTACGGTCCGGGTGCCGAAGATGGCATCGTCGACCCAGTCGCCATTGAAGCCATCGAAGTGGGGTGCCAAAGAGGCGCACAAGTCGCGGTTCTGGTCGACACCGTTTCGCAACGTGAATTCGTGTCGTCTTTGGGCTTTGGTACCCAAATGAAAGGTGCGGTCAGCATCGAGGAAATCGAGCGACGCCTCGGAGACGATTTTGACCCACCCGGCCCGTTTCAGAAAATGCCGAATCCGTTTACCGAGTCCGCCGCATTCAAAGAGTCGGTGCGCGCCTTCTCTGATCGCACATTGAAGCCCATCGGATCAGCTATTGCGCCACTTCTGCGTAATACGCTCGACAAGCGCGGCCTTCCTGACGTGGTATTTGAGCGTGCCGGACGCGACGGACTTGCACTCGCCACCTCACTGGTTAAGCCCAACGTTGGCAAGGTCGTCTATTCAGAAGACTTAAAGGGTGCTCGCTTCAGCTTCTACGCGCCACAGGTGTGGATGCGACAGCGTCGTATTCTAATGCCCACTGCGGAAATCAGAGGAACACACCTGAACACCTCTCGTGAGTTTGCAGAGATGCAGGAGCGAATTGCTGCCGGCCACATTAACATTCTTCCACCCACGATTATTCCGATGGAAGACGTGCCACAAGCTCACCAGGCGATGTGGGAGAACCGACACGCAGGTGCGAACTACGTTGCCCTGCACGCACTTCCGCGAACAAACCTAAAGTCGCGCGACGAACTCTATCGCGCTTGGGCAATCCGTGACGCATTAGACCGCGGAGAGACCCTTACTAAAGTAGAAACCGGATCAGCAGGAGCACTCCGATGAATGATTTGAGCGATATACCCCAAGACCTGCTAACGCGGTCAGTCGCTGGGCGTCGGCTCGATAAGAAGTGCATTATCTTGACCGGTGCTGCGGGCTCGATTGGCAGCTTCATTACGCGCCAACTGCTTCGCGAAGGCGCGCGCGTAATGCTCACTGGGCGAGACCAAAGCAAGCTCGATGGATTTATCGAAGACCTCGTCGATGAGGGCTTCGAGCATGGGGCAATGGTCAGTGCAAC
>DGPO01000109.1:12324-19661 GCA_002390485.1 Halieaceae bacterium UBA4438 | reverse complement strand
GAGTCTGCGATGAACCTGCTTGGCGCGCCTTGGAATATGGTTCGTGCAGTGGCGCCTCACATGGCCGCAGGCGGCAGCATCATTAACGTTTCCACTATTTTTTCACGTACGCACTACTACGGCAGAATTCCTTACGTTGTCCCAAAGTCTGGGCTCAATGCACTCGGCAAAGGCCTGGCGCTCGAACTCGGAGAGAGTCAGGGTATACGGGTGAATACCCTCTTCCCGGGGCCTATTGAGTCCGAACGCATCGAGAGCGTTTTCGCTCGCATGGATGAACTTCAGGGCGTCGAGCCCGGAAGCACCGGTAAAGAGTTTCGCGACCTAATGATCACGACACGAACATCGGACGGTGGTCTTGAGTACAAGTACCCCACACCCACAGACGTCGCATCTGGCATTGTCTGGCTGGCCTCAGACGAATCTTCCGCACTCTCGGGTCACCATATTGAAGTCACCAATGGAATGCAGGTGCCGGCACAAAGCCGTTCGCAGCTCGTCTCCTGGCCGGATAAGCGACTTGAGGACCTCTCCGGTCAGATTGTCCTGATACTGGGCGGTGACGACTATCACGAGGCGGTTACGTTTGCCGAGCGACAAATGCAAAGTGGCGCGCGCGTCATGCTGGCCTTCCGCAATCTTGGCACGGTAGGACATGCCCGATCGCTTGTTCAGTCACGAGGTCTCGGAGATGTTCAGCTGTCGCACCTTGATCCCTTGCGTCGCGAATCGGTCGACCGCTCGATGCAACTCATCGACGATCAGTTTGGGCGTCTCGATGGCGTCATATTACTGCCGCAGAAACCCAATGGTGAATACGGCTACTCACTGTGTACCGCCAGTGACGAGGACGTTGCCAATTTTGTTCGAGACGAGGTTGTTGCGCCGGTTGCGTTTGCATCGAGTTTTGCGCGTAATTTAGACCGTTGCTTTGGTAAAGACGAATCACCCGCGATTGTCTACGTCACGAACCCATCGGACGGACACGGCAATCTGATGAATGAAATCATCCGGGCCTCTGTGGAAGCCTTGATTCGAGGCTGGCGTCACGAAGACGAGACGCTGGCTAACGCAGGCGATCTTGAATGGGCTGTTCAGCCCAATCAGATGGTTCGTTACGACACCGAGGACAAAGAAGCGCTCACCTTTGCGGCTGACTGGGCAGCGACGCTGACCAATCGGGTGCGAAAAATGGATTCGATTAATCTCTGGCTACCCAAAAGCATTAAACGCTCGACGGGGAAAAGCGCCATGCCCTCCTCGATCTCGCGAGTCCTTCCCGGGCTGCATAAGGGGCGAACCGCTGTTATCACCGGTGGTAGTTTGGGCATTGGCCTGCAGCTTGGACGCTTCTTAGCCATCGCCGGGGCGCGTGTTCTTTTAAGTGCACGAAGCGAAGGAAAACTTGCTGAGGCTCGCGCCGAAATTGTCGAGGAGCTTCGCAATATTGGGTATCCGCGTCCTGAGAGTCGCGTGAAGATATTGGGCGACATTGATGTGGGCGACCCCGAGGCTCTGAATCGGCTGCATGATCACGCAGTAGCCGAACTCGGACACGTTGATTTCCTGATTAACAATGCGGGGATTTCGGGCGCCGAAGAAATGGTGGTTGATATGACCCGGGCCGACTGGGATCGGACCATGGAAGCCAATCTGATCTCTAACTACTCGCTAATTCGCAAGTTTAGCCCAGCGATGAAGGCCGGTGGAAAAGGCTCTATTTTAAATGTCTCGAGCTACTTTGGTGGCGAGAAATATGTTGCCGTGGCGTATCCTAATCGCGCTGACTACGCCGTTTCAAAGGCCGGTCAACGGGTGCTTGCGGAAATTCTTTCTCGACACCTTGGACCCGAAATCCAGATCAATGCATTGGCCCCGGGTCCGGTTGATGGTGCGCGGCTCCGTGGCTCTGCCGAAGCCCCTGGACTGTTTGATCGTCGTGGGCTCCTCGTCCTTGAGAACAAGCGCCTCAATGAGGTCCACAAATCGATTCTCTCGGGTATGGACATGGGTTTTTCAGCCGATGACGTGCTGCTGCTGGCCAGTAACGCGATTGACGCGTTGCCTGATCTCGATTCATTTCCAAAACCCATTGCGCGTCTGATAATGAAGATTCGCGACTCCGGTGGGCTGGGCAGTTCGTCGTCCTCTCTAATGCATCTGGGTATCGCCTCAAAACTGACGACTCGACTGGTCAGGGCGGGTATTTTAAGTGACGAGCAACGTGAGCAGTTCCTCAGCACCTTTGTGGATGCGCCCGCACCGTTCTTCGACTTCTCTGAAACCTCTAAACAGGCCGAGCAAATCGAAACGGGCATCTTGAACCGGCTGCACTTGCACAAAATGCCTACGGACGAACAAGTGGGTCTCTCAACTGTCTTTCACTTAGCGGACGACATCGTCAGTGGAGAGACCTTTCACCCCTCGGGCGGGCTCAAATTTGATCGCTCGGTCACCGAAGGCGAACTGCTTTTACCCCCTAACGAAAGCGAGATTGCCAAGCTCAAAGGCAAGCGCGTCGTGCTTCTGGGCGATGCCATGCGCAACGAGATGACCGAGATTGCCAATGGTTTCCTCGCTCAAGGCGTGGAAAAACTGTGGGTGTTGACACGCAGTGAGGCGTCAGCCTCGGCCATGAAACACGCTGTCGAGAATCCTAATGCTGTGGCAATCGAGTGCCGAGCCATTGGTGATGAACTTGAGACCAGTCTCGACGACATTTTGCGAAATGACGGCGGTTACGACGTTGTGGTGAGTAGCCCATTTGAGCGATTACCACTCAATGCGCTTGCGGCAAACGCCAACGAACCGTGGGATCGGGTTCTGAGTGACGAGGAGTTTAGGAAGTTAGTCCACGATCAGCTAACCCACCATTTCCGGATCGCGCGAACCTCGGCACTGGTGCCAAACTGTCAGATCGTACTGATCACTCCAGAGACGTCTTTGGCGTCGACGCGAGAAGAATTTGCACTCGCACTGTTTGTGAAAAACTCACTGCATGCATTCACCGTGACGTTAGGCGTTGAGGGCGAACGTCTGCCCACTGTACCTGCGATTAATCAAGTGCAACTGACACGACGGGCGCATACGGAAGAGCCCTCGAATGATCAAGAGCTTCAGGAGGAAATGATACGACTGGTGCACGCTGTGCTGCAGTGCTCGGTCCCTGCGCCGACACCGTCGGACAGCCGATACCTTTCGAAAATCTTCCGAGGCAATGCCGTAACGGTGTAGCTCTGGGCAGGGTGATCGCCAAAACCGGGGCTCTGCCCCGGTTTTTTTTTACTTTTTTTACCCTGCTCTTTTCTCAGTACTTTTCTTTGCACCGGCCCCTGATACTGAGTAGTCTCGAAAGAGCTAATAAAAAAAGAACAGGCATATGACACAAGGCGGTACCGTACTCCCGTTCAGTACAAAGCTTCTCTATGGCTTCGGCTCTATTGCCTACGGCATTAAAGACAATGCCTTTGCCTACTTCCTGCTGTTTGTCTACGTTCAAATTTTTGGACTTGCGCCTGAGCTGGCCGGCCTTGCTATTCTAGTCATGCTGATTTTTGATGCCGTATCAGACCCGCTTATTGGCTATATTTCAGACAATACGCGGTCACGCTGGGGTCGCAGACACCCGTTTATGTACGGGTCAATCATTCCCGTTGCACTCACCTTTTTCTTAATTTGGGATCCCCCCGCCGGCGCCTCAGATCAGACCCTGTTCTGGTATTTATTACTCATGGGTATTGGGATTCGCACAACTATTACGCTGTACGAGATTCCCAGTACTGCGCTCGGACCTGAGCTCACACAAGACTATGTTGAGCGAAGTTCACTCATCGCGTTTAGAGCATGGTTTGGTTGGTGGGGCGGCCTCATTATGTGGAACTTGCTGTGGTTATTCGTCGTCTACAGCAGCCTCAGTGGCACTGAGGACGCGCGGTATAATCCCGAAACATGGGTCGTCTACGGCATCGCCTGCAGCATCGTCATGGCACTTGCCATCTTAGTGACCGGTATCGGGACTCACAAACACATCCCCAACTTGCACATCCCTGAACAAAGACACGAGGACGCTCAGGGCAGTCAGGTCAAAACAGTCATCAAAGACATTTGGCTCACACTCAATGTCAGTCGTAATTACCGAATTTTGTTTATCGCCTACATTGTGTGTAAGGCCGCCTCCGGACTGTTTACTAACTTAACCCTTTTTTACTACAGCTATTACTGGGAGCTCGAAGCGATCGACATTCTTACGATCGGAATGACGTTGTTTATGGCACCCGTATTGGGGTTGAAGCTTGCGCCCTTGTGCACGCAATTGTTTGGCAAGCGAAACACCGCAATCGGTTTTTTTGCCGCATCAATGGTCATGGAAAACGCACTGATCCTATTGCGGGTGCTGGACCTACTCCCGGCTAATGAGTCCTCCCTTATCCTTGCCTTGGTGCTGATCTGTCACTTTGCTGCCGTAACCAGCATTATCGTCGCCGGAACAGCAGTGGGGTCAATGGTCTTTGATACCGTCGAAGAGGTCGAGACCGCTACACAGAAACGTATGGAGGGCACATTACTCGCGGCTCGGTCGTTCGCCGAGAAGTGTATGGCTGGCGTTGGTGCCTTTTCCGCAGGCCTCATTTTAAGTTTCGCAGCGTGGCCAGAAGAGGCAACGCCCGGACTGGTCGCTCAGGTAACGCTCGATAATGTAGGGATCTATACCGTGCTCGCTTCGACCTGTCTTTGGCTTCTTGGTCTGTTCTTCATCAGCAAAGTAAAAGAAGATCGTGCAACGCATGCCGAGCGTCTGTCAGATCTTACGAGAAGTGCTCAAGACACCTAGCGCCTAAACGACGCCGCTTGGCAGTCATCGTGCTGATGGGCGCGGCATTGCTTGCGTCGCGCTCATTTTCGCAGCCTGATGCTATTGCAACTGCGGCCACACAGATTTGGCGGCGGCAACCACAGTGTCTCTGGACCCTCTCTAGAGCATCTCTAGAGCATCTCTGGACTCTCATTGCACTATCTCTGGACTAGCAACTCGAAGTATATTCTTACCTCTAAGACCTTTGCAGGACAGACGCCCATGATCCTTAAAACCTCCTTGCTCGTTACACTGGCAATGCTCACAAGCTCAATGACGTACGCCCTACCCGCTGACGTCAGTACGAAAGTGACTGCAGTCATGCCAAAAGTTGTGACGTGGCGGCGTGATTTTCACGAACACCCAGAGCTCAGTAATCAAGAATTTCGAACGGCAAAAATTGTTGCAGACCACCTCCGTGCGCTCGGCATGGAGGTCGAAACCGAAGTGGCACACACCGGTGTCGTTGGGACGTTAAAAGGGGGTGATGGACCGGTTGTTGCGCTCCGAGCAGACATGGACGCTCTCCCGGTCACAGAAATGGTCGACCTCCCCTTTGCGTCAAAGGCAAGAGGCGTCTATCAGGGTCGTGATGTTGGAGTGATGCACGCCTGTGGGCACGACAACCATGTTGCGATTTTAATGGGTGTTGCCGAAGTCCTCGCCGGCATGGGCGATGACCTGCCGGGTACCGTGAAGTTTATCTTTCAGCCTGCAGAGGAAGGGACTCCCGACGGATCAGTCGGTGGTGCAGAACTGATGATGCTGGAAGGCGTTTTCGAAAATCCACGCCCCGACGTGGTCTTCGGTCTGCACGTATTTCCCTTCCCCGTAGGAACGATCGCCACACGACCCGGCGGCCTAATGGCGTCGTCAGACCGGCATCAAATAACAATTAACGGGAAACAAACGCATGGCGCAGTCCCGTGGGCCGGGGTAGATCCTATTGTCACCTCAAGCCAGGTGGTTTTAGGCTTACAAACTATTGTCTCTCGACAGATTGATGCAACACTCACACCCTCCATCGTCACCATCGGTCGAATCGAGGGCGGTGTCCGCAACAATATTATTCCAGAGTCGGTCGAGCTCGAGGGCACCATTAGAACCTTTGATGCCGCGACCAGGCTTGATATTCATGACCGCATTCGCCGCACGGCAACAAGTATTGCCGAGGCGTCGGGCGCAACCGCCGACGTGCAGATCGACATGGGCTATGGCGTCACACGAAACGACCCCGAACTCTTTCGTCAAATGTCGCCAACCTTGGAGGCGGTTGCTGGAGACCGTTTCATAGAAGCGGCGCAGACCACTACGGCCGAGGATTTCTCTTACTTCGCCAACGAAGTGCCCGGTTTGTTCTTATTCCTGGGTGTAGCGCCAGAGGACCCCAGCCTGATTCATCCCAACCATTCACCGCGGTTCTATGCCGATGAACGGGCGCTCCCCGTAGGGGTCGAGGCACTGACGTCGATGACGCTCGATTACATGATGGCCGATCAGTAAATCAGTCCTCAGTGAAGGCCTCCCGAAGCTGACGTTTGAGAATCTTGCCAATGTCACTTCGGGGCAGTTCATTCATGAACGTGATCCCAGCGATTGCCTGAATACTGCTGAGTCGACCGTTGGCCTCAAGCCTAATATCATCTTCTGAGCGCGGGCTACTGGATTGTTTAACGACAAACGCCCAAGGCGTCTCACCCCAGTGATCTGAGGGTCGAGCAACCACGGCCGATTCCACAACATCGGACGCCGCGTTCAAGGCTTGCTCAAGATCCGTCGCGTAGATGTTTTGCCCACCGGACAGAATCATGTCTTTTATTCGATCGCTCAAAAACAGCCAGCCGTCCTCATCCAGATAACCCACGTCACCAGACCGGTAGAAAAGCTGGCCGTTCTCATCAAACCAATGCATGGCTTTGGTGGCTTCCTCGCGATTGAGATAGCCATCGCTCATAATGCCCGTGCGACCGACAATTTCTCCCGCCTCTAAAGGACCCAACTGCTCACCGTTTTCTCCTAAAATTCTGAGCTCACCGCCAGGCTGAACCTGGCCCACAGACGCGAGCTTGCCCAATTCGGCGGCTTTACGCGCCACCAACGTGGTGGCAACACCGCCCTCGGTGAGGCCGTAGAACTCCAGAAGTTGCGCCTCCGTATCGGCAAGAATTTTCTCTTTCATGGCCGCCGATAGCGGTGCACTGGTGGACAACAGCCACCTGACACTTTTCCAATTAGCCGCAGTATGGTTATCGGCCGCCCACATTCGCTGGTACTGAACAGGCACGAGCATCGCGTGCGTGACTTCGTAGTCTCGAACCAGCTCATTGGCCCGCTCAGCATTAAACTTTCGCATGATAATTTGAGTGGCGCCGACCCACACCGACGGCCACCACGTTGTAATCGTCGTATTGGAATAGAGCGGCGTACTGGTCAATACCGTTGCGCCTTCAAAATCCATCGCTTGTGTCCCAGAAATCAGCAAATG
>DGPO01000109.1:1835-12233 GCA_002390485.1 Halieaceae bacterium UBA4438 | reverse complement strand
GGAAATTGCCCGGCCCACGCCGCGTGATCGCTGAACACATCGCAGGCACTCTCCAGGGCAAATCGAAGCTCAGAGCGAATACTGGGCAAGTCCAAAAACTGATCAAGCGCGGCCCCTCGGTAATCATCCGAGACGAAAAGGCCTTTCACTGCACTGTCTGCCAGCATATTGCGTTGCGCTTCAGGTGTCGCCGTACTGGGTACGGGTACCATACTGGCACCCGAGCATAAAATACCGGTCATGACTTCGGCACATTCGACGCTGTTGCGCGACAGCACAGCGACTCGATCACCTTTACCAATACCCGCAGCAATGAGTCCATTGGCAATGCGAAAAACATGATCGATGCTGACTTCGTTTGAGCGCCCTACGCCGTCGATGACATAAGCCAGTGCTTCGGGTCGTTGTTGGCGTCGATCGTCAAGCTGTTTACAGAGCGATAGTGTCACGGGTCATTCCTTTTACGCGTTCATTATTGGGGGCTTTCAGTGTCGTGAGACCTTACCAAAGGTTCGTCATCGTCGCAGTCAGAAAAATAAGACGTCACTTGACTGAACGAAGACCGTGTTTTACCCGTAAAACCCAGAACAGCATCCGTTTCGGGAGTACACCATGAGTCAAGACAAGGATTCTTCATACAGCAGTAAGTCGTCAAAGTTTATTGATCGATTTGACGACGTGGTCTTGGGGATGTTTGCGTTCGCCGAGCGAGGGCTGCTGTTACTCATTGGCGTACTTGCCATTGTGGCTGTCGCGTTTGAGCTCGCAGGTTTAGCCAAAACGGGTGATATTAATCTTGCTGACCTTCTTCTGCTGTTTATCTACCTCGAAGTACTCGGCATGGCCTATGCCTACTATTCCACCCACAGCGTGCCGGTCACCCTGCCCGTCCTTATCGCGATTACCGGCATCACGCGACTTATTTTGCTGAGTAAGGACTCGGAACCGACACAATTGATGTACGAAGCGGGCGCGGTCCTACTGTTGGCAATCGCCTACGGTGCGCTCACCTGGGCAAGCCATCAATTTTCAAGAAAGTAATTCTTGAGTGAGGGCTTCTAGCCGATGCGCCGACTGTCTATGATAAGCAATGGCCCGATTTAACCGCCCCTACTGCGCACTTCTGATCGCGTTGTGCGTCCTTTCGGGAGGCCTTTTAGCCTCGCCCGTTACAGAATCTGTGTCCTTTGACGCGGTTATGGATCTGCCCGTATCGGGCACTCACGAACACCACCGCTATGGGCCGGGCAGCTTGCAAACCGTCTTGAAGGTCAGCACTGCCGCCCCATTAAAAACCACACTAGTCCTCATTCACGGCGGCTGCTGGTCAAATGCCTACTCGCGTGACCACGCGCTGCCCATGGCGGAATCTCTGACGCGCCACGGATACGACGTTTGGGTTCCAGAGTATCGGCGCGTCGGTGACCCAGGTGGCGGCTGGCCCGGCAGTCTCGTGGATATAAAGACCGCGGTGAACTACGTGACAGACACTGCCGGAGTTCGTCCTGTTCTCATCGGCCACTCTGCCGGAGGACACCTGGCACTCAGAGCTGCACAAGACAAGGGTCTTTCGATCGACGGTATTGTTGGGCTCGCGCCCATTACAGACCTCGTCGGTTATGGGGCGCAAAAAGGCAGCTGTCAGTCCATGGTGGCGCCTTTCATGGGAGATCAAGACTATCAGCCGGATAAACGATACCGCGAGGCCTCGGTCACAGTCAGTCGCGTCGCGACCCCTGTACGTATTGTCATTGGACGGGACGATCCGATCGTAGGCCATGACCAAGCCCATGGTTTTGACGAAGCGGTGATCACCACGGTGGATGGTGCCGGTCACTTCGATGTCATCCACCCTGCAACACCCGCATTTCAAGCGGTACTGGTCGCACTCGAAAGTCTGGTTCCCAAGGGGATGCCTTAAACATGACTAACCCGTCTATTGAACGAGTCAGATCTCGTTTTTTGCTCCCTACTGACAAAGTCTATCTTGATGGCAATTCACTGGGCCCCTTAACGTCCGAGGCTTCTGAGCACCTCATTGAGGCGATCTCCCAGCAGTGGGGACAGGATTTAGTGGCCGCATGGAATAAACACGGTTGGATCGACCTTCCACAAACAGTGGGTAACCAAATAGCACCGATTATCGGCGCACATCGCGGGAACGTGATTTGCTGCGACAGTCTGTCGGTCAACCTGTTTAAGGCGCTGTCAGCAGCCCTTGAAATCAATAACACGCGAACCCGTATCACTGTCGAGGCGCATCAGTTTCCCACCGACAACTACATTGCCTCGGGGCTTGCGCGACTGATGGGTGCGGATCGTTGTCAGGTCAAGGCCACCGATATTTCCAAATTAACGGCTGATGATTTATCCGATACCGCGGTCCTTGCACTTTCCCATGTCGATTACAAAACGGGAACGCTGCGCGACATGCCGGGCATTACCGCGCTTGCGCAGGAGGCAGGCGCCTTGGTTGTCTGGGATTTAGCACACAGTGCAGGTGTTGTTGAGCTGTCGCTGGAGTCGGCGAAGGTTGATTTCGCCGTCGGTTGCACCTATAAATTTTTAAACGGCGGGCCGGGAGCGCCGGGGTTTCTGTTTGCTCGAGCCGAGCACCAGTTGGCACAGAATCCAATTCCTGGCTGGATGGGCCACGCACGCATCTTCGACTTCGAGCCTCAGTATGAGCCCGCCAAAGGGATTCAACGCTTTTTGACGGGGACTCAGAGTGTCATCGCACTGAGTGCGGTTGCGGGTGCGTTAAAACTGTTCGAGGAGGTTAGCGTTCGAGACCTTAGGGACGTCAGTCTGTCGCTTACACGTGCGTTTATTGCGCGTTGGAAGCGCAGCCCCTTGTCCGCCGTCTCAGCCTTACTCACCCCTGAGAATGACAGCCAGCGTGGATCGCACGTCAGTTTGGCTCTGGATGATGCATTTCCAATCAGTCAGGCACTGATCGACGACGGCATTATTATCGATTACCGCGAACCCAACATTGTGCGCTTTGGATTTGCGCCACTTTACAACACCAACGCCGACACGGAGCGCGCCATGAGTGCGCTCGAGGCGATTGTTGCAAGCAGGCGCTATGAAGCGCCCAAATATCAGGTCAAGTCCACCGTCACCTAGGCGCCATGGTACCGGCGTATCCACCGCCCCTGAAACCTACCCCAAACTCGGTATACCGCGACTGAAATAAGTGTATTCGCAGTATTTCGTTTGAGATAGCGTTACGCGCTTTACAGGGAGCTGGTTATGATCGGGCTGGCGTTAAACGACATCTTCAAAATCGGCATCGGTCCATCGTCAAGCCACACCATGGGACCCATGCATGCCGCACACCACTTCATAGGGAGCCTCAGCCCCGAACTGCTGACTAAACCCCTCGCTGTCGAAGTGACATTACACGGGTCGCTGGCGGCAACGGGTGACGGGCATGGGACACCCGGAGCAATCACCGCAGGGCTTGCAGGGTTTCACTACGAAACAGTCACACTGTCTGACATTCACGCGATGTGGCAGTCGGCGACCACGCTCGGTCAACTCTCGCTTGAGAGCGGGGCTCAGCTCCGCTTTAACCCTGAGCAGCACCTTTATCGAGACACAGTACCACTCAGCAACCATCCTAACGGTATGACGTTTAGCGCCTCTTTAGAGGGCAACGTCGTCGCTGAGACGCGCTACTTTTCCGTCGGTGGTGGCATGGTAGAGGATCAGCACGGTCACACGCTTGCAACCTCCGCGATGCAGACCCGTGGTGGCCCATTTCCCTACGCCAGCATGAACGAGCTCGTCGACTGGTGCACACGTGAAAATCTGTCAATCGCGCAAGTGCAAGCCGCAAACGAACACCTCTCCCTGCAGCTGGAGCATGACGCGATGTCAGCAACGCTCTGGAGCGTCATGTCCGACTGCATTGACCGAGGTCTTGCGGCACAGGGCGAACTACCGGGTGGCCTGCACGTTAAACGACGCGCAGGTGCGCTTTGGAATCGCTTGCTTAACAACTCCCAAGGGGACAAAGCGCCGGCCAATGCCGCACAGCGCGCCATGGTTTATGCAATGGCGGTTAACGAGGAAAACGCGGCCGGCGGCCGGTTAGTGACCGCACCGACAAACGGCGCCGCAGGCATTGTTCCTGCTGTTTTAAAGGCCCATCTAGATGAGCACCAGCTCAACGAGGCTGGCGTAAACCGTCACGTGAGTGTGTTTTTACGCACAGCAACCGCCATTGGCGGTTTGTTTAAGATGAATGCATCGATCTCAGGGGCAGAAGTCGGCTGTCAGGGCGAAGTGGGCGCTGCCGCATCTATGGCAGCGGCGGGCCTGACGGCGGCCCTCGGGGGCAATCCTCGGCAGATTGAAAACGCGGCCGAGATAGCGGTCGAGCACTGCCTGGGCCTCACCTGTGATCCGATTGGCGGTTTAGTCCAAGTGCCGTGTATCGAACGCAACGGCATGGGCGCCGTAAAGGCTATTGCAGCATCAGACCTCGCACTTGCCGGCGACGGTCAGTTTATGATCTCACTCGATCAGGTGATCGAGACGGTTCGTGAAACCGGTCGAGACATGGACAGCCGTTACAAAGAAACCGCACGCGGTGGACTGGCTATTCACGGACTCAAAATTCCGGTCACTGCGGTGGAGTGTTGATCGGGGTTAGCAGCGAGCCCCCCGGGCTCGGGATCCATTTCAAATGACGCAAACCACGACTCACACGCCACAAAGTCGCAATTCGTCGGCGCCACGACCGATAGCGGTAATCCCGTTTCAGGGTGAGTGAACTCGAGCGAATGCGCGTGTAACCAGAGGCGTCGGAACCCCAGTGCAGTTTCAAAAAATCGGTTATGAGTCCCCTTACCGTAGCGGACATCTCCGATTATAGGGTGCGCACAATGCTTCATATGACGTCGTAACTGTCTGAAGCGCCCGGTATGGGGCCGCAAATACACCGATGAATAGCGACCCTCGGGGTACCGATCTACCGGCAGTTGAACCGTCCAATGCTTGGCTACTTCCACGTCGGTAGTGGCTTCTCGAGGCGTACCGTTGATCAATTTGTTGCCGCGTCGATCGACCTCGTCGCGCAAGGGATGCTCGATCCGTGAAATACCCGCCACGTGGCCTCGAACAATGGCGCGGTAAACTTTTGAGACGTTGCCTTGAGCAAACTGCTCCGAAAGGCTCCGCGCCACCTGCTTGTTGAGTGCACAGACAACGAGACCCGAGGTCGGCTTGTCCAGTCGATGAACGGGGTAGATGTATTGCCCGAGCTGATCACGAAGGACCTGTACCAGCGCACGACGCTCTTGGGAGTCAATCGCAGTCCTGTGAACCAACAGCCCCTTCGGCTTGTCCACAACAACCATCGATTCGTCTTGATAACACAGCGTAATTTCAGTCACAGAGCCCTACCCATCCGCGCATTTCTCTCGGTCAATACGAGCGTCGAAATTGCCCGTGTCCTCGGCCGAAACTCTAACCCTAATGCGTAGTGCATGAACGTCTTTTTTCATTTCTTTGGTGCTTCACTCAGATTAAGATCGCAGGGCATTTAATAAGAAGGATTCTAAGATGCCGAAGCAATATAACCTCTACATTGACGGTCAGTGGACAGCGGGCGACGCCTATGTCGATAACGTCAGTCCCTCGGACGCTAACGACGTCATCGGGGTCTACGCGCAGGCCAATCCTTCGCAGGTTGAGGCGGCTCTTCAAGCCGCTAATCGCGCAGTACTCGAATGGGGCGATTCGCCACTGGAGTCTCGCTTTCAAATGCTCATGGCTATTGGCAACGAACTGATTGAGCGAAGCGCCGAACTTGGCGAGCTGCTGGCACGTGAAGAGGGTAAAACCCGCGCTGAAGGTATTGGCGAAGTTTACCGATCGGGTCAATTCTTCCATTATTTTGCCGGAGAAGTGCACCGACAAATCGACGACCGTGCCGAATCTGTGCGCCCGGGTGTTGAAATCGATACGCGTCGCGAGCCTGTCGGTGTCGTCGCCATTATCAGTCCGTGGAATTTTCCCATGGCCACCGCCGTCTGGAAAATCGCCCCGGCACTCGCGTTCGGTAATGCCGTGATCTTCAAGCCGGCGAATCTCGTGCCCGCAAGCGCCTGGGCATTAACCGAAATCATCTCTCGCCAAGAGGCGCTGCCCCCGGGAACGTTCAATTTGGTGATGGGTTCTGGTGGTTCCGTGGGCAATACGATAATCAACAGCGACAAAATTCACGCCGTCTCCTTTACCGGCTCACTCCCGGTGGGTCGCGAGGTCGCCAAAGCAACCGCTGCAAACCTCGTGAAGTGCCAGCTCGAAATGGGGTCGAAGAATGCGTTAATTGTTGCCGCCGATGCCGATCTTGATGTTGCTGTCAACGCCGCCTTTGTGGGCGCCTACAGTGGCACCGGCCAAAAATGCACCGCCTCCTCGCGACTCATTGTTGATCAAAGCGTGCACGACGAGTTTGTCGCAAAGCTCATCGCAAAGCTTGAAAACGTCACAGTCGGGCACGCGCTAGAAGACGGTGTCGATATGGGCCCCGTTGCCTCCGCGCAGCAGCTCAATGAAAACCTTAACTGGGTATCTGTCGGTCAGCAAGAAGGCGCGACGCTCGCCTTTGGCGGTGGCCGTATCGCGGCCGCAACCGACGGCTACTTCATGGCGCCCGCCTTATTTGTGGATACCACAAACGACATGCGGATTAATCGTGAGGAACTCTTCGCGCCCATCGCCTGTGTGATAAAAGCCACGGATTACGAGGACGCACTGCAGATCCTCAATGACACCGAATTTGGTCTTACTGCAGGCATTATCACGCAGTCTCTTAAGATTGCCTCAGACTTTAAACGCCGTGCTGTCAGCGGGTGTGTCATGGTTAACCTGCCGACTGCAGGCACCGACTACCACGTGCCTTTTGGGGGTCGTAAAAACTCAAGCTTTGGTCCAAGAGAACAAGGTCAAAGTGCGCGTGAGTTCTACACGACGGTGAAAACGAGTTATATCCAAGCGTAAATCTGGAGCGTTGTTGTGAATCAAGATTGGACGGTCATCGATGGTCTGCAGTACTCGGCGTGGTCGCGCGAGATTTTTGAACAAATGCGCGCCGGGGGTTTGAACTGTGTTCACGTAACGATCGCCTACCACGAGAATACCAAAGAGACACTGACGCGCTTTGGTGAGTGGAATCAGCGCTTCGAGTCCATGCCCGACCTCATCCGCCCCGTCTATGAGCCGAGTGACATCGCGCGCGCAAAATCCGAGGGTCGTATTGGGATTATCTTTGGCGCTCAGAACTGCTCACCAATCGAAGACGAGATTCGATTGGTTGAAGTCATGCGCCGGCTCGGTTTGATGATTATGCAGCTCACCTATAACAACCAAAGCCTGCTTGCCTGCGGCTGCTACGAGGATGAAGACAGCGGTTTAACCCGATTTGGCAAACAGGTCATTAGAGAGATGAATCGGGTCGGCATGGTAATCGATATGTCTCACAGCGCTGAACGCTCCACACTCGAGGCCATCGACTGTTCACATCAGCCCGTCATTGTGTCTCACGCCAATCCGAGTCATTTCCACCCTGCGCTGAGAAACAAATCAAACAAAGTTATCGATGCCGTGGCTGCAAATGCGGGCCTTCTTGGATTTTCGCTGTACCCCTTCCATTTAAAAAACGGGCCCCAATGCACGCTCGACGACTTCTGTGACATGGTGGTTTGGACCGCTGAGCGCATGGGTGTCGATAAGATCGGACTGGGATCCGATTTGTGTCAGAACCAGCCTCAAAGCGTCCTTGAGTGGATGCGAAACGGCCGTTGGTCAAAGACCATGGATTACGGCGAGGGATCGGCAGGTAATGCCGGATGGCCCGAGCAGTTGAGTTGGTTCGGTGACAGTCGCGATTTTCCGGGCATCGCTGCAGCACTGAGTCAACGCGGTTTCTCCGACGACGAGATGGGCAAAATAATGGGCGGTAACTGGTTGGATTTATTAACCCGAGCCGGCACATCCACCGCGCTTCAGAGCGCGAGCCATAACGTCCCATGACATTTGATCCAGGACAACCCTTACCCACGGTTCTCCGCCCCCCCGCGACGGTAATGGACTTACATCGATTGGGTTCATTGACGAGTAGTCGCCTGAGTTTCTCTCGATCACTGATCCGGAAAATGGCACGTCAACGATGGCAAATCTTTCAAACACGCTTTGAGCTTGACGAGCAGGGTTACGGGGAAGTCATCTATCGCGTTCAAACGCCCTATGCGCGCTACCACTTGGTTATATTTTCTAGAGCGCTTGAGGACGCGCAGCGCTCTGACAGAGTCATAGCAGAAGCTTGGGATCTGACCTTTGGTCTCGTCGAGGGCGACGTCGAAGCATCTTTAATGACCGCGCTTGCGGAAAATGTCCCTTTGCAGGAAGCAGGACGGCAACATCCGCGATTACTGGTCATTTCTCGAGCCAATCGCAGTGTGCGCAATTTTTCTGCCTTCATCGACAGCTTGAGCAACGGCCAACAACCACCCGCCGACTTATTGAAAACGGCCGGCTACCTCTACCGCACGACCGCCGTCTACGGTAACGGCAAATTCGGTATTGCCGACTACGGCCGACTTAAAGAAAACCCTGATTTCAGACACCCATTTTCCGCGCAAATGTCAGCCGTGTACGTGCTGCGCCAATTTTCAATCGATCAAGTCGAACACATCGCTCGGTGCCGCAGTAGCGACGCAACCCGCCTTTCAGAGGAACTGCGCCGATACGTCGGCATTGGAAACTCGACGGGACTGGGCATGGCGCCCTTTCTGATCAATCACCCCCTGCTCATCAACCAGTGGATTCACATGCGTGAAACCGCTTTATTACTCGCCAAACAGCAAGTACCCGATGAGGTGAGTCAACAACAGCTGCTCTCGTTGATGGACCGCGCACTGCAGAGCTTAAAAGAGGTTGCGATTGAGAATCCCGAGCAAGCCACTCGAAACGATGAAGTCATTGAACAACTCGGATTGGTTCGGGTGTGGCTTCAGCAGGTGCCCATCGAGGATGATCTCTGGATACAGTTAACCGATTGGGCGGAGGCCGCCTTGTCACTTGAAACACAAGAACTGATCAATGCCTTGCTGATCGAACTTTACCCAGAGCACGTCGACGTTCTCGAAGACTCGATGACGACAGAAGAGACGCTCGAGCTAACGCCCGATATGCCCCTCGTACAGCTCAAGCAACTGATCGAAACACACTTCGATTGGGCCATTAATGACGCGTTCGATACCGTGGATGGACGTTATTGGTTTTGGTATCGCTCGATTGAAAAAGAAGAACCACGATTAGGTATTCGCGGCGTTGACGAGGGCGAAGAAAAAGAACTCGCACTGGCCATCGGACCGAGGGTTAAGCAAATTCATGCTGCGATCAATGAGCATCTGTCTGATGCGCCTAAATCGCTCACGATCGACTTTCTCATGGCGCACCCACGACAGGTCGATATTATTCGGCGCATTCAAACCATGGCCAGCTCAGCCTATGGTGAAATTCGCGCGAACTTGTGGCATCGCGACATGAAGCCCATGCATCTTTTACGCGCGAAACTGTCGTTTCTGGGTGCGAACCGCTTCGACCCTCGCGGTGACCGGTGGGTCCGCGTCACCTTCTTTCAAGGTGCGCCACTCTTGTCAGAGCTTAATGCCGAGCCGGCAGACTTGAGCGCGTTCGACGATTGGAGCTTTGCCCTGTCACCCGAGGACATGCAGGGGGAAAGCGCGGCACCATGAAAGTGTCATTTAACGAACTGCAGTCGCTCTCCTGTAAAGCCTTTATGGGCATGGGGTTCTCGGATGGTCAGGCCACCGATGCGGCGGATATGCTGTGCTGGATGGAGAGCTACGGCTTAGACGGATTGAAAACACTGAGCGCCGCATTACTGCAATATTCACTGCAGCATCCTTACGCGCCGCCCGAGAGTCTTTATCAGGACACCGACGTCACGGTACTCGACGCACACGACGCTAGCGTTCTCGCCTGCTCTCATCTACCGCTGGAACTTGCGTTCGCTAAAGCCCGAGCACGAGGCCTCTCGGTCCTTAAGATTAGACGCTGTCGCCAGCGACAGCTCATTATGGGTTATCTGGCGCGACTCGCGAGTCGCGGAATGAACGTGACTGCTTTTTGGCGCAATTCTCAACTGCCACTGACCGAGCAGGTCGTGGGTTTCCGAGCCAACTCCTCGGTACCTTCAATTCGAATCTATGCCGTGTCAGAAGTGCCCGAGGAAAATAAAGAAAACACCGGCATAACCGTCGTTATGGCGAACCACGTCGACCTACTGCCGACCATGCGGTCTGATTACGAATACGACTTGTTGGCCCGTCACGATGAACTCGACTTACTCAACAT
>DGPO01000109.1:0-1672 GCA_002390485.1 Halieaceae bacterium UBA4438 | reverse complement strand
TCATTGATAAACGATAAAACGAGGGCTTAACCATCACTGATTTATCCGCACAGCAGACTAAGCTGACGCAGTCTTGGACCGTGATCGCCGGCTCTATGGCGCTTATTTCTCTGTTTTTGGGCGTATTTTTTATCGATGCGGAGCTCTTTGGCGCGTTGATTGATCGGAGTTTTGCCTGGAGTGCGCAGTATTTTGGACTGTTCTGGCAAGTACTCATGCTGATTAACTTCCTGATCGCACTATGGATAGCGACCCGCAGTGGCGCAAGGCGTGTCTTGGGCGCACTCGACACGCCGGAGTTTTCCAATTTTCAATGGGGCTCAATGATTTTATGCACGCTATTGGCAGGTGGCGGCGTGTTCTGGGCCGCCGCGGAACCGATTGCGCACTTCGTATCACCACCGCCGCTGTTCGACGAATACACAACGACTCAGACGATGACCGGCGTGGCTCTGGCGCAAGCGTTTCTGCACTGGGGTTTTCTTGCATGGTCAATTTTGGGAAGTCTTACCGCCGTGCTGTTGATGCACCTGCATTACGACCGAGGGCTGCCACTCGCGCCTCGCACACTGCTGTACCCACTCGTTGGCGAGTCGGGGGTTCGTGGACGTTTAGGTGACGTTGCTGACATTGTCTCTGTGGTTGCCGTTTTTGCAGGCACTGTGGGGCCCATAGGGTTTCTCGGATTACAAGTCAGCTACGGACTGAGCGAACTCTATGGCAGTCCAGATACCAAACTTATTCAAATCGTCACGATCGCCGGGCTTATGGGACTTTACCTCGTCTCTGCGGTCAGCGGGATGCATCGGGGTATTCAGTTATTGAGCCGTGCCAATATTGTATTGGGTGCTGTACTACTGCTGTTCCTGCTGCTCGCAGGTCCCACCCGTTTAATCATTGGCGGTTTTTTTGAGGGACTAACAACGCACCTAGCGTGGTTCGGAAACCAGGCGCTTTTTCGCGGCGAGGCAGGCGTATTCGGAGATCCTGGTTGGCTTTCTCCTTGGACCCTGTTCTTCTGGGGCTGGTTCATCGGCTACGGTCCGATGATGGCGATCTTTATTGCTCGGATCAGTCGTGGCCGGCGTATTCGCGACATCATTGTACTCATGTCAGTCCTCGCTCCGCTGATCACAATGGCCTGGTTTTCAATACTGGGCGGCACCGGCTTAGGACTGGAGAGTCAAAATCCGGGCAGCATCACGGGTCCCTTTGAAGGGTTTAATCTGCCCGCCGTCTTGCTCGCCATTACCGAGGCGATGCCAATGAGCGCCGTATTATCGCCTGCGTTCCTCCTTCTGACGGCCCTATTTGTTGCAACGACCGGTGACTCAATGACCTACAGCCTGTCGGTGGTCAGTAGTCAGCGCAACGACCCCCCCACTTGGCTACGGCTATTTTGGGGACTGGCCTTGGGTATCACTGCAATGATTCTTGTCGCCGGACCCGAGGGTGGGATTGGCCGGTTACAGAGCTTTATAGTGGTGACCGCGGTACCGGTATCGATATTGCTACTCCCCTCGCTGTGGGGAATTTTTTCGGTTGTAAAAAATCGATGAAGTATCGACAGCCTCGACTAAAAAAAAGGTGGGTAAAGGCGCCCCCACGCGCCTGAAGGAGAGATAACGAGCCATGCCATTAGGCCTATTGAAATACGGTATCAACTCAGACT
>DGPO01000036.1:799-3559 GCA_002390485.1 Halieaceae bacterium UBA4438 | reverse complement strand
ATATCGTCAGAGCACCGCCGACGGGATGCTCATTGAGGTGAGTTACGACCAAAGTGGTTACACCGAAGCACGGTTAACCGGGGTCCTCAAGAATATCCTGGCGGGCGTTTTAATTGTTGTCGCGGTGCTTTTTATTACGCTGGGGTGGCGCGCCGCCCTTATCGTCGCGCTGAGCCTCCCGCTCTGCTCGTTACTGTCTATGATGGTTTTGAACTATCTCGACATCCGGATTCATCAAATGTCGATGACAGGACTCGTGGTTGCACTGGGTCTTTTGGTGGATGGTTCGATCGTCATTACCGATGAAATTCGACGCCATCTTCTCGCGGGCGACCGACCGCTTGCCGCGATGCAAAAAGCGGTTAATCGCATGACGGTGCCGCTTGTGAGCGCAACAGCGACGACCGTTCTCGCCTTTACGCCCATGGCCATTCTCGCCGGTCCCTCGGGGGACTTTCTTGGGAGTCTCGCCACCTGCGTTATCGTCATGCTGACCATTAGTTTGTTGCTGGCGCTCACGCTAACACCGGCTATTGCCGCGCGCGTGCTGCCCAGTGGAATATCCCAGAGTCCCGCTTGGTGGCGAACGGGCATCAGTGCCCCAAGCGTGGTCACTGCATTTACAAAAAGCATTGATTGGTCCCTTCGCTACCCATTGGCCTCCGTCTTGATTGCAGGCTCTATCCCGGTCCTCGGCTTTGTCAGCGCTGCCACTCTTACCAATCAATTTTTTCCCGGTACAGATCGAGACCAAGTCTATATTCGGCTCGACATGCCCAGCACGTCAGGCATCGAAGAAACACACGCTCTCGTCAATCAAATTGACGACGAACTTCAGGCAGAACCGCTGATTCGTCGTGTCGACTGGTCGGTCGGTGAGAGTCCCCCCGCGTTCTACTACAACTTACGATCGAATCGCCGTAACGCCCCTGGCTGGGCGGAGGCAATGGTTCTGACAACCGATGAGAATCAGACAAACGAGCTGATTCGGCGACTACAAACCCAGTTTGATCGCAACTACCCCGAGGCACAGGTCATTGTACTGGGTATCGATCAAGGCCCCCCGGTCGCCGCACCTTTGGAAGTGATCGTTTATGGCCCAAATTCGCACACACTGAGATCTTTGGGCGAAACTTTCCGGCGGCGCATGCAGTCGCTTCCGGATATTACGCACACCCGATTGTCCATCACCCCCGCAGCACCCAAAGTTCAGTTTGTGCCAGACAGTGACAAGCTGCGACGACTGGGTATTGAGCGTACTCAACTGGCGCAACTCATTGACGGTCGGCTCAGCGGACGTATTGGCGGGGCAGTACTTGAGGATACTGAGCGGCTCAATGTGCGCGTGAAATTAGAACGCGACAACTGGCAAACCAGTGACGACCTGTTGAATTTAACGGTGTCACTTATCGACAGTAAAGGCCGCACTCAGCAGGTCCCTCTCGCCAATCTTGGGAGGCTTGAACTGATTCCTGAAGACGCGCCGATCGGACGGAAAAACGGCGAGCGCGTCAACGAAGTACAAGCTTTTTTAACACGTGGCGTGTTGCCAGAGGAGGCACTTAAACTGCTCAGGGCGTCGCTGGAAGACAACCCCATTCCCATGCCCCCCGGCTATCGCTACTCGTTCGGCGGCGACAGTGCGGAGCGAGACGAAGTCGTCAATGATCTCATCGGGCCCGTAGGTCTGGTGCTCTCACTACTCGTTGGCACGATCATGCTGACCTTTAATTCCTGGCGTCTCACGGCCCTTGCCTTCGGCGTCGTGGTGTGCGCGTTTGGGCTCAGCTTTTTGGCGCTTGCCCTCTTCCGATACCCGCTGGGAATTCAAGCATTAATCGGCGTTGTCGGATCGATCGGGGTGGCGATCAACGCCTGCATCATTATTTTGACCTCATTTCAACAGTCCCCAGCGGCCTCGAACGGTGACAAACTGGCAATGCGTAACGAAGTTCTTGCAGCAAGTCGTCATATCGTGTCAACGACCCTGACTACGTTCGGTGGATTTCTCCCGCTCATACTCGAGGGCAGTCAATTTTGGCCACCTTTCGCCATGGCCATTGCTGGCGGTGTACTACTCTCGACAATCGTGTCGTTTTACCTGGTTCCCCCTGCCTACGTGCTACTGGGCGCACCACGTGATAATCGGGTCGAACGGGCACTGCAGCAGGCAGATCAGGCCTATCCATGAGCGTATCCAGCCGAACGTATCATCACGGCGACTTGCGGAACTGCGCCATCGGTGTCGCCGCACAGCTCGTCGAGTCCAGTGGCAGCTATGACATTACGATTACACAAGTTGCCAAACTGAGCGGTGTCAGTGCAGCCGCACTCTACCGACACTTTAAAGACAAAGAGGCACTGGTGTCGGCGGTCGCAGAGTTAATTCATGGGACCTTTACAGAGTACTTACTGGCCGCTGAGGCTGAGGTAGAACGGGGAACACTGGCACACTTTGAAGCACTGGGGAGCGCCTACCTTCGGTTTGCCGAGGAAAAGCGGACCTTTTTCAGACTCATGTGGGAGTACCGAGGCAGTACTGAGATAAAGCAAGGCACCGCACCAGCGATGGCGGCTGGATTTCAGATTCTGCTAGACGCTGTTGAGCTGTACACGACCCGTCAAAGCAGTCCGCAACCTCACTCCCCGATGAGGACAGCAACGCTACTGTGGTCAACCGTTCACGGTATCGCGACCCTCAGACACAATCACTTGCTCGACACCTTCGATGAAGACGTCAAGGCTGAGGAACTGCTCGAG
>DGPO01000036.1:144-652 GCA_002390485.1 Halieaceae bacterium UBA4438 | reverse complement strand
TAGCTGGTTTGGTCGCGCTGTGGCTGGGCTTTAGGCTCAGTCACTCGATGCATGAGGGCGCAGCAGATTCGCGCGCACCATTGACAGCGAGGACCTTAGTCACCGTCTACTGCGCGTCTGTGACCGCTATTTTGTTCACTGTCGCTCAATCCGAGCAACTGCCCGTCACCTTACGGGTAAGCATTGTCGTCCTGAGTCTCTCAACCGCGCTCATGCAACTGTTGCAAATCTGGACTGAGAAGCCTGTTCCGGGTACAGACTGCCAAGGTCGCGATGTCGTGGAATAAACCCTCGCGAGTGTGCGATACTTCGCGCCCCCGCGCCCATAGCACAACCGGATAGTGCACGTGCCTTCTAAGCATGAGGTTCCAGGTTCGAGTCCTGGTGGGCGCGCCACTTTTAACTTGTCCAAAATCACGCCTAAGAGCATAAACCGACATCTGAAATTCATTCGATTTCCGATCAGTCAGGTTACCATTTGAACTTACGCCCAATCGCATGTCTTTCT
>DGPO01000036.1:0-136 GCA_002390485.1 Halieaceae bacterium UBA4438 | reverse complement strand
GCAGCATCAAACCTCGCCAAAACAGTAGCGCGAAATGACCTCATGAAGCACTTTCTCAACGCATCGATATCGGGTTTTAGACGGACATTTGACTTCCACGGCACTGCGTCAAGAGCCGACTTTTGGTATTTCATGC
>DGPO01000038.1 GCA_002390485.1 Halieaceae bacterium UBA4438 | reverse complement strand
GCCAGAGCAACCGCATAAATGTCGGCTTCGTCGCTGCTAAGTTCCCAGTCTTCGGATCGATCGGCAGAGAAAAATATTTCTGTACTGTCGGGGGTCCACGCAAGCTTTCCGAAGTGGTTAAAGTCGCCTTCAGTAAGCTGTCGCGCAATACCGCCCTCGGCCGGTATCACGAACACGTGTCGGTGCGCTGGATCAACAATGCCTCGACCATCGTACTGATAGCGCGTGGTCGTCACAGTCACAGGTGCATCTGCCCAGCGTGCACCTTCAGGCGCAGTCCGTCGCTTGGCAATAGGCTTGGTCTTCTTCTTCACCTCCATGGTGAAGGCCAGCCACTGACCATCGGGTGACCACGCCAAATCAGACGGTGATTGCTGCAGCTTTGAGATGACGGTTGTGTGGCGGGTATCCATCCACCGGACGTGAATTTGGGAGGAGCCGGTGTCACGCGAAAAAAAGGCAAGTTTACGACCATCGGGTGACCAGCGAGGGGACGTACTTCGTCCTGAGCCTGCACTGAGCGGCCGGTGGAAGTCTCCGTCCACGGACACTTCCCAAAGATCAGCTCGTCCCGTATCACTCATGATCTCAAAGGACCGTCGAACATAAACAATGGATTGACCGTCCGGTGAAACCCGGGGATCTGACGCCCACTCAAGCTCAAATACGTCCATTGCATCAAAAGGAGGGTACTGTTCTTCGATCTCTGCGACGGCGCACCAGGGCAAAAAGAGCGCGATTGCGGTTATTGCGTATTTCCAGCCGGTAAATTGCTTGAAGTCGGTGTCCATAGTTATCGTCTCGTGTCCGCTGACCACACCGGTCGGTAAGTGTGCGGTATTCCTAATTGCGACAGATGTGTCGCCTCTCTTTTTCAATACGGTATGAGTCTGTGTTTAGTTTTTAGTGTGCCGTTGTTCGCGCCTCTGGGGTGGGGTAGGGCAAGTCCAAAGCGAAAGGTAAGAACAGACTGATCAACACATGCCTGTCGGACGACTATTGCTCGCAAAACGATGATCAGATAGTTTCGAGGCGCTAATGATGCGCATAGATGTGCATAAGGGTAATCCCTAACGAATTGTCGTGTTGACCTCTGCGTTACGCTGGGGGTATTTATTCGCCACTAAGGACGAGTGATTTTTCAGATGCACCAGCCATTTTCTCACGTGAGGGCCTTGGCGTTCTGGCAAACGCCAGAAGTGACCGGCTGGCAACGTCTAGCGGCGCACTCGCCATTACACAGTTGGCGGACGAGCGCAGACGCTGAAACGAGTGTGCCCTCGACTTCTCGGCGTTCGTTAGACGGCTCATGGCAGTTTGAGTACTTTTCATCGCCCAACGACGTTCCTGACGATTGGCCGTCTACAGCAGTGTCGGCAGACACGGTCGAGGTACCGGGCAATTGGCAGCTCCAAGGTTATGGGCGGCCGGTTTATACCAACGTTAAATACCCTTTTCCTGTAACACCGCCTCGGGTTCCCGAGCAAAATCCAACGGGCTGCTATCGTCGTGATTTTTTCCTCGACGAGCAGGACCTGGGGGATCAGGTTCGGCTTGTTTTTGACGGTGTAGACAGTGCCTTCTTCGTTTGGTGCAACGGGCAACTCGCAGGTTATTCGCAAGACAGTCGACTGCCCGCTGAATTCGACATTAGTGCTCTGGTCCACCAGGGGGATAATCAGCTGGCTGTCATGGTCCTGCGTCTCTGTGATGGTAGCTACCTAGAAGATCAGGATATGTGGAATCTTTCTGGGATTTATCGCAGCGTACACCTGCTCTTTAAGCCACGGATTCACATCACTGACCTGCGGGTGACTGCCACCCTCGATGAGCACTATCAGGCTGGTATTTTGAAGGTCGAGGTGCTGTGTAATCGACCTCATTCCGGTCGTACTCAAGTCTGTCTGCTTGATCAAAACGGGGTGCAAGTGCTCCGTCATGAGCAGCCAATAGGCACGCCAGCTGTGGACGAGCGTGGACGCTACAAGGACCGTGTTCATATGGCCCTTGAGGTTCCCTCTGTGAGTCCTTGGAGTGCGGAGCGGCCAACGCTGTACCGGCTGGTCGTGTCACTGCTCGATAGTGAGGGTGAATTGAGCGAGTGCGAGGCAGCAACCATTGGATTTCGCACCAGCGAGATTGTTGACGGCAAGCTACTTCTCAACGGAAAGCCACTGATGATCCGCGGGGTCAATAAGCACGAGCATCACCCTGAAACGGGGCATGTCGAATCACTGGCTCAGGTTGAAGCCGATATTCGATTGATGAAGCAGCATAATTTCAATGCCATCCGTTGCTCGCACTATCCTCACCAGACGGGGTTGTACGCGCTCTGTGATCGCTTGGGCATGTACGTCGTGGATGAGGCTAATATTGAGACACACGGACTTATTCCGATGAGTCGCTTGTCTGACGACGACGCGTGGACAGCAGCCTATCTTGACCGGATGAGTCGCATGGTGCGGCGCGACTATAATCATCCGAGCATCATTATTTGGTCGTTAGGGAACGAATCCGGTTACGGACGAAACCACGATGCGATGTATGCGTGGACTCGCGAGGCTGATCCGTCACGCCCCATTCAGTATGAGGGAGGTGGCGCAGATACTGCAGCTACCGATATTATTTGCCCAATGTATGCGCGCGTCGACGACGACATGCCATCCCCCTTCGGTCGTCCTGCGCACAGCATTACGCGATGGGCTGCGCTGCAAGAGGCGCTCGAGGAGGGCGCACGGCCGGTCATTCTCTGTGAATACGCGCATGCCATGGGAAACAGCCTGGGTAACTTTTCCGATTACTGGGATGCATTTCGGAAGCATCCGCGGCTTCAGGGGGGCTTTATTTGGGACTGGGTCGATCAAGGCTTATCAAAATACGATGAAGCAGGGGTTCACTACTTCGCTTACGGTGGCGATTTTGGGGACACCATTAATGACAGGCAGTTTTGTATCAATGGATTAGTCTTTCCCGATCGAGAACCGCACCCCGCGTTACTCGAGGCAAAGCGCGTTCAGCAACCTTTCACGTTTACTGTGTCGGAAGCCGCGGGCACCGTATCGGTCACTGTCACCAGCGAACACCTGTTTAGGTCGACCGACAACGAGCGATTGAACTGGCGCTACGGTTCGCTCCTGGCGAGCGTGGGCACTGGATCGCGCGACATTGTTATCGAGCCAAGTGGCAGTCTGACGTTCACACTCGACTCGGATTTGAGCGTTTTTGAAACTGCCGACGATCGTATTTTGGATCTCTGGATTACCGTAATCGAAGACACACCCTCATTGCCAAAGGGGCATGAGA
>DGPO01000039.1 GCA_002390485.1 Halieaceae bacterium UBA4438 | reverse complement strand
GGTTGTATCCAAATCTGCTCGAAGGGTCCCTCGCGCTCGAGTCGACCATTGGCCACGCAGTTAAGCGCAACACCGCCGGCGAGGCACAGGTGATCTACTTCGAGCTCTTTATGAATCGTCGTGGCAAGCTTTAATACAATGTCTTCGGTTACCAGTTGGATGGATGCGGCGATGTCCATCTCGCGCTGAGTCAGCTCAGCCTCAGGCTTTCGAGGTGGACCACCAAATAAGGCATCAAAGCGGCGATTGGTCATCGTCAGGCCGGTCGCGTAATTAAAATAGCGCATGTCCAAACGAAACGTTCCGTCGGGCTTTATATCGATGAGATGGGCTTTGATGAGGTCGACGTACTTGGGCTCTCCATAGGGCGCGAGCCCCATGAGTTTGTATTCCCCCGAATTGACCTTGAAGCCGGTGTAGTAGGTGAATGCCGAATACAGCAGCCCTAAGGAGTGTGGGAAGCGTATTTCCCATTGCGGTATCAGTGTCGAGCCATCGCCCAGCCATACCGAGCTTGTCGCCCACTCCCCAACCCCGTCGAGGCAGAGCACCGCTGCTTTCTTGAACGGGCTGGCATAGAAGGCGGATGCGGCGTGTGAGCCGTGATGTTCGTGAAATAGCAGTGGCGGTAAGGCTGTCTGCTCCAGCCCTGATAAGGCGGCCAGTTCACGTTTCAGTGTCACTTTTAAAAAGAGTTTCTCTTTTAACCAGACCGGTATGGCCATGACGAACGAGCGAAAACCTTTGGGTGCAAAGGCGAGATAAGTCTCCAGCAGTCGTTCAAACTTCACCAGAGGCTTGTCGTAAAAGGTAATGTAATCAATCTCAGCCAGGCTCAGCCCCGCTTCCTCGAGACAGTAAGCGACCGCATTGGCAGGAAACGCGGCGTCATGTTTTTTTCGCGTGAAACGCTCTTCTTGTGCTGCCGCTACGATTTTACCGTCGACCAATAGTGCCGCTGCACTGTCGTGATAAAAAGCCGAGAGGCCAAGCACGTTGATTGATTGTGTCATTGCAGGTTAACTATCGCCGCTCTAGGGAAACTTCGGTGCGTTGATTAAGGTATCACGCATCGTCAAAGGATAATGTTCAGTGTCAAACACACGAAACACGTTGTTTACGATCATAACGGTTGTGGTCATACCGCTGTTATTTTTTATAGTGCTCGAATTGGCCCTGCGTGTCGCAGGTGTGGGCACCCATTACGAGTACTTCAATACGATCGATATTGACGGTCAATCCTACTTTCAAGAGAACCCCGATTTTGCGGATCAGTTTTATCCACCGTCACTCAATGTGGGTCCGCTGCAAAACACGTTCGAGCAGACGGATCACGACGATCGTCTTCGCGTTTACGTGCTGGGTGGTTCGGCAGCGATGGGTTTTCCCCACAAAAACCACGGTGTTGATCGACTTTTGGCGACGCAGCTCAATGCCCTGTTTCCCAATAAACACGTCGAGGTCGTCAATACGGCCATGACTTCCGTGAACTCGCATGTGGTCTATGAGGTGGCTAACACGCTGCCTTCGAACTCGGCTGACGTGGCCGTTGTGTTGATGGGCAATAACGAGGTCGTAGGACCTTATGGACCGGGCACATTTAACCAGAATTTTTTATCGAGTATGACCGGTATCAGGACCCTACAAGCGCTGAAACGCACCCGCCTTTGGCAGCTTTTTGACCGCTCACTTAATGAGGTTAAGCGCTCAGACGCGAAGGCCGATCTCGAATGGCAGGGCATGCAGATGTTTGTCGATAACGCTGTGCCTGAGAGCGATCCGCGGATGGCCGCCGTGTACGATCACTTTGAAGAAAATCTCCGAGACATTGTCGACGCGCTCAACGCCAAGGGTATGCATGTTGTTTTGTCGACGGTGCCCGTCAATTTGCGGCAGTCAGCGCCGTTTTTATCCGTCGCAGCCAATGACCTTTCTCAGCGCGACCGAGCACAGTTTGATTCCCTGCGTGATCAAGCGCGCGCGCAAGCACTCAACGGCCGATGGCGTGTCGCTCAAGACCTTTGGCAGCAGGCACTGCTCCTTGATGATGGGCATGCAGATACGCACTTCCAGTTGGGGACCAGTCTTGAAAAGCAGGGTCAATACACAGTAGCGCGCGTCCACTATGAGCGCGCACTCGACCTTGATGGGCTCAGATTCAGAGCCGATACACGCATCAATGCCACAATTGAGCGCGTGGCAGCAGACTACCCTCAAGACCAAGTCAGTTTTGTCCATAGCCTCAAGGCTTTTGATCAAGCGAGCGCGCCATACTCGCCAGGTTGGAACTTGCTGGTAGAACACGTTCACTACGACTTTGAGGGCAATGCAGTGCTCGCCAAGGTGTTTTCTCGAGCAATAGCGCGTCATCTCGCAGCCAGCGCGCCGCGTGCAACGCTGAGCAACGACGAGGTCGCCGCCCGGATTGGGTTTCCTAACCATGAAACCGTTGAGAACATTGAAAATCTTCAGGGTATGGCGGACCAACCCCCCTTCCCTGGGCAAAGCAATTATCAGGACTACCTAGCCTTTCTCGCCATTGAATTGTCCAAAGTTCAGGGCGAGGTTGGCGAGCCTAAAGACGTTGTTCGACGACGACAGCGCGTGTTAACAGAGGGTGTCGGCGATTGGAAACTGCATTTTGAGATGGCGGCTTTAGCGCGGTATTTAAAGAACAAGCAGGCGCAGTATTACCACCTCGAAGCGCTTAACGAACTTTATCCACACAACCGAGAAAGTCAGATCAACTTGGCGAATTTGTTGAGTCAGGACGGTCGTTGGCGCGATGTCATTCCCGTACTTGAGCGATCCCTGCACTACACCCGTGGACGTGAAGAATTCATCGTTGAGGCCATGGGCTGGTTGGGCACCGCGCATCTAAAAGTCGGTAACATTCAGGAAGCCACCGACTTGTTGTTATCTATTCCCCGTGCCTACCCAGAGCAGATAGGAATGAGTTTGCGCGCCTATGGCAATTTGATTAAACACAGTGTGACGGCGGGCGATAAGACTGCGACCGAGCGTTATTTGACGAGTGCTGAGGCCTATGCTGAGCAGCTGATTAGTTCGGGAGAGAGTGCGAACTACCCCATGCTGGGACGGCGGATGGGTCAGATTATGACCCTGGGTGGCGACAAGGTCGCCGCCGCCGCGTGGCAGCAGCGTCGCTGAACTGCTTAATCGTCCCTGAGCTTTGCCTCTGAGCGCATTCTTCTGTTAAATCGAAGTCTTAAGGATTTGGGAGACGACCGATGAAGACGGCGTTGATCGAAAAAAAAATAGAACGTGGTGTGCTGTGGCTCACGCTCAGCAATCAAGAACAACGCAATCCACTTTCGAGCGACATGCTGACCGAGGTCACCGCGTCGCTTGAGATGGCGTATGCCACTGACGAGGTTCGCTGTATTGTGATCGCAGCGAAAGGCCCAGTATTTTCGGCGGGGCACGACCTCAGCGAGATGGCGAAGCGTCCGGAGGAATCCAAAGCGGCCTGGCAAGCGCGTGTACTCTCCATACTCGAGCTCTGCGCGACAATGATGCAGCGTATTGTTCACGGTCCCAAAGCCGTTATTGCCTGCGTTGAGGGCACCGCTACTGCCGCAGGCTGTCAGCTGGTCTCTTCATGCGATCTTGCCATTGCGAGCTCGAATGCGTCCTTTTGTACGCCTGGAGTCAACCTGGGTGCATTTTGCACGACGCCGTTGGTGGGTATTGGCCGAAACCTTTCTCGGAAACACGCGCTCGAGATGGCCCTGACCGGTGAGTTTTTCGGTGCTCAAGATGCTGAGCGTTTTGGACTGATCAATCGCCACGTCGCTCCTGAAAATGTTGTTGAGGAAACGCGCCAGTTAGCTGAGCGGATTGCATCGCGGTCCCCTCAAAGTATTCGTGATGGGAAAACGGCGTTTTATACGCAAATCGAAATGCCGTTGAACGACGCATTTGAGCACGCAAATCGTGTGATGGTGCAGGCGATGACGTCGGATGAGTCAAAGCAGGGCGTCAAAGCATTCTTTGACAAGCGATCACCCGAGTGGCGCTAAGCACGTGCTCATAGAGCGCGACAGGGACCTCGCTGACGTATTGACACGGGTGGCGCACATCGCACTGGTCGGCGCGAGCCACAAGCCTGACCGACCCAGCTACAAAGTCTTGGCATTTCTGCTCGAAGAGGGTTTTCAAGTGACACCCGTCAATCCGGGTCTGGCAGGGCAAATACTGCAAGGTCAGATGGTGGTTGCACGGCTGTCTGACATACCGCATGCCATTGACATGGTCGATGTGTTTAGAGAAGGCGCCGCGCTACCTTCTATCGTCAGTGAAACGGTGGCCATAGGCGCATCCGTCCTTTGGACGCAGCTGGGCGTTCGCAACGTTGCGGCCGAGACTGACGCGCTTAATCAGGGTCTCGATTTAGTCGTGGATAAGTGCCCCGCTCAGGAGCTACCCCGGTTACGATCTTGTGCCTTAATCTCGTGAGGCGATGAGCGCCTGCGGCGACTCATCACCCCGCTGAGTCACCCCAGTCGGGACCCACTAAAGACTGTTGCCTTTTGTTTCCTCGAGTTGTGAGAGTGACCATAAAGTCATTAACGCTGCGATCAGGATGTAGACCGACACGTAGAAGATGCCGAAGTTATTCCACAAGAGCACAGCGATCGTTGGTGCAAGTGCACCGCCGACAATCGCACCGATTTGATAGCCTAACGACGCGCCTGAGTAACGGACCTCGGTGCTGAATAATTCAGTGAAATAGGCTGCTTGAGGGCCGTACTGCATACCCAAAAACAAGAGACCCATGGTAATTGCGACGCAGATCAGAATAGGGCTGCCGGTATCGATCAGTGGGAACAGGGCAAAGCCCCAAACGCCGGTGAGAATTGCACCCCAGCGATAGACACTCTTGCGACCTATTCGATCGGATAGACCCGAAAAGTAGAACTGAGTGGGCACCATAAAGGCGGCTGCAATCAGCACTGCGGTGAGCATCGTGTCGCGTGAGAGTTCAACGGAGGGGGAGTTCATGCCGTAAGCGATGACGAACGCGATTAAAATGTAAAAGGTGACCTGAACGGACAAAAAAGCACCTGCGGCCAACATGATACGTTTTGGGTACTTGCGAATCGCCACGATGACGGGTGAGCGTTCTACCACTTGCGGTGCAGTGTCGCTGTCTGTTTGCGCATCGCTTAAGGACCTAAATGCCTCGGTATCTTCGATCTTGAGTTGGATGTACATGGAGATGCCAATCAGCACAATGCTGGCAATAAACGGAAGCCGCCAACCCCAGTCCATGAAGGCCTCATCACTCATCGAGCTACTCACCCCAATAAATGCAAGGTTTGCAAGAATGACGCCAATGGGTGCTCCGGCTTGCGCATAGGCGCCATACCAGCCCCGCTGGTCCGCCGGTGCGCTCTCGGTCACCAGTAGCATGGCGCCACCCCACTGCCCACCAATGGCAAATCCCTGAACGAATCGCAGAGCAACGAGCATAAGCGGCGCAGCAATGCCAATGGAGGAATAGGTTGGTAAGAGACCGATCAGAGTTGTCGCAACCCCCATCATCATCAGTGCAACGACCAATGTGCGCTTGCGCCCGATTCGATCTCCGAAATGGCCAAAGACAATGCCGCCCAACGGTCGCGCTAAAAATCCGACCGCCAGGGTGCTGAAGCTAATAATCAGGAGAACCATGGTGGGCAGATCTTGCGGAAAAAACGCCTTTGGAAAAATCACCGCGGCTGCCGTGCCGTAAAGGAAGAAGTCGTACCACTCGATACTGGTACCCGCAAGCGAGGTCATCGCAACCCGACGCATATTTTGTTCTTGGTTCTGCTCTTGATTGGGCTCAGAAGTGTCGCTCATTGTCGTCTCTCTTATTATGTCTTCATCGGTGCGCACGCAGAGGATCTTGGGCGTACGTCTCGTGATGCATCTAATACGTTGCTGGCGCATGGGTCAACACACGCACGGTGCAGGAAGGGCTCGGACGCGTGGTCGAATCTGTGCAATCATTGCTCGGTCTGACCACCAACGCAGAATGAGATGAGTCCATGAGTACGACAGAGCCCTCCCGGTTTTACCATCAACAATCCACGCTGGAGCGACAGCGAAGCTTCGTGAATGGTCAGTTTGTGAGCTCGAACTCGGGCGCCACTTTTCAAACTCAGCACCCGGGAACAGGCCATGTTATCTGCGACGTCGAGGTTGCAGATCCCGCGCTGGTAGACGCGGCAGTAGCGGCGGCCGAGCAGGCATTCCTCGCTTGGTCACAGACGCCCGCGGCCGAGCGCGGCGCCATTTTGCGACGCGCTGCGGTGCTGTTGCGCGAGCGGAACCAGGAGTTGGCGGAACTTGAAACCTTGGATACTGGAAAAGCCATTCAAGAGACCTCAGCGGTCGACGTCATCAGCGGTGTTGAAGTGCTCGAGTACTATGCGGGTGTGACTCAAAGCTTGCAGGGCTCACAGGTCGATTTGCCACCGGAAGCCTTCGCCATTATGCGCAGAGAGCCTTTGGGTGTATGCGCCGCAATTGGCGCGTGGAACTACCCCATTCAAATTGCACTCTGGAAGTCGGCGCCCGCGTTAGCGTGTGGAAATACGATGGTCTTTAAGCCGTCGGAGGTCACACCACTGACGGCCTTAAGGCTTGCCCAGATTTATCGAGAAGCGGGTCTGCCAGAGGGTGTATTTAACGTGGTTTTAGGTGCTGGCGACGTGGGTGCCGCGCTGGTCCAGCATCCGAACGTGGCGAAAGTCTCTTTGACGGGCTCGGTGGCTACGGGGAAGCGTGTTGCGGCAATGGCGGCGCAGACGCTCAAAAAGGTCACCTTAGAGCTGGGTGGAAAGTCACCGATTGTAATTTTTGACGACTGTGATTTCGAAAGCGCGGTGAATGCGGCGCTTGCGGGTAATTTTTATTCAACGGGCCAAGTGTGCTCCAACGGCACCCGTGTATTTGTTCATGAAGCAATTTTTGATTCGTTTGTTGACGAGGTTGTGCGGCGATCTTGCGCCATTGTATTGGGCGATCCGTTTGATCCTGAGACCCAAATGGGACCGTTGGTCTCGGCACAACAGCGCGACAAAGTAATCGACTACGTGAAGCAGGTCAGAACCTCGTCGGAGGTCGATCTCCTCTGTGGCGGCACCACGGGCACAACGACCGACGGGTATTTTGTCTCTCCGGCAGTGGTCGTTGCCCACAGTGACGACCATCCTGTGGTCACTCAGGAGGTGTTTGGCCCTGTGATGACGGTTCTCAAGTTTAGTGACGAGGACCCTGTGGTGGCACGTGCTAACGAGACCCGATTTGGTCTCGCCGCCGCCGTCTTCACCCAGAACTTTGCACGCGCTCATCGCGTTGCGAACGCGCTTAAAGCCGGTATTGTCTGGATCAACGAGTACAACATCACGCCGGCAGAGATTCCGTTTGGAGGCTACAAGGAGTCAGGTATCGGCAGGGAGAATGGACTGCAGACCATTGAGCACTTTACTCAGACAAAAACTATTTACGCCAATCTGGGTGCGGTTGAGCGCACTTACTGATGTTGGCGCAAGTCGTTACCTGGCGTGTCTGTTGAGGGATGGTGCGATGCAGCCTTGGAGAAGAGCCTTATGGGGACGATCTGGCTGGGTCACACTTCTGAGCGCTGCGGTGCTGACTATGGGGATGCTGACGGTGCTGAATACAATGGCTGAGGATTCACATGTCAGTTCAGCAAACGTCAGTATAGAGAGGGTTCCCAAAACGCTGCT
>DGPO01000103.1:4488-4886 GCA_002390485.1 Halieaceae bacterium UBA4438 | reverse complement strand
GCTGCATCCACGGCCGTATAGGTCAGTGTGTAGGTGCCTGCGGCACTTCCAACAGCGCCGGTAATAACCACGTCCAGCGTTCCGTCCACACTGTCATTCGCAATAGCGCCCGCCTCAGCATAAGCCGCATCGCTCTCAAGCGTCATCGAGCCACTGCCGTTCAACGTCACCGTCGGTGGCGTCGTGTCAGAGACGGTCACAACACGCTCAACCGTACTTTCGTTTCCCGCAGCATCGGTTGCTGAATAAATTAATGTGTAAGTGTCGGCCGTCGCCACGTCAACCGTGCCAGAGACAGCAACACTGACCTCACCGTCGGTTTCATCGTTTGCCGATGCACCGGGGTCTGTAAATTCTGAGCCCTGCTCAACGCGCATTTCAGCCTCACCTGACAAGGT
>DGPO01000103.1:786-4441 GCA_002390485.1 Halieaceae bacterium UBA4438 | reverse complement strand
GGGTGGCGTTGGCTCTACAACAACCGGAGGGACGCTGGTGCTGCCACCACCGCCTCCACCGCAGTTCACTAGCCCTGCAGATAGCAAAATTGAGGTTGTCAGGCCTAAGGTGATCGATCGATAACGCGAAAAATTCATTACACACCGCAAAGAAAAGGGTAGAAAGTGGAGGTTAGCAACTGCGCCGTCTCGGTCAATTGAGGCAGCGGCAAAATGCGGCAGAGCGGCGCTGCACGTCGTCAGAACGGCCGAGCAGTCCTAATCAGAGGCTAGAGCACCAAAAACGGCCACGCCCAACACCNNTCATACTCATACTGACAAGATTTTTTCGCCGCGCGCCATGCCGGCAACACCGGACCTCACCACCTCAAGAATCTCAGTTTCTCCCAAAGCGGCGAGGAAGGAGTCCAGCTTATCAATCGGACCCGTGAGCTGAACAATGTAGGTCGCAGGCCCAACATCAACAATCTGGCCTCTAAAAATGTCGGTCGTACGCTTCACTTCATCGCGCTGCGCACCCACTGCGCGGACTTTAACCAGTAACATGTCGCGCTCAACATGCGCACCTTCAGTCAAGTCGACCACCTTCACCACATCCACGAGCTTATTGAGGTGCTTGGTAATTTGCTCAACTTTGAGGTCATCGCCAGGGGTCGTCAGCGTGAGCCGAGACAGCGTGTGGTCGGTGGTCGGTGCCACGTTCAAGCTTTCAATGTTGTAGCCGCGCTGCGAAAACAAACCGACCACGCGTGACAAAGCACCCGGTTCATTCTCCATTAAAACGGACAGTATACGTCTCATGCTTAGGTCCTCTCCGTCTTACTGAGCCACATGTCTTTCATTGCGCCACTGGGCGCCACGTGCATGGGGTAAACGTGCTCATGAGGCTCCACAAAAATGTCGAGAAACACGAGTCTGTCTTTCATCGCAAAGGCCTCACGCATAGCCGGCTCAAGATCAGCCTTGTCCTTAACCTGTATGCCCACATGGCCGTAAGCTTCAGCAAGCTTCACAAAGTCAGGCAACGAACTCGCATAATGACTCTCCGAGTAGCGACTGTCGTACTGCATGTCTTGCCACTGCTTAACCATGCCTAAATAGTTGTTTCTTAGGTTTACGATTTTCACGGGAACGTCGTACTGGGCACAGGTAGAGAGCTCTTGAATATTCATCTGAATACTGCCCTCTCCCGTGACGCATGCCACCTCGGCATCTGGCAGCGCCAGTTTGATGCCCATGGCAGCTGGCAAACCAAAACCCATCGTGCCCAAGCCACCCGAATTGATCCATCGTCGCGGGTAGTCAAACTTGTAGTACTGCGCGGCAAACATTTGATGCTGCCCCACGTCTGAAGTCACGTAAGCCTCGCCACGTGTCGCCTCATAGAGCGCCCTAATCGCATCTTGCGGCATAATAAAATCGGACTCGCCGTAACGGCGTCCGTGCCACAACCCGTGCGCTGCACGCCAGCTGTCGATCTGTGCCCACCACTCTGCAATAGCCTCTACGTCCGGTATCACCCGGTCTGAAGCGGCTATGTGCTGATCAATTTGAGCGTCTAAGTCTTTCAAAACGGTCGTCACCGGGCCCACGATAGGGAGATCCACCGGGACAATTTTCGCAATCGATGCAGGGTCTACATCGATATGGATAATTTTGGCGCCCGGACAGAACTTGCTGACTGTATTCGTGACACGGTCATCAAAACGTGCCCCCACCGCAAGAATCACATCACTGTGATGCATGGCCATATTGGCTTCGTAAAACCCGTGCATGCCGAGCATGCCCAGAAATTGACGATCTGTCGCAGGGTAAGCGCCCAAACCCATTAAGGTGTTAGTGACTGGGTAATTCAGCTTTCGCGCCAGGTCGGTCAGCAGCTCGCTGCCCTCGCCCTGTATGACCCCGCCGCCCGCATAAATCACCGGGCGCTTGGCGTTGAGCAGCAACCGCGCCGCTTTTCGAACCTGCCCCGAGTGCCCCTTAACCGAAGGCTGATAAGAACGCATCGAGACCGTCTCGGGGTAGTCGTAGTCAAACTTATGTTCGGGGTGCGTCAAATCCTTTGGCACGTCCACAACAACCGGCCCGGGCCGCCCTGTGGTCGCGATAAAAAATGCTTTTTTAATGATGCTCGGGATATCTTGGGTCCGTTGCACCATAAACGAGTGCTTCACGATGGGACGTGAGATGCCCACCATGTCGGTCTCTTGGAACGCATCCTCCCCGATCAGGTGACTCTGCACCTGACCCGAGATCACCACCATAGGGATCGAATCCATATAGGCCGTCGCAATGCCGGTGATGGCATTGGTTGCGCCGGGACCGGAGGTCACCAGCACGACACCCGGCTTGCCCGTCGCACGCGCATAGCCGTCGGCCGCGTGGGTCGCCGCTTGCTCGTGGCGCACTAAAATATGGGGTACTGAGTCAGCCTTAAAGATGGCGTCGTAAATGTGCAACGCCGCGCCACCTGGGTAGCCAAAAATATATTCCACGCCCTCGTCTTCGAGTGCGCGGACGATCATGTCGCCGCCTGAAAGTTGTTCCATGTTCTCGCTCTCTCCGTGTCTATTCCTAACGGTGACAACGCGAGACAAATGGACTCCTAGCGTGCGCACCGAGGTCTGTCGCACGAACCACTGGCCGGATCGCTCCGGATAACTCACAGAACAGCGATCACGAAACCCGTGTTCGGCGGTCGTCCTGCGAGGTAGCGCAGTGTCGAGCCCGGACGTGCATCGCTTCTAAAAACGAGGCACTGACGGAACCCGCAAACAGCCCAAATAACTATCCCGTCATTAAGGTAGGCCAGAGGATGAGGGTACTCATCAGTAACCGTTGCCGTTCGCGTGACGGGACGTAGTGTCTTTATCCGTTTAATTGAAGTCAAGCGATGATACAAAAAGGTAATTATTGACGTTCGCGTCCTCGCAAGTTGAGTCGAAACTAAGGCTGTACCTCGCTATCCACAGAATCTGCTCAACAAGCAACGCCAGACCACCGACTCAGAAGGCTCGTCGCACGGTGTTACCCTCACCCCTGACTCAGAAGCCATGTCGTGTGTGCAAGCGCGAAGGGTCCAAGAAGAATGAGCAAAGAAACCGACATGAGGAGAACCACCGTTAGTGTCGTGATCATGCCTTGATCGCCGCTTCTGACAGAGAGACTCGTCTTCGGATAATTACTCATGAACTTTGGCGGACAGCGCCACTGTCCGCTCGACCAACTGTGACAGGTGTCGTCCTTGCGCCAAGAATCGCAACTTATAACCCCAGAGTGGGCTCGCCCTCTGACGTTCTTGCGCGCAACCAGCAACACAGTCTATTTGCCAGTCAAGGATCTCTGGTGCCAACATTGACGACCGCAACCAGCGGGCGTCTGGCTCGGTTGCTTGCTCGCGCAACATGATTGCGGGTAAACCATCGTCCACGCGCCACGAATAAGGTCGCGAGTAGATAATAGATCGTTGAATTTGGTAGACCGTATCGCCACCCACACATCCCTCAGGAGGGACGGGTGACGCGCGCCAGAGCACCGTCGGCTCTAAGGAACTACAAGCGGGAATAAACCCATAAAACCCTGGCCCCTTGCACTGACCATTGCAAACCCACCGACGGTCAAGCAGCAGTGCCGTTAACGGTATTTTCGTCGC
>DGPO01000103.1:0-762 GCA_002390485.1 Halieaceae bacterium UBA4438 | reverse complement strand
CAGGGCACCGTCGCGGCATTGATAAGAACAATCCCAGGCCTTGCGAGACTCATCGGCATTCGCTCCGGCGTCTCGCAAGGATCGGAAAACGGCTGATCCGAGGCGGGCTGACCCACTTGCCCTTCAGTTTGGCTGATCCAGTGACTGAGGATGTCGATTAGAAAATACGCTCGCGCCGCGGTTTGCGCTGCATCCTCTGAGACCATAGCGTTCCGGTATACCCCAGAGACCAGCCCCAGCAACGTCCCGGTGAGTAGCAACCCCAGCGCTTGCGAGATCATCAGATCAGTGAGGCCAAAACCAAATGCCCGCCGACGGCGCGCAGGTGCGCAGGCTCGCCTCAAAAGCCCCGACTCACCGACAGTGATTGCGCCGCGTCACACCCTTCGAGTCCCCAGCTCATGCTCACCAAAGAGGTGTCGGAGTGAGAAAAGACACAGACATTGGGCAAGGTTTCGACCTGCTCGGAGCTACACCAATCGGTCACCCACCCGTCACTGGATACCTCGCAGAACGATCCGGTAGGCATCGGGGACCCTGACAGTTGCCATCGCGCCTCAAAATCGGCGAGCGCGCTTTTCGCTTGCCAGTATTCCCTCGCTTGTGTGTTCATCTGAATAATGTCACCACCCAAAACAAGCAGTGCCAACATGCCAGAAATAGCCAACGCCGCAGCCACTAAGTAATCAATCAACACAACATCACCCGCCATCAGAGGTCGTCAACCGACCCCAGTGGTCAACTGCAAGCGACCGTAGACCC
>DGPO01000129.1 GCA_002390485.1 Halieaceae bacterium UBA4438 | reverse complement strand
CCTTCGGACCCAGCTGGGTAATGACGCCCTCCTCAAAGACAATCACGCCGTCTGGAATAGCGGGCGCTTCATAGCCGTCCAGCAGCTGCCCCCCGACAAAGGCGATCGGCGGTGACGAGCTGGGTTCATCGGCCAGTACGGGCAAGCACAAGGCCGTTGCAGCAAACATCAGCCCGCTGATCACACCCCGGTGCAAATGAGTCGTATTAATCATGGTCAGCGACCTCGAATTTTTTAATGACTGCGCCGAGTCGGCGCCCACACGCCTTAGGCATAAAGGCGATGTTACAACCCAAGACTTTTCTCAAGAATCGCCTCGAAAACGATCCGATTTTCCATATGAGGTAAGTGGCCCGAATTAGGGACGACGTGTTCAACCCGCTTGGGCAGTAGCCGCGCTATTTTCTTAGCAAAGCGCTCATAAACCACGACGGTATCGCTGTCACCCCAAATGGTCACGACGGGAATATCGGCGTCTTGAAGCATCGCATGAATGCGATCGAGCTCCGTTGAGTCGTGATTCTTTCGCGTCGAGATCAGCGCTCGGGCGAAACCCTTGTAAGCCAGTAACGCCGCATACTGATCGTCCCAATCTTGAAATTGTGACGGGTCTTTGAAGTCGGACAGTTGTCCCGCGGGAAGGTCAGGGTACTGGGCAATGAGCTCGGCGATCTCGGTCTTGGTAACGCGAGTATCATCCGCTCGGCGCGCATCACCAAAGCCTGAGGAGGCCACGTAGATCAGGCGCTCTACCCGCAGAGGCGCTATTCCAGCCACCTGGCTGACGACGCGCCCACCATTGGAGAGTCCAAACAATGACGCCTTCTCCAGACCTAAGTGGTCAAGCAATTCGAGCACTTGGTGAGCAAAAAGCGTGTCGGTGTATTCAACATCCGGATTATCTGAAAAACCCCGTCCATAAAGATCCAGCGTCACAACACAGCGACCCTTTGATGCCAGGAAGTCGAAGGTCGGATCCCATATATAGGAGGGCACAGAAAACCCATGAACCAGCACATCGGGCGTTTTACAATCTTTAATATTCGCCGTTCGGTAGTAGGTGTGCCCCTGCTCTAACGCCGCAAACGCTGCGCCTTCCGGCAAATTAAGTTGTGCCCTGAAGGCCTCGTTTTTTGTCACTGATTCGAACTGTGAATCTGCTAACAAGGGGTATGAATAAAACGTACTCCCGACCAGCCCGATAAGAACGGTTGCCAAACCTTTTCGCAGCATTAATGTGCTCCTTCGACATTCGTTGAGGCCCAAGGATAACAAGCCGCAATGAAATAAAGCCTCTCAATCAGTATTCGATTTCCTTTTTTACCCTAATAAGGGAGCAAGCGTCGCTTTAGCGGTTCAAAAAACAGCCGTGATTCGGCGCATTCAGTAGGCTCGTATCCAATAGTGCTATCGGGGGATTCTTACTGCTGCGTGACACCACACCTGCTTCACGCACGTCTCAGGCGTTTATCCCGGGCAATATTGCGCTATCAGCGGAGCGAATCCACGGAACAATTACATCGCCTGGGTCGTAAAGCCCTCTGCTATCAACCAAGCTGTAAATTGATCAAACCATCGATCGCTCGTCGTTCCTTTTGAGAAACTGCCAAAACCATGACCGCCTCCCTGATACCAATGCAGTTCTGTTGAACCACCAGCGCCGTGCCAGTCCTCAATTAATCCAAAGCTTTGATGCCCCAATAACGGGTCGTCAGATGCAATGGCCACAAAGAGCGGCATTGGGTCTTTCGGTGGGGCAACTGAACCCAGGTCACCATAAATAGCCCCCAGAAAAGCCGGTGGGTCACCGCCGTCCGGATCGAGCACAACGGCCATTGCGGTCATCGCGCCTGCCGAAAAACCCAATATACCGACTCGGGATGAATCGATTGCGTACTGCGCAGCATTTTCATTGATCCATGCCAAGGCAAGTTGAGCATCAGCTTTAGCCACTGACACAGCACGCGCTCGTTGCGCCCTCAACGATTCGGGATCAATTCGCCCCGAAAATAATCGTCCCATGAATTCGAAGAAATCGTCGTCACTTCTGGGGGTTGGGGCCGTTCTGTACTTCAAAACAACGGCGGTTATGCCTTGAGCTGCAAGTCGCTCCGCAATAGGCCAGCCCTCATTCGACATCGAGACAAATTGAAAACCGCCTCCGGGTATGACCAGTACGGCCGCGCCTGTTGGGCTGTCGTTTGTCGCAGGGTAGACCGATACACTTGGGCGGTTTGTATTCCGCAGCCACCACTCAGCACCATTGAATGACCACTGCTCGGTGTTTTCGCCCTCTGACTTCGAAGCATCAAGCGGTATAAACGTCATATTGGGCGGTTCGAGATCACTGGCGTCTACGTGCGCAATAAAAAAACACAATAGAATCCAATAGAAGCTCGACACTGCGTAACGCATCACTAAACCCTTCCTGAGTACTGTTCTCTTTCAATTATCCGGTCTTTTTTCAAGCAATGTGGCGTTAACTCATAAGGACAACTCCACACCACTTAACATTTTCCACCACAGTGCTTACCCGTATTTCACTTATCTGATTCGCTCGCTCAGTACGCGCTGAAGAATGAGCACAACCTATTGAGGTGCGGCGGTCTCTGCCCCAGGCTATGGCGCGTTGAATGGCCCAACGGGCGCAGGCCCGACTTATTCGCTCAACCTCGTGTTTGCACAATACGCGACGACAGACTTGACCCATCGCTCCGCATTGTCGTCTCAGAGAATAACCGGCATCGATAGCGCTACATCCGCATGAGACCAGACCGAAGACCATTGTTCTTGAATCACAGCGGCATCCTTTGCCCTCCCCTGCGCCTCGAGTGCCTTCATTAAACCAAACAGCGACCAGCCGTTATTTTGATGCCAAACCAGGTCCCGCCTGAAAACAGCTTCGGCCTCCTCAAAGCGTTGCGCAGCCAGTAACGCCGTTCCCAAATAAAGCCGCATCGACTGAGGCCAGTCAGGAGGTTCGGTGTAGTTGTTGGTGTCCTCTAACGCCACCCCTTTTTCGAAGGCCTCAATTGCGCCCGCAAGATCGCCTCTCGCCATCTTAATTTCGCCATCGAGCGCATGTGCTGCAAGGGCCAGAAGCTCCGCGGTTGCTGTTGCACCTGCT
>DGPO01000085.1 GCA_002390485.1 Halieaceae bacterium UBA4438 | reverse complement strand
CAAGGTTGTCTCCGCACATCGCACCCCCGATCGTCTTTATGACTATGCGCGATCAGCGCGTGAGCGTGGTCTTCAAGCCATCATTGCGGGCGCGGGCGGGGCGGCACATTTGCCTGGCATGGCGGCTGCAATGACGCCGGTACCGGTGCTCGGTGTCCCGGTTGACGCGACGGTGCTCAACGGAATCGACGCACTCATGTCGATCGTGCAGATGCCCAAAGGTGTTCCGGTTGCTACGTTTGCGGTTGGCAAGCCCGGAGCTGTTAATGCCGCCTTATTCGCTGCCGCGATGTTGGCAAATGACGATGCCGTTATTCGTGCCGCGCTTGATCGTTACCGAGAGGCACAGTCTGCGAGTGTGCCGATTAATCCTGTTGATTGAGCGTTAGAGCCGTTATGTCAAAAGGTCGCTTAGGTGTTATTGGCTGTGGTCAGTTGAGCCAAATGTTGGGCGAGGCCGCAAACAGGCTCGGCTACAGTGTGGCCTACCTGTGTGTCGACGAGACCCCAGTGGTTGAAGGCTTGGGGTCGATTTACTTTCCTGATCAATTAGATGTGTTCCTGGCTGAGTGCCATGCGATTACCGTTGAGCGTGAGAGTCTGCCCGATGAAATGCTCAGGCGTGCAGCCGAGATTGGACTTGCACCGAATTACGAGGCTTTAGTGGTATTGCGCGAGCGTGACACGCAAAAAGCGCTGCTCGATCAACTCAATATTCCTACGTCACCCTGGCGCTTGGTTGAAACACCGGGCGAGTTGGACCATGCCCTTGCCGCGTTACCCAGTGCGCATATGCGCTGTAAACGCACGTTGGGGGGCTATGATGGTGGCGGTCAGTGGCGCGTTAACAGCCAGTCGCTGAATACGATTCCGGGTGACGCCTACCCCGTCATTGCTGAAGCGGAGATCGCCATCGAGACCGAGTACGCCATTGTCATTGGCCGCGATCAAAACGGCCGCACCGCGTGCTATCCCATGACTGAAAACGCGATGCGCGACGGTATTTTGATAGGCAGCTATGTCCCGTCGGGCATCGCGCCAGAGATGGCTGAACAAGCCATTGATTACGCCAATCGCCTGGTGGAGGCAATGAACTATGTGGGTGTCTTGGCGGTGGAGTTCTTCGTCACTGAGGGACGATTGATCGTTAATGAGATTGCACCGCGCGTTCACAATACCGGCCATTGGACCATAGGGGCCTTGGGTGCTGACCAGTTTACGCAACATGTCGGCTGCGTCATGGGTGAGGCGGTGAGGAATCCGGTCTTTACCGAGGCCGCGGCCATGGTCAATCTGCTGGGCGATGCATTACCGCGCCGAATGCCCGAAGGGCCCATTCGCACCCTGATTCAAACCTACGGTAAAGGGTTCCGACGGGGTAGAAAGTTGGGCCACATAACGCTTATTGGTCCTGACGCGACTGCAATTAGAGCGGAGGCCAACGCACTCATTGCTGAGCTGCATGATGCGTAGCCCCCTAGGTTGTTGAGAGCGGTACGACATTGAACACCGGCGTGTTCAAGGCCCCGATCGAGACGTCGCACTTCCTACTCTTGCCAACCACGAAAGACGATTTCGAATCGTTATACGCCATTGCCGCAGACCCGCTTGTGTGGGCGCAGCACCCTGAGCGAGACCGATGGCAGCGCGGCAAGTTTGCTCTTTTCTTCGACGGTGGATTGCTTAACACCTTGGGTTGCTACTCGATTCTCGAAAAATCATCGCAACGCGTTGTTGGGTCCACACGGTTTTATGGGCTCGACGCCGAGACCGCGAGCATTCGTATTGGTTTTACGTTCCTCGCGAGGTCCTTATGGGGCACGGGTGCGAATGCCGAGATTAAAGGCGCCCTCTTGGCGCTGAGTTTTAACTATTTCGATACGGTTTTTTTTGATATTGGTCCAGCGAACAGTCGATCAATTGCGGCAGTGACCAAGCTCGGTGCCATCTTTAGTCACAACGCGTCAGACGATAAAGCGGTTTATGCGCTGGCAAAGTCAACTTGGAACCAGCAAATTAAGCGCTCACGCGAGACCGGAGACCAGTTATGAATCGCCAGATTCCCCTACCCGTTAACTTCACTGAAAAGTTCGCAGTTTTTAATGACCAATGGGCCCCCAAAATCATTGCTCAAATGAATGACTATCAGTTTAAGCTCGTGCGCCTTCAGGGCGAGTTTGTCTGGCACGAGCATACTGATACTGATGAGACGTTTATCGTGCTTGAGGGCTCGCTGGTCATCGACTTTAAGGAAGGCTCCGTCACGCTCAATGCAGGGGAAATGGTCGTCGTACCGAAGGGCTGTTTGCATCGTCCTCGCGCCGACACCGAAGCGAAACTACTGCTCGTAGAGCCTGTCGGGGTGGTCAATACTGGCGATACGCAGTCTGCGCTGACCGCACCGCTCGATGACTGGTTATAGCGTGGTGCGTGTGCTGGGTGCACCTTAGGAAAAATAAATGCCTCACCTTTTTACGATCATTGTCGCGGGAATATTGTTTTATGCCGGTTTTGTGCAGACGTTTTGGGGCAACGACCCTTACCTAGGCTGGGGAATTACTGTCATCGCCGCATTGGTTTTCGCTGAGCCTGCCGGGCACGTTATGGCGCGCTTAAAGATTTCCGAGCGGCGCCGCAAAATGGTGCATGGCGTCACTTTGGTCGTCATTTTGTGGATTTCTTTGGGTGTGGGCGAGCTCTGGGACAAAACGCAGTTGATGTTGGAGCATCTGCCGATGCCACACATCACAGGGTTTTAGTTGATGCTCCTTTTGAGCTTAGCGTTCTTAAACTCGCCGTCTTTGAGCTGTGTGACAATGGCTTCACCGTCTGCGCGGCTGCCAATGCCTACGACTTGAACACGGTAAAAGAGCTCTCCAGATCGCGACTCCACCGCTACTTTAGCGTCGAGTCCCTGAGTATTGAGTTCGGCAATAACGGCATCTGCACGACTGCCCTGGTCATAGGTGTCTACGAAGACA
>DGPO01000127.1 GCA_002390485.1 Halieaceae bacterium UBA4438 | reverse complement strand
CCGAGGGCGCCGGTCAGTCCAACTGAATAGCTTTTGTGCGACCGACAACCAAAAAACAATGCGAATACACTGATGGGAATGGCCATCAACACCATAAAGAGGTGAAATACTTCGTCGCTGAGTGTCACTGCGATGGTCGCTGGATACACAGACACGACGACTGGGAGCATTAAGCAGTGTACGAGACACAGTGACGACAGTCCGACAGCGCTTACATCAGCGATTGGCCGATTTTTTTCGGTTGAAAATTTCATTATTAACTCTCGTTACTGACTGTTTCGACAGTCGTTGCAGATGCCTGATAGCTCAAGTTGGCGACTCTCAAGATGAAAGCCTGCGGTTTCTGCGACCTGCTCCATAGCAACGAGCGCCTCTGAGCTCACTTCCACTTCCTGTACTTTCGTGCAGTCATTGCAAATTAAGAACTGAGGACGCCTGTAATGCTGGTGAGCGCAGGTAATGTGGGAGCAGGCCACGTATTTATTGGCTGAGCTGAGCTTATGGGCGAGCGACTGCTCCTCCAAGAAACTTAATATTCGGTAAACCGACATGGCAGGCATGGGCTCGTTACTCTCCCGATTGCACACTTCCATTAGTTCATAGGCAGACAAAGCGCGATCTTCTTGCAGCAGCGCATTGAGCACCTGCCTCCTGCGGCTCGTGAGTTTTACACCGCTGTCTTCACACCGATGTTCTGCGTCTAACAACACTGCGGCGGCGGACTTAATCTTCATTGTCATGGGCTGCGCGAGCTCTTACGTGGCTATTAGCGATATATTGTATCACTAATAGGCCCATGCGAGCACCCGCGTTAACCGGCGAGAAATCGAGTCGAGAATGTGATTAGCGGTTTTGCGCCGTGAGCCGGCGTATTGAGCGTCAAACCGTCACGACGTCTATCACTGCGATCATGCATAAGGCGGTGTGACTGGGCATTTACCGTCAGAACATACCCTGGGTATCGGTCGTCTCAATATTAAGCTGACCGGCAAGACCTGCGCTTCGATGCACGGCAATCGCTTGATATTCTTTGAGTTGCATCATCTCTAACATCGAGGCTCGAGAGGGGTATTGGGCAATGGCGACACAGTCCCAGAGCTCTTCAACTTCCCCTAGCATGAGTCGGCTAACGTCACCTGAAAAAACGACTTTACCGCCCACCTGCGACAATGTTTTGGTCACACCCTCGGAGTAAATTGCGTAAGCTTCCTTTCCGGTGAGCTCGGTTTCGCGGTTGTCCTCGTAGCTCGCTTGGTCTTTAAACTTCAGCAAATTAACCATAAAGATCGACCCGTCCGGGCCCGGCATTAGAAATTCTGCCATCTGAGTCTGTGTTGGAATCACACTGTTCTCGACGTTCACGGGCCTTGCCTCCGTAGTGGCTCAAATAAGTAGGGAGAAAGAATAGCTCACTTTTTGGCAGTTTAGGTGCCAAAAGAAGATCTGTCACGCCTTTGCCCTGCCGCTAAACTCGCCACTGAACAGCCGTGCTGCCGCTATGGTTGGTGAGAGAGTGATGATTAGAGCATCGTGTAGGTTAGTAGGCGTTCAGAATTTGTAGTGGGTGCGATCGTCACACCTTTGGGCCAGTCTTACTCAGCGCGTATCCCAACCCAGGCGTCGGGCCAAGAGTCTTCAAGACTCGACAGGTGCGTGAACAGTGCTCGCACCCGTGCGGATTGTCGCAGGTCCTTGTGGTAAAGGAGCCAGACGTGGAAGTAGGGCACGCTGAGCGTGTTGGGTAACCGAATAATGTTGCTGTCATGCGCCACCGTGAAACACGGTAGAGCGCCCACTCCCATCTGATTCAGCACAGCTTCGTATCGGGCGATACCGCCGTCGATCGAGTGCTTCACGGCAATACCAAGGTCACTCGGCTTGGGTAACTGCGAGGGAATGTCCTCTGACGTATTAATATACGTGAGTTCACGTCGCCCCAGCCGTGCGTCGGTCAGTAGGTCGCGATGCACGTAGTAACCCACCGTCAACAGTCCTAGCTTAATGCCCACGATGTCGCGGGGAGGACGCTCACCCACGGGCAAACCACGGATGGCAAAATCGGCCTCTCTGCGCGAAAGATCCACCACGTCATTAGAGGCTTTTACGTCGAGCTGAATGCGCGGGTAGCTCAGAGAGAACTCATTGAGTTTTTCGAACAAAACTGCATTTAAGGGCGCAAAATTGGCCAACGACACTTTGAGCTTGCCGGCGAGAAGCGCATCGCGGCCCGTCAGCCGGAGTTGGCCGTCTGAAATAGTGTCCTCAACAACTTTGGCGATCGGCAGTAGCTCCTCGCACAAAGCCGTGGCGAGAAGGCCGTCGGGTGTCCGATCAAACAGACGCCCCTCGACGGCATCTTCCAGTGACTCCAGCTTTCGGTGAACCGTACTGTTACTGACCTTTAACGCTGCAGCCGCTGATCGTGTAGACCCAAAGCGGCTGCAGGCCAAAAGTACTTTAAGGTCGTCCCAGTCAAGCTGTTCCATCCACTGCCTCGGTTTAGAGTGCGTTGCCCTTGCGGTCTGTCAGCATCAAGTTGTTACTCGCTTTGGAGGCGTCGATCTTGCACAGCATGCGCTGGCGAGCCTCACCAGCAGGGACGAC
>DGPO01000083.1 GCA_002390485.1 Halieaceae bacterium UBA4438 | reverse complement strand
CTGTTTTAGCCCATGCGGCTTCACTGACGTTATCTTCAGGTGAGAGACGGACGACCTGACAGCCGAGTTGAGACAGCCTTTCTGCATCCGTTGGGCAGCATTGGGTATCTACGAGGACCACAACGTCTGACGACATCATGAGCATTATAGCGCCGCTTAGCTTCTCACGTTGATTGACCAAATGAACGCGCATTAGAAGGTCACCACATGCGTCGCTGCAGTCACCAGGTCACCCACAGCGCGGACTGAGATGGGCTGACACTCAAGAACAGTCTCCAGTGGGAGACTTTGTGCGGCGGATTCAACGTAATACACGTCGTTAACATCATAGAGCGGTAAGGATTTTAAGAGCTTCGACAAATCTGTCTGTCCTTTGGGAGCCTCGCTCAGCGGTGTGAGGTAGCTTAGGCCGTCTTCTAAAAAGAGCAGGCTGACGCTCTGACCGAATGCACCTGCCGCCATCACTGCGTCGATCGCAGGGTCGCTTGCCAGCCCGTGTTCATAGGGCGGACTTGTAATAATAAATAACCAGTGAGTAGGGCTAGCCAAAACTAACGACCTTGTGACTCGATAGACCGGCTTCGATCAGTTCGCCCAGCCCCTCCACATCAAAATCGTCGTCTGGGGCAAGGGTAAACGTCTCAGCGGACGCACTGCACAATATCAGACGTACGCCAGCGAATGCTTTGAGCGCTCTCCACGCCGCTGCGTGCTCGTCTAAGGCGTGAAGGACGCCTTGCCCGAAGAAGAACACCTTTTCAACGACCACACCTTGGGCGTGAGCCGCCTTCGCAAAACGAAGGGCTGACGGCGTGTTAACCGGGGCATCTTTAACGAGAAGTGAGAGTGTGCTCATTCGAAAATAAAAAACCCCGGCGTGCCGGGGTTTGCGTCGTCTAAACCAGAATTAATCATCGCCACCGAACACGCCAAGCAGGCTAAGTAGGTGCACAAACAAGTTGTAGATATTTAAGTACAGTCCGACCGTCGCTCTAATGTAGTTCGTTTCGCCGCCATGAATGATTCGACTGGTGTCGAACAGTATCAAGCCAGACATAATCATCACAACGACAGCGGAGATGGTCACCGACAAAAGGGGTATTTGTAGGAACAAATTAGCCAACATCGCAACAATCGCAATCAGCAATCCAGCAAACAGGAATCCACCCATAAATGAGAAATCGCGCTTAGACTGGAGTGCGTAGGCGGATAGACCAAAGAAAATAAGCGCGGTGCCGCCGAGTGACTGCATGACCAGGCTCGGACCGCCAGGCATCGCCATATAGTGATTCAGCATCGGACCCAAACCTGCACCCATTGCGCCGGCGAAGGCGAAAATAGCAGGCAAGCCCTTCGCACTGTCTGCCATTCGATTGACCACGAATAACAATACAAAACCGACTAACGTAAATCCTAGTCCCGCCATAGGGGGAAGGTTAAGGGCCATCGAAACGCCCGCGGTCACAGCGCTGAACGCCAATGTGAGGCCGAGCAGCATGTACGTATTTTTCAAAACCTTGTTGGTTTCGAGTGTCTCTTCGCCAAAGCGCGTGGGCGCCACGTCTACACGTCGTTCTGCCATGTTTGTGCTCCTTTTAGGTTCAAACCCTTAATGCATAGATAATAGAGGTGAAGGACTGCATGTCCAAGGCTAAATAGCTAATTTGCGACACCTTTTACAAGAACCTCGGCTCTAAACGTCAAATTACCGATGACAAAGTTGTTGCGGGCGTCGTCCATCGAGACGCCGGTGCGCATCAGCGCCTCAGGCGACGACGGACTGATTGCGGATACCTCAGCGATGGATGCAATACTTTGAAGTGACAGACCTGCAGACCGTGCCAATACATCGAGTTTGCGTGTCGCCGACTTGACCGCGTGTTCTAAAGCCGATTCTTGCGCTTGCCCGCTCGTTGACGACTCGAATTGAGGTGGACTAATCTCGGTTGCACCTGCTTCTGTCAACGCAGTGAGTACCTCACCAACAGCCTCAAGATCGTCCGTTTTAAAGGTCAGCGTGCGCGTCACTCTGTATCCCGTAAATACTTGCTGTTCGGTCTGTCGGTTCCATCGGTACTCGGGTTGTAAGGACAGAGCGCTAGTGTCCAAACTGTCTTCGACGACTGAGAATGAGTCCAATGCGGAGAGCATCGTGTCCATCCGCTGTGAAACGCGCTTTTGTGCGATCGCCCCATTTTGGTTGATCGCGGAGACCTGCGCTCGGATCGAGGCTGTGTCTGGCGATACGAACACGACGCCCTCGCCACTGGCTGCAATATGTGTGGCCGCTGCTACGGTGGGTGATGTGACAAGTACCCAAAGTGCGAAAACGACTGCCACGAACTGTCTTAAGGGCTGCATTTGCTGTTCTCCTTGTGAGTAAAACTTAGGCGCACAAGTTTGATAAAAGTTCCGGCGAATCGGTCCTCTCACAGTATTATTTTGTTATGGTTTTGAGGCATACGTCGGAGTTCATTTATGAAAAATCAGTCCTTATTCTTACCCGCGCTCCTAATATCGGTCTCGCTCACATCGGGTATCGCGGTGGCGCAAGACGTGACTTTCGAGACTAAAGATGTCGAAATTTCTAAGGCTTTACGCGATGACGCGCTCAGCGGGACTCAAGCTTACAATCTTGTTGAGAGCCTCACGACCGAGGTGGGTCCAAGACTTGCGGGTAGCGAAGCCGAGGCGCGTGCGCGCGATTGGGCCGTTAAAATTCTAAGTGATTTTGGATTTGAGAATGTCCGTGTAGAGCCCTTTATGATCGAGGGCTGGCGTCGCGGCGAGGAAACCGCGGCGGTTGTGTCACCGTTTCCACAGAAATTGGCGATTACCTCGCTGGGCAACAGCGTCGCCACCAACCCTAGCGGCATTGAGGCCGAGGTAGTCTTATTTGAGTCGCTAGCCGCGCTAACGGCGGCTGACGAGGGTTCGTTGGAGGGCAAGATCGCGTACGTGGGGCACGCAATGCAGCGGACTCAAGACGGTTCCTCTTATGGACACTTTGTTCGTCTCCGATCAGCAGGCGCGATTGAAGCCGGGCGCAGAGGGGCGATCGCTGCGTTGATTCGGTCCATCGGTACAGACAGTCACCGAATGCCACACACCGGGAATATGAGCTATTCAAGCGATGTCACGCCGATTCCAATTGCTGCCTTATCAAATCCCGATGCTGATCAGTTAGAGCGCATGGCACAAAGGGGACAAAAAATTCGAATTGCACTCACCCTCACGCCGAGTCACACCGGAGTGGTGGAGAGTGGAAATGTGGTTGCCGAGATTCCAGGGACCGATTTGGCGGACGAAATTGTGGTGATCGGTGGTCACTTAGACAGTTGGGATTTGGGTACCGGCGCGGTTGATGATGGCGCGGGTGTTGCGATCACAATGGAGGTCCTCAGGCGCATTCGTGATTCGGGACTAAAGCCACGCCGAACGATACGACTTGTGCTTTGGGGGGCAGAGGAAGTGGGCCTTCTGGGTGGTTACGCATACCTTGAC
>DGPO01000084.1:261-5587 GCA_002390485.1 Halieaceae bacterium UBA4438 | reverse complement strand
TCTCGACGCGATATCTCTCGTTTAACGCCTTTTTTCATACAGCTATCACCCTAATGGCTTAACCCTCTGCCTCGTTCCAAGCAGCAGTCTCCACAACAATTTTTTCAAGGTATTGTTCAGGCATATCCCAGGTGCCTGTCCACCCTTTTGGCACCAGAAAGCCGTCACCGACACCAAAGGTCTGACTGCTGCCATCCTCGGAGGTAAGAACTACCTGACCTTGCAGAACAAGGACATACTCATCGTAGGGGAACGGTGCGGCCACCGTTAGACGAGCCGCGTCAGCACCGTAAAGTGCGGCGACCACTTCCCCTTCATGCAACACCTTCTGGGCATGCTTATTCACCCCAGCGACAACAACACCCTCTGGCCACGGTGGCAATGCTTCCAAGGTATCTTCTAGCAGTGCATCCACCCGCAAGGGCAGTACCTCAGGGTCAGCCTCACCTGTGGGGCGTTTGGAGCCAAACGTGGAAGCAATAGTGCTCTCGCTTTGATTCCACGCCGCAGTCTCTACAATAACCAACTCTCGAAAAGGTGTAGGCATGTCCCAGGTGCCCATCCACCCCTTGGGCACCAGGAAATGATCATTCGGTCCATAGACCTGACGATCGCCTGCGACGGAAGTCAGGACGACTGTCCCCTCGAGCACCCGCACGAACTCATCGTACGGATAAGGCTCATTAATGCCGATAACAGCAGGCACTGACTCGTAAATGACGACAACAAACTCGCCCTCATGAAGCACTTTTTGCCCATGAGCACTTTCACCGGATATCAGCATGCTTTCTGGCCAGGGTGGCAATGCTTGCAGTGGCTCCGTCATTAAGGACTCTGTCCTAAGTGGCAATATGGAGGAGTCAGCTTGTGAGAGTGGAGTCATTAAAGTAACCGCCAATACAAGGATGAACGTCAGTCGTTTAGTCATTGAATACTCCTATGTAAGCAGACACAAAGCCGATCAAAAACGCATGTTCAATTCAGCTCTAATCATGCGCTTGTAACCCCAATGCAGCATAGGCCCCCAGCCAAAGTCCCCCCGTAGCGTCGCGTAATCTTTATCAGTCAGGTTATCGACTGCGATTGCGAAGTCCCAGGCTTCACTGCTGGGCACGTAGGTAACCTTGGCGTTCATGACCCCATAACCATCCTCTTCCGAGAAGTTATCCATGTCATGGAAATAGTCGCCTGTGTAGTTGTACATGGCGAACCAATTGAGAGTGCCGCTGGCAAAGGGTTGGTCAATCATAGCGCCTAGCGAATAGGTCGATTGGGGTGCGTACGCCAAGGTCTGACCATCGAGCACTCCAGAACCGACCTCCGCTTCGGAGTTCGCATAGTTCGCCATGAGTAGGACGCTGTCATTGGGCGCGTAATTGAGTTCAACCTCAAAGCCTCGCGAGTCGACGTCTCCCGCGTTAGCGATTTGTAGCCCCGTCTCAAGTGTCAAAGTCGCGAATTGCAGCGCCTCATAGTCGATAACGTAGAACGAGCCATTTAACTGCATCCGCCCCTCCATCATCGTCGACTTGAAGCCTAGCTCGTAGGCAGTACTGGTCTCAGGATCGAAATCGATGATGGTCTCGGCAATAAAATCACCATCTAAGTCAGCGACTGAGGTATTAAAACCACCACCCTTGTAGCCCTGCGAAACGCTCGCGAACAGCATTGTGGCGTCACTAACGTTGTATTGAGCGATGAAGCGCGAGGTAAGCTCATCCCATTCTTTTGTCTCACACAGCTCGCCAGGCGTCGGTCCGCCAGCCTCACCAAAATCATCCTGTAAGGTGTTTGTACACCAGTCCTTATCATCGGAGCTCCATCGAGCGCCCGCGGTCAGTGCTAGTTGATCAGATGCTTGCCAGGTGATGTCGCCGTAAATCCCCATTGATTCATTTTCTGCTTTGCTGGAGATGCGTTGGCTTCCGACCGGAAAACCGAGCGCGGTGGCTACGTAGTCAACTTCCCATCGGGAATTGTCTAAATCCTCGCTGTAATAACTCACGCCTGCGAACCAGTCGATGGCCTCGGAACCTCCACTCAACCGAAATTCTTGATAAAACGAGTCGGCATCACCTCCGAGACCCACGGGTATATCGAGACCGCCCACCGCCCCGCCAGGAACGCCAAAGACAGCCTCGTCGATGGTAAGATCGTCGGCTGTTCCATCAACGTCCTCAAAGTAATCATTTTCACCGCTTCGCGAGTCTGTTATCGATACCAAGGTCAGTGACTCGCTCAACGACCAGGTCAAGCGCAAGCCAAAGCCGTCGTCTTTATTTTGCTCAAAGTTGGGCTGGTTAATGGCAAAACGATCTGGGTACTCAACACCCGGTTGAGCAGGATTGGTAAGGATGCTTACGGCGCTGGTGTAGTTTGTTTCGGCATCGCCCTTGTTGTATTTAAAAAGCGCTTCGAGGCTGTCAGAAATATCCCACCGAGCCGATAAGCGCAGTACGTCACTCTCGGTATACATTTCTTGACCGCTGTTTACCTCGGTCCACATTCCCTCCCACTTTTGGTTTTGATAGGCGAGACGCAATGCAAACGAGTCACTGAGCGCCCAGTTTCCCACTAGCTCATAACGCCGCTGACCTTCGTCACCCATCGACAAGCCGAGGTGGAGCTCATCTTCATCACCCGGCTTATTTGTCACCAAACTGATCGCACCTGCGGCCGCATTTCTTCCAAAAAGCGTGCCTTGAGGACCCTTCACCACCTCGATACGATTGATGTCAAAAAAGTTACTGGTCGCAAAGATATTACGGCCCACGTAAGCGTCATCAATAAACACCCCGACTGAGGGTTCCGAACCAATGGTCCAGTCGTTACTACCAATACCGCGAATGGCCCAGGTGTTGGTCGCTAAACCATAGTCAGCACCGCTTAAGCCAGCGACCATCGGAATGACTTCGGTAATCGTATTGACGCCTGTTTGCTCAAGCAGCTCCTCATTCACAGCACTGATCGAGATCGGCACCTCCTGAAGGCTTTGCTCACGTTTCTGAGCCGTAACCAACACTTCCTCGAGTTGTGCGAAGGCGGAATTCGCTGTGAATAACACCGCGATAACAATAGAAATCTGTTTTTTATTAATATTTTTCATAGTCTTATCTCCTTGCAAGGGAAAAATATGCTGGGGTAAACACATCCCCATGTAGACGTCTGTAGACGCTCTCGAGTTAGGGGAGTCACCCTCCCAAAGGTGTTCGGTCACGCCTGAAAATGGCGAGCATGACGAGCAGTAAAAAGAGGAGGGGTATGAATGTGAGTCCAAACACGATCTCAATATCGGCAGCGCCAATCACGCCGGTGAGCAACAAAATCAGAGCGACGTGAAAGCCCAGGCCAAACAGGCCCAGCGACGCAGCTGCAATGGTTGAAAGTCTGTCCACACGGTCTACCGCGCCCATCATCAGGACAGCAAAAAGTGCGTAGAGCCAAAATCCGAGGTAATCGAAAGAGGTATACAGAGAAAAGGGTATGGACACGTTTAGCAGCGGGAGTAGTGTTTCAGCCATTTTGGAACCCGAGCCCCCGGTGACTGATGCCTCAGCCAACATGGGAATTGTCCAAATTGCCATGAACTTGGGAATTGCAAATGCCATAGTGGCCATAGCCACTGCGCCGACAGCGAGGATCACCCTTAGCGGTGCAACGTGACGGGCGCGCAACGCAATAGCGAGAAAGAAGCCTGATAGGCTTAGCATTGCGATGATCTGATTCACCCAGCCCGCGACAAACGACCCCATATTTCCCGTGAGCCAAGCCAGCCGCTCGGCGTCTGTCGCGTTGGCTCCAGCGGGCGCATCCAAAGGAAGTAGCGCCGCCGCAAAACCTGTAAGGATGCACAGAATAACCGTGAAAAATCCGAATTGATTAAGACTGCGATCAAATGATGCATCAACCATAGTGTTCGACCTGTTGCTCTGCATTTATTCTTATTCTCCGTATCCTGTTAAATCTTTTCTGAACCCGGACAAAGGCTTTTACATGTCAAGTGACAGGTTATAACATGTCATTTGACATGCTGGCAAGGTTGACCAATGAGCTACAAAATTACGCGCAGGGATTTAGTCGGGAGCATCGCTATAGGAGCTGGAGGAATGCTTCTCGGAGGATGCGACAAAAAGTCGACTTCGCCGGTGGAAACAGCGGCACTTCCGGGCCCTCAATCGAGAAACTTCTCTGGCTACTACCCACCCACAGAGACCGGTATGCGTGGCAGCCATGAGGGCTCCTACGAGGTCGCACATGCCCTGAGTTGGCGTGGACAGAAACCAAGTGCGTATCGGGCACTGGACGAACACTACGACCTTGCCGTTGTGGGTGCAGGCATGAGCGGCTTAGCCGCTGCGCACTTCTTTCAGAAAAAGATGGGGCCGGATGCGCGGATTCTTATTTTGGACAACCACGACGATTTTGGCGGGCATGCAAAACGTAATGAGTTTCATCAAGACGGCCGAATGATGGTCAGTCTTGGCGGTGCTCAGAATATTGAGTGGCTATCTTACAGCGATGAAGCGGCCCAGCTAATGAGCGATATTGGTCTCAATGAGGATTTCCTTGACCTAATGGCCGAGCGCACCGCCGCTGACTTGGCTCTGGTGGGGAATCTGGATGCCAACAACGGTGTGGCACTTCCTGGGGAGGCCGGTCATACCATGGTGAGTGGAAATTGGAATAACGTGATGTTTGGCGCGGACGGTTACGACGACGTCATTGCATCCCTTCCCCTACCAGAAGACGAGAAGAGGAAACTCACCGCGTTCTGGGGAGGCAAGCAAGATTTCCTAGATGAGCTATCCATGAGCGAGAAGTGGGACTACATCAACTCGGTAAGCTACAACCAATACCTAATCGATAGAGTGGGTTTATTACCCTCTACCCTACCCATACTCAATGCAATCATCCTCCACCTCAGTGGTATGACCGGTTGGAACTTAACAGTTGGCGAAGCCATCTTAGGCGGCGGGAGCGGTATCAAGTCGATGGGGTGGTTTGGCAAAACTGCTGCCAAACTGGGCGGCGCCTTTCTCGACAGTCTTCTGTATACACGAATGTTCCCTGACGGAAATGCGTCGGTAGCCCGCTTACTAGTCCGACACTTGATTCCCGAGGCGGCACCCGAGGCCACGGGCCCGGAAAATATCGTCGCAGCGCGATTCAACTACGACGCGCTGGACCGGGAGAATCATCGGGTGCGGCTGCGTCTTAACAGTACGGTGGTTGGGGTCAGAGAATTACCTTCGTCGAGAGTGGAAGTGGACTATGTTGAGCGAGGAGAGGCCAAACGTGTCACCGCATCGCATTGCATCATGGCCTG
>DGPO01000084.1:0-194 GCA_002390485.1 Halieaceae bacterium UBA4438 | reverse complement strand
GTCAAAACCCCATTTGTCTACGCCAACGTGCAACTTCGTGATGGAGAGGCTTTTTCACAGGCGGGCGCCACGCTTTTTCAATGCCCTTACGACCCCTTTCAGTGGGTAAGCTGCGCGCCCACGGTGAGCGTAGGTGGCTATGAACCTCCACGGAGTCCCAGTGACCCTATGGTCATGTTTATGATGCATTCCCC
>DGPO01000040.1:5425-7679 GCA_002390485.1 Halieaceae bacterium UBA4438 | reverse complement strand
GACAGTTATTTTACAGTGGACGGCCCGCGCACATCGCGCCCACTGTTTGACTCTTTTCGCCATGGTGCGCCTCGGCAGGTAGCGCGATTAGGACATTGGGCGGTACAGCCCCGACAGGGAAGGAGATTTGGCAAAGGTTTTGTGTGCTTCATAGTTTCGGAGGTCTGGTGGCGTTTATCGCGTGTTAAGAAACATGGGGCTGAGGACGTTGCGGCCACGAGGATAACGAACTCGCAGGTGAGAAGAAACCTCAAGATGTGCGCTTACGCGGGCCTGAGCGAGCCTTTGAAAGTGAGTTGTCGCTCGCTGTATCAAGGCCCGCGATAAGTGAAATTGTGAGTCCTCGCGCGCTCACTTGGTTTTTCGTTGCCGATCAGGTCCCTTTGGCGGCCGAGAGCTTGGCTTTGATAAAGTCTGAGTGCGGTACGTAAAGCAGGTCTGACGCTTTTCGGATGGCCGCTTCCTCGTACTTATCAACCACCCCATCGGCGTAGGCAATTTGCCAGAACTGTTCTACCAGTGTAATCCGTGCCTCGATCGAGAGCTCATTGCAGGCGAGGCGTGTGTATGCGTAAAGCCCGGCGGATTGTTCTTTCTCACTGCGAGCACTTTCCAGCAATTCGTCTGCCGCACAGCCCTCCTGAGAATGGTAGGTCTCTAACAGTGTCTTAATTGTTTGTGTCTCTGGCGCGCTTTCACTAAAGTCGCTTTGCGCGATTTCGAGCATAAGAACCGCCATCGCGCGGTTAAGTACTTCTTGCTCGGCGCGCTCGGTACTGTCGTCTGTACTTATTCGGGTGAGTTGCTTAAGCCATTTAAACGCCACATGGTATCCTTACATTGTCATCAGTTTGTCGACTGTAACGGCGCGCTAAGCATTACCCAACCCATTAGCACGCACTTTGCAGTCATAGAGCGTATTAAAGTAGTGGTCTTTGGCAAAAGCATGCAAATCAGAACGACTTACAATATTGTTTTTATGATCCCTCTGACGGTCTTTATTCTGGGCCTATTGGCCGTGAGTGCGTCGACGGAGCGCGCTCAGCAGGCTTATGAGGAGCGGTATCGTGCCGGCTTTGAGGCGGACGCTGCGGTCAGAGTGTTGGTGCGTGATGCGTTGGCTGCGCGACTGCAAGGCTACCTTAGAACTTATGTTTCAGCCGTTTCGTCGGCGCCATCGCTCAGCACGGATGAAGCCCTTGGAAGGGGATTCACGGCCTTAATGCAGAACTTCGGCGCAGATTCGAGCTCAACCGTCCTTCACTTTTATGTTGCCACCCTCAATCCTCAGGGCCGAGTTATTATCATTCAGTCCTACCCGCGCGAGGAGCTGGTGGGCGAAGACATAACAGATCATCCAATGATGGCCGGGTTTGATTTTTTCAGCCCTGCTGGGGTAGTACGTCAAACTGTCTACCGTGCTTCACCCGATAATGATCCTTCTTTTACCTTCGAAGGGCCGGTTGCGTTTAGGCATCATGTTTTTCGATCAGAACGATTTAAGGGTCCTCTGTTCGGCATTGTGAAGCAAAATCTCGTCGAAATAGAGCGCTATATTGATCGCGAGTTAAGGGTCTTAGGGCCGCTGCCTGCGTTGGCTGTTACTCACCATGACCCTGAGACAGGGAGCTGCGTATTGGCCTACCGTCCCGACACTGGTGAGATTCCGTGCGCGGACCTGGAGCATTCCGATCCGCTTTCACTGCTGTACTCCTCCGAGCGGCAGGGGTTTCAGAGCTCTATACGTCCGACCGAAACTTACGCGAAGCACGTATTACAGCGACAGCCGTCGATTTTTGCATCGACCGAGTTGGTCTTGACGTTACTGGCAACCTTGGTTGCACTGTTAGCCGCCTGGGCAGTTCGGTCACGTCTGGCCGGTGCAGATGAGCAGATTGACGCATTCCAAGGTTCGCTCAGCAGTAAAGAAGCCCTGACCGGCTTAATCCACAACACGGTGATCGATAATCTGGAGCAGGTGGTAGACCTGGCCCGTCGCGTCAAAGACGCCCCTGGGGTAGGCGTTGACGAACAGCGCTATTTAAACATTGCACTCTCCGAGATGGGTCAGCTCAGGTTGAATTTGGATTCGAGCATCATGGCGAATCGAGAGTCGCTGGTCTCGGAGACGGCGATTGGTGACGACGAGGAGCTCGATGTTCATCATCTGGCTAAGACCGTACAGGACGAATTACAGCGCCTTGCAGCCGACGAGGGACTGGACTGCAGAGTACTTGTGGATGATGACTTACCG
>DGPO01000040.1:1586-5348 GCA_002390485.1 Halieaceae bacterium UBA4438 | reverse complement strand
ACGGCACTCAATTTTACTGATGAGGGGTTTATTGAGCTTGCTCTATGGGCCGAGTTGTCTTTGGAAGGTGAGCCTGAGTTGTGCGCGAGAATTCGTGATACGGGTCTGGGTTGGTCGCTTGAAGATGAGACGCTTGATCACCCCACGCTCGATGTGCTCCGGGGGATTTTAAACGGCTTAGATGCTGTAATTGTGTCTTCTGACGTCTCAACCGGCACAGGTCAAGCGCACGTGATTCGCTTTGCCAATCAGCGCAGATAAACGATTAATGTGACAGTTGCTCGTTGACTTATAGGCCATATCATCCTGGGCTCAGCTGCGGGCCGACATTACAGCACGACCACTATTGCTGGCCCTCTTTCGATTTACGACCTTACTGATTGACCGTAATAATCGGTGCAGTAAAGCGATGCCCTTCCCCGTAGTGTGTGGTGATCGGGTCTACGGCGCTCACGCGCGCAACAATTTTTTGCCTGAGGCGCTTAATCACCGCATCGAGCGCTCTATTGGCTGAGGCATCAAAACGCCCGTATAACGAGCGCGTTAACGCTTCTCTGTTTGTCGGTTCTGTGGGCGATTCCGCGAGTGCAAGACACACCTTCACTTCATTGCGCGTCAACGCAACACTTTGGCCCTCGGGAGCCACTAATTCGCGCTGCAGTGCCTTCACTTGCCAAGGCGCGTGCCCTGGCGACTTTTTCGGGAACGGTACGACTGTTGCTGGCTTTGATTCGACGACTTGTTGTGGCGAGTCAATGGCATCGATGGCGGCCATGATTTCCGCAGTTCCGTCGGGCTCACGGAGCAAGAGCTTTACACCGGAGCGATATAAGCTCATCCGCATCTCTGCATCAGCCAGGTTGCCAAACAGCACGACATTTTTTGCTTTATTTTCAGCCAGATATTTTGCGAGCACGTGCCCAGGTTGATCCGCAAGATGCTGATCTATAATACAAAAAGAAAAGCGCTCTGGTGACGACCACGCTGAGTAGCAGTCCCGGGCAAGTCCTGCTCTCACCGTTTTGTAACCCTGAATATGAAGCGCATCTGTTAGTTGTTTGGCAAGAAAGCCATCAGAGACAACTAATAACGCACTGGGTCTGCCGGTCAACTGACTCATGGCTATCTCCAATCTATGAGTCCTTGAAGCTAGCACACCGCAGTTTCAATAATGATATTACAACGCGCAGGAGTGACTCTTTTGTCACTTTTACGAGGGTTAGCGAGTGTTTAGAGCGGACGGCGTATCGAACGCTGACCGACGCACTACCGACCCAGTCGATCGCGTAAACTGTAAAAAAGCATGCCGGCAATGAGCGAGGGTCGCCGCAGTAAGGGGCCTCCGGGAAACTTTCGTGTTTTAAGGCCGGCCATGAGATCGAAATCGTCATGGCCGCCGTTTATGGCCAGGGCGATGAGCTTGCCTGCCATCGTTGCTGTCGGAACGCCATGGCCCGAGAACCCTTGAGCGTAGAAAATAGAACCGTTGCTCACGCCTAGGTCGGGCATTCGATTTCGTGTTATCGCAAGTGTTCCGCCCCAGCCAAAGTCTAACTTTGTAGTGGATAACTCTGGATAAATCGCTAGAAGTTTGGGCCGAACAAAGTCAGTAATAGAGTCCGGGAATTTATCACTATAGGTCTCGCCCCCACCGAAAATGAGGCGGCGGTCGCGCGAAAGCTTCCAGTAATTAATGACGAATAAGCTGTCTGACAACGACGCATTAAGCGGGTTGAGGCGTGCTGCGACGGCTTCATCAAGCGGCTCTGTGGCCACGATAAAGTTGTTGATCGGCATGATATTGCTCGCGATGGGTGCGAACAGAGTGTCAAGGTACCCGTTACACGCAATTACGACCTTTTTAGCGTTGACGTGTCCACCCTCTGTGGTGACGCCAACACCACCCTTGGTCTGAGTGAGACTAGTGACCTTGCTGCGTTCAAAAATAGTTGCGCCCGCGTCAGCGACAGCCTGTGCAAGGCCCAAACAATATTTCAGTGGGTGCAGGTGCCTTGCGCCACGATCAATAGCGGCGTAGTGAAAACCGATGCCCGAGGTCACTTCGTGAAGAGAGCGCTTGTCGACGCCTTCAATGTTTGAATAGTTGTAGTGCGTCTGTAGATGTTCAATCTCTTCCTTGAGCTCGGCCACGTGAGAGCGCTTTGCTGCAAAGTGGACATTGGCCTCGCCAAACTCGCACTCAATCTGATGTTTCAGGACAAGATCAGTGACCAGCTCAACCGCCTCCAAGCCTAAGCGCCAGAGCTCTTGTGCGGCGCTTTGACCAAACCAGGCTTCCAGTGACAATTGATCGGCACGTTGGCCGGTACCCACGTGCCCACCATTTCGCCCAGATGCGCCCCATCCCACACGCTCTGCTTCGAGCACGATGACTGAGTGGCCAAGCTCTTTCAGGTGCAGTGCGGCTGACAGGCCCGTGTAACCTGCGCCAATGACACAGACGTCAGCGGTTGCCTCGCCGTTGAGCGATTCGCGCCCGGGGGGAATTTGAGAAGATGCGGTATACCAGCTGTCAGGGTAGCCGTTGAATGAACTTTGCATTTGGCGATTATGCCCCTTGCGAGCATGGAGGTGCCACACCATACTGCCGTTTCTGCGACAAATAGAGTGCTTTATGAGCGGGTCAAACAAGCGACGCGATAAAAACGCCACGACTGTGTATTCGCCTGAGAAGAATGCAACGGGCGATATTGTATACCCTGGTATTGATGCAATCCGGGCTTGGCTGGAAAGTAACGCTATTTCTGAGGTTGAATGCCTCGTTCCTGATATGACGGGCAATGCCCGCGGTAAATTTATTCCAGCGCATCAATTTTTGAGTCGCGCCGACCTAAAGTTGCCCGAATCAATCATGATTCAAACGGTCACTGGCGAGTACACCGACGAGCACTGGGATTTTGTAGAGCCCACTGATACCGACATGTTGTTGGTCCCGGACCCTGACTCGTTGAGGAAAGTACCTTGGGCGAGAGAGCCAACGGCGCAGATCATTGCCGACTGTTATAAAGCATCCGGTGAGCCGCACCCGCTCGCATCTCGCAATGTGCTAAAGCATATTCTTCGGCTTTACGAAGAGGCTGGATTGCGCGCTCAAGTCGCACCTGAGGTCGAATTTTTCTTGGTTCACAAAAATACCGATCCCGACTACGAGCTTATGCCCCCCAAAGGGCGGTCAGGACGCCGAGAAGTCGCGCGCATGTCCTTTAGCATCGACGCCGTTGCAGAGTTTGAAGACTTTGTAGAGGACATGTACGACTTTGCGGACGCACAGGCGCTGGACGTTGACACCCTCATTCACGAAAACGGTGCCGCGCAGCTTGAAATTAACTTTAATCATGGCGACCCCCTGGATATGGCAGACCAGGTCTTCGTATTTAAGCGAACCGTCCGTGAGACGGCGCAGCGCCACGATATGTACGCCACTTTCATGGCCAAGCCCATGCAAAAAGAGCCGGGTTCGGCGCTTCATATCCACCAAAGTATCTTATCGCTTGAAACGGGAAAAAATATTTTCAATGGCCCGGACGATGAGCCCACCGCTGAACTCATGCACTACATCGCGGGACTGCAGCGTTATACGCCGGATTTGATTAGTTTTTATGCGCCAAACGTGAACTCTTATCGTCGTCTCGCGCCGGATATCTCAGCACCCATTAACCTGAGTTGGGGCTACGATAATCGCACAACAGCGTTTCGCGTGCCCGACAGTACGCCTGAAAATCGACGCGTCGAAAATCGATT
>DGPO01000040.1:0-1508 GCA_002390485.1 Halieaceae bacterium UBA4438 | reverse complement strand
GGGACCGCTAATGACGATAATATCGAAGTCGCACGGTCGCTCGAGGAGGCGGTCAGACGCCTTAATGGAAATGAAGATTTGTCACGCGTGATAGGGGATTTGTTTTTACAAGCCTACGCCGCAGTGAAGCTCGACGAGTTCGAGGAGTTTAACCGGGTGATTAGCTCGTGGGAGCGCGAGCACCTTCTCCTTCAAGTGTAGCGTCAACGTTTTAGTGTGTTGCAATGGTACTAGGTAATTTTTTAAAAAATCAAAGCGTGTTTCAGCCCGTTAAGTATCTGGTGTACGCCGCGTTATTAATTAATGTCTTTCTGTTCATGGCAGAGGAGATGTCGTCTTCGGCCGCTCTGAACACATCGGTTACGTCAGTCGCCAGCTTCTTTCAGATTTTTTCCGCCACCATCGATACTGGGGCGTGGTTAGTCCTGCTTATTTTCTTCGAGCTTGAGACTTACGTCTTGTCCGATCACCTGCTGCGAACTGTCGTGGGCTGGTTTATTCGCGTCACTAAATTTCTGTGTCTTGCTGCGATTACAGTGGCTTGGTGGGGCTACATCGCAGAGCTTAGTGGACTTATGACGAGTCAACCCATGAGCGCTGGTCTGTGTGAAACTCTGGATGCAAGTTGGTCCGTGCTTATTAATTTAGACCAATTTGAGCCTTTTTCAGCCAGTGCCTGTGGTGCTGGCGAGTGGCGTGTACTGACCGATTACGAGCGCGTCATTGCGAGCCCCGCGTTCTTACAGAGTGCGGTGTGGCTGGCAGCGCTTGATGTGATCAATGCGTCCGCGTGGATTCTGGTGGTGATTGTGCTCGAGATTGAAGTGCGAGTGTTGCTCTCACGTCAGCGCACCCTGAGCTTATTGAGCGAGTCGGTCCGACGAGTGAAGATTCCGCTCTATCTCATTTTATTTTTAGCCGCCGTGTACTGGGGATTTGAGGGCAGCTTTCTCGACTTTTGGGATGCGATTCTGTGGTTGTTCGCATTTTTTGTGATTGAGGGCAATATGAGCACATGGCGTGATGAAACGGGCCAATCACAGGACGCAGGAACATAGGCTCTTTTGCGGCGTTGGCTTGGGGCTGTTATTTCGGAATCGTCGTTTTTTTATTGAATAAAAGACCCTTAGCCGCGCGGGTGTTTGGACTCAGGCGTCTGCTTAAAGATACTCTCGCCCACGCGCATCGTCCTGATGCTTTTTCGAAGTCCTTTCGAGTGAGCGAGAGTCCACTGACGGTTGCAAGCGCTGTGCCAGTTCGTCTTGCCGCTAAGCGCTAAGGCCGTCTAGGCGGTTGCCGGACTCGGACGTGTCCACAAATCAGGTCTAGGTGTCCAAGGCTTGACTGATGTGTCCGGCAATGACTTCCGCCGCATCGGAGTCCACATTGACGGTCGCATGGGCGTAACGCTCATAGAGCGGCACGCGTTCGTTGAAGACGTCCTCCAGCGTGTGATTGCCTGGCGATGCAATGCCCCTGTCCGGCGCAAGCGAAATGCGATACGCCAC
>DGPO01000003.1:32341-34604 GCA_002390485.1 Halieaceae bacterium UBA4438 | reverse complement strand
GCATCAGCCGTCGCGATATTGCCACCGATAACGTCAACCGACGGAAAGTTCTCTTTAATCCAACGAACTCGGTTCAAAACGTTGAGCGAATGACCGTGAGCGGTGTCCACCACAAGAACATCGACACCCGAGGCCACCAGCGCATCGACACGCTCATCGGTGTCCGCGCTCGTACCGACAGAGGCACCAACACGTAATTGACCAAAACGGTCCTTACAGGCGTGGGGGAACGACTCTGCTTTATCGAAATCTTTTACCGTGATCAGGCCTTTTAAGACACCCGCATCGTCGACGACCAGAATCTTTTCAATACGATGTTTATGAAGCAGGTGTTGAACCTCGTCCGAGGAGGCGCCCTCTTTTACCGTCACCAACTGATTTCTCGGCGTCATAATGGCCGATATGGACTGCGACGTATCGGTCTCAAACCGTAAATCGCGACGCGTCACAATGCCCGCAAGATCTCCGTTTTTCATGACCGGGACACCCGAAATACCATTAGCGCGGGTGAGTTCGATCAGTTCGGCAATCGTGGCTGTGTGGTCAATCGTGATCGGGTCTTTGACAACACCGCTTTCAAACTTCTTAACACGGCGGACCTGCTCGGCTTGCTCCTGAATCGTCAGGTTTTTATGAACGATACCAATGCCGCCCTCTTGCGCTAGGGCAATGGCCAGTCGGGATTCGGTGACGGTGTCCATTGCTGCTGAAACCAACGGTACGTTCAGATTGATGTTTTTTGTCAACCGAGTGACCAATGAAACGTCTTTCGCTGTCACCTCTGAGTATCCTGGTAACAGGAGAACGTCATCAAACGTCAGCGCTTCTTGAGCGATACGTAGCATCAATACCTCGTAGTAGTCGCGTTGAATAGACGCCGTATTGTACGCTTATGCTTTATCACGAACAATCTCACCAGGGTCGCAACAATACCAATGCCTCTTCCAAAACCCACACCTGTAAGCGTCACCGAGCTTAATCGTAAAGCAAAGTCTCTCCTTGAAAACCAATTAGGCGAAGTCTGTGTCGAGGCGGAAATTGGTGATCTGTCTCAGCCCAGTTCCGGTCACTGGTACTTCACCTTAAAAGACGGGCGCTCACAGTTGAGATGCGCCATGTTCCGCAGAGCCAATATGCGAGTGAGCTTTCAGCCCAAAGTCGGAGATTCGGTGATCGTCCGCGGTCTACTCTCAATTTACGAGGCTCGCGGCGACTACCAGCTGATCGTCGATGGCATGGAAGCGTCAGGTGACGGTGCGCTGCAGCGCGCGCTTGAAGCACTGAAGAAAAAGTTATTCGATGAAGGTTTGTTTGACGCCTCTCGCAAACGCCCTATTCCTGCGCATTGCGAACGGATCGGCGTGATTACCTCCCCCACAGGCGCCGCTGTTGAAGACATTGCCAGCGTCTTGGCACGACGGTCCCCACTCAGCCACCTGTTCCTATTTCCTGTGCAGGTGCAGGGCGCAACTGCCGCACAACAGATAGCAGATGCCATTGCACACGCTAATGAGCGCGCGGCGGCAGGCGAACTAGACCTCGACGTCCTCATTGTCGGCAGAGGCGGCGGATCGCTCGAGGACCTATGGTCTTTTAACGAAGAGGTCGTTGCTCGAGCCATCGCAGGCTCCCAGATACCCGTCGTTTCTGCCGTTGGCCACGAGATTGACTACAGCATTTCAGACCTGGTCGCAGATCTTAGAGCAGCAACACCATCGCAAGCGGGCGAGCTCATCACAAGGGACTCGTTAGAATGGTTGCAAATCATCGACAATCAAACGGATCGATTACAACTGCTTTCCCAACGGAAAATAAGAGAGCAGACGGCATTGCTTTCCCAGTTGAAAACTCGTCTGCGCCATCCGCGACAGCAGCTTTCAACCCTTGCTGGCGAACTACAGCGCGCGCGCGAGCGTGCGAACCACCTCATTAAGCAACGTCTCACAGCGGACAAACAGTTACTGGCCAAACGACAATTTCAGTTGAGTAGCGTTTCACCCAGTGCACGGATTAAATCAAGAAAAGAATTGGCAAAAACACTGGCGGCTCGCCTGCCGGGACAAATCGACAAAGTCAGGCGACGCAACGAAGAGCGGGTTAGGTATCTCACGCAACTGCTAACAACCTTGGGCCCGGAAGCTACATTAAAGCGCGGCTACGCGATTGTGACGGACCATCAAGGCACCGTGCTGCGACAAAGCGACTCGGTCGCAATAGGACAGGACCTCTCCATAACGCTTTCCCGCGGCCGACTTACCTCAAC
>DGPO01000003.1:10715-32297 GCA_002390485.1 Halieaceae bacterium UBA4438 | reverse complement strand
GGGAGTCTTGTATTGATGACGATGTGACGACCTTCAAATCGAATGTACTCGCCAATGGTCAGATCTTTGAGGATACGTGCCACCATTTCGCGAGAGGCACCAACACGATCCGCAATATCTTGCTGTGTCAGTTTCTCGGGCACAAACAAGGTGCCGTCACCCCGTTCATGCGACAGATCCATCAACACGTTGGCGACGCGTCCATAAACATCCTGTAGTGCAAGGTTTTTAACGTCTGTCGTTAACTTGCGCACGCGTGCGGCCAAGTTGCCCAACAGTTGCTGCGTGATGCCTGGATTGTCCGAGAGAACTTTCGAGAAATCTTCTTTCTTCACTATCCGAAACTGACAGGGCTCAACCGTTCGCACTGACGCTGAGCGCGCTGAATCATCAAGCAACGCAAGTTCACCAAAGTAATCACCAACGCCCAACGAGTTCATAATGAACTCTTTGCCGTTCTTGTCACTGCAGTAAACCTTGACCCGCCCCGACTCAATCACATAGAGCGCATCAGCCGGCTCATTCTCCTGAATGACGACCGTATTTTTTGAATAGGTCTCAGACGTACTCGAGTGCTCAAGCGCCGCTAACTCATCGCTACTTAAGCCATGGAAGATTTCAACTTGGTCCAGCATGACACCATACTCATTGTGGAATATTCACAATTCTAACTGAAGCTGTCGCTCGCGCCTATCCCCACTAGTGCAAAGTCGTAAGCGCGATATACTTTAGGTCGATTTCACCCAGCAATTGGACCATTTTTGTGTCGAAACAGGCTTTAAGAAAGGTTTCTCAGCTCGGCAAGCGTCTCATTCCAACGCTTAGCGCGCTCCGCAGCGCGTGCAGTGATGATCTTTCAGAGGACATTGTGTCTCTGAAGGACGCGATGGAACGCCTCAACACCATGATTGAGGGCAATGACGCAAACCAGCACGACAGGCTCAATTCCATCGCAGCAGTCAAAGGCTACGCCGAAATGTTGCTGGAATCAGAGGACGAGGCGATCGCACCGTTGGTTAAAGGTCTTACCGAAATGACCGAGCTACTCAGTACTGCGACAAAGGCGCCCTCCAACACAGCCACGAGCAACCGCTCCACTGAGACCTTCGAAGATTGCACCATCCTCATCGTTGACGACATGCCCGAAAATCTTGATCTCATGTCGCGTTTGCTGCGAAAAATGGACTGCACCATCGTCACCGCCAACTCCGGAGACGCCGCACTCACGACATTAGCCACAACGCGTGTCGATCTCGTGTTACTTGACCTCGTGATGCCGGGTACAGACGGTAGAGAGGTGCTTGCGCGCATTAAAAGCGATGAGCACCTGCGCGCGATACCCGTAATTATGATTTCAGGTCGCCAGGACATGGATCAAATTATTGATTGTATTCAGGTCGGCGCCGATGACTACCTCCTTAAGCCCGTCAATGCGGTGCTGCTCACCGCACGCATCAAGTCAGGTATTGAGCGTAAGCGATGGCACGATAAAGAGGCGACCTATCGCGAACAACTTGAAAAACGCGAGCAGTTTATTCGTCAAACCTTCGGTCGGTACATCTCTGATGCAATCGTCGAGGAGATTTTGGAAAAGCCAGAGGGGCTGAAACTGGGCGGCGACTTACGAAACGTCACGCTGATGATGAGTGACATCCGAAGCTTCACAACACTGGTGGAGCATTTGCCGCCCGAGCAGGTCATGGCACTACTAAACCGTTACCTTGGAAAGATGACTGACATCATTCTTCACCACGGCGGTACGATTGATGAGTTTTTGGGCGACGCCGTATTGGCAGCTTTTGGCGCACCGTCAGTGTCAGCCGATCATGCCACGAAGGCCGTCAACTGTGCGATCCAGATGCAAGAGGCCATGGCTGAAATTAATGCGGAAAATATTGCAGACGGTCTCCCTGTTATCGAGATGGCGATAGCCCTAAATACTGGTGAAGTCGTCGCTGGGAATATTGGTTCAGAGCGTCGTTCAAAATACGGCTTTGTCGGCCATCAGGTGAACGTGACTTCGCGAATCGAAGACGATGCGCGGCCTCACGAAATTCTGATCTCAGAGCAAACATATCGAGCGTTGAACGGTGATCAGTTTGTAGCGGGTAAGAGTCGGACGATTAAAGCAAAGGGAATCGAGGAATTGCTCACCGTTTACCCCATTGTAGGGAGCTCATTCAATGCCTAACTCTGAAGTCTTACTGGTTGAAGACAATGACATCAACAGAGACATGTTGACCCGAAGACTCAGCCGGGCGGGTCTAACCGTCATTACGGCACAAGATGGCGAAACGGCGCTTGAGACCATGCGCACAGCCCAACCTGGCGTGGTACTGATGGATATGACGCTCCCTGTACTTGACGGCTGGGAAGCGACCCAGCAAGCAAAAACCGACCCCACGATCGCCAACATCCCAATTATCGCGTTAACTGCCCACGCTATGGCCGCAGATCGCGAGCGAGCGATGAGCGTCGGTTGCAGCGAATACGAAACGAAGCCTATCGACTTTCCCGCGCTACTTGCCAAAATTTATCAATTCTTGGGGGCAATTGACTGATGATCACAGCGCGACTAGGGCTACAAGCCCGGCTCTACTTAGCTTCGGCATCGATTCTTTTATTATTCGCCTTCAACGTGGCGACCCACTTGTGGGGAAGCTACGCGCGAAGCGAGAGCGTTCTGGCGTATCGAAATGCGACTGAGGCGACAGCCTTGGTCCAGAGTATTCAGCAAGGACTGACAACGGAGCACCAGCGAGTTCAAGTGCTTGCCGCGCTGCGCGAAACTAACGCACCTATTCGATCCACCCAGCGCGATCAAGCCAATGCAGAGCTGACGGCCATCTCTGATCAGCTCCGCGGTTTGGGCGGATTGAGCGACGTGCAAACCGAAGCGGCATTTCGCGACTTTTACAAGGTCTCGTCCGATCTGCTAAACGAATGGGCGCGCTTTTATCAAAACTACAATAATGGCGCGGTCCCAACACGACTCACAGCGGCCATTTACGACGCCAGCGTCGATAAATTGCGTCTGTTGGCAGACAAACAAAGTGCGGTCGCACTGGAGCGATCGACGGTCATTGACAACACCATTCAGTTGACCGACCGCATTACCATTATCGCCTTTATCAGCTCGATCACGATCACCTTAATCCTGATACTCACGTTAATACGGTCCACCAATGCGTCGTTGTTTCGTCTGCGGGTCGGTGTTGAGCGATTTGGAGCTGGAGACCTGACCCACCGAATCGATGAGAATCGCGATGCAGGAGAGATCGCAAACCTCGCCCAGACCTTCAACGAAATGTCTGCGTCGCTTCAGACCGCCATGTCAGACCTCAACGAAGCCAGAGCAGATGCCGAAGCCGCTAATGAGGCCAAGAGCATGTTCTTAGCTAACGTGTCACACGAATTACGTACGCCCCTGAACGCCATTATCGGCTACTCCGAGATGCTTCAGGATGAACTCAGCGACGGCGGCGCAATTAACCGGGATCAACATCACCATGACCTCACCACGATTATTTTTTCGGGCCGTCAGCTGCTCACACTGATCAATGACATTCTCGATCTTTCCAAAATCGAAACAGGGAAAATGTCCGTCAGTTATGAACCGTTTAATGTTGCCGGTCTTGTGGTTCAGGTCTGCGACGCGCTGTCACCCTTGCTGGCGCAAAATAACAATCGACTTGACTTAAATATTGCCGCCGCAAAGGACATCGACATCGACAGTGACGCGGCTAAAGTTCAGCAAATCCTGACCAACCTCTTTTCCAACGCCTGCAAATTTACAAAAAATGGTACGATTACTGTCGATGCCAGCGTGGAAAACGAGCGTTTTACGCTCAGTGTTTCAGACAGTGGTATCGGCATGACCGAGGAACAACAGGCGAAGGTTTTCCAAGCGTTTGTTCAGGCCGACAGTAAGACCAGTGTCAACTATGGCGGGACCGGCTTGGGTTTAGCGATTGTCAGTAACTTTTGCGATATGTTGGGTGGGACCGTGGCACTGACATCATCACCCGGCGAGGGCTCTCGGTTTGACGTCAGTCTTCCAGTTGGCCCAGTGTAAGCTCGCGCAACCGCTTAAGTACGGCCTCTCGCTTTTCGAGGTCACTCGCAAGCTTAGAGTTGACCGCATCCAGTCGAGACACCCGACTCTCGAGCTGCGTCAGTAACGCGAGGGCCAGAGCCATAATTTCGGCTCTATCGTCTAACGCTTCTGAGTTCGACTGATCGCTGCCCTCCGCACCTAAAACAGCGATGAAAGCCAGCCCTATTTCGGCTTCTCGCGTGGCACTTACGGCACCGCCTTGGGCGTGAGATTCAAAATACCGAAGTGCCTGAGGATAGTCACGGGCAGCCAATGCGCGAACGCCACGGTCAAAGTCGGTTTCCTCTGGCGTGACCACCAGGTCAGCGCAATTGCAGTCAGCATCTAACACCGACTCTGGGATATTAAGCTCGGGTGTCTGCTCAGCGGTCGCCTCGATTATTGATGCGGGAGCCACCACAGAAGCGTTTGAAACAGGCGTCGACTGACAACCTACGAGTAACCCACTTGTCAGAAGTGCCAGTAGTGAGGTGCGAATGTGCCGTGAGACTCTGTTCATTGGCGGAGAATAGCAGTCTTTTAACAGCACGGCGTTAGTTATTCACTCAGGACGCATGTGAGGGAATAAGATCACGTCGCGTATCGACGCGGAATTGGTCAGTAACATGACCAGGCGATCGATTCCGATACCCTCGCCCGCAGTTGGGGGCAAGCCGTATTCCAAAGCCCGAATATAGTCGTGGTCGTAGTGCATGGCCTCGTCATCGCCCGCGTCCTTCTCTGCCACTTGAGCCCGGAATCGCTCGGCCTGATCCTCCGCGTCGTTAAGCTCACTAAAGCCGTTAGCAAGTTCTCGACCACCGACAAAAAATTCAAACCGGTCAGTCACGTCAGGGTTGTGATCATTGCGGCGCGCCAGTGGCGAAACCTCAGTCGGATATGCCGTGATAAACGTCGGCTGAATCAGCTGGTGTTCCGCAGTCTCCTCAAAGATTTCCATATGAATACGACCCAGCCCCCAGCTGTCTTTTGCTTGCACACCCAACTCACTGAGCACCTCGACGGCCGCCGCTCGTGTGGCCAAACGGTCTTCAGTGATACGGCTGTTGTGCGCGCATATGGCCTGCGTCACCGTCAACCGATCAAAGGGCTTACTAAAGTCGACGGTTTCATCCCCGCAAGGGACGACTGTTGTCCCTAGCACCGCGTCTGAGAGCTCTCGAAGCAGCTGCTCCGTCAAATCCATGGCATCACGATAGTCTGCATAGGCCCAGTAAAACTCCAGCATTGTAAATTCTGGATTATGGCGCGTAGATAATCCTTCGTTGCGAAAATTACGGTTAATTTCGTAGACTTTTTCAAATCCGCCAACGGTGAGTCGCTTGAGGTAGAGCTCCGGGGCAATCCGCATAAACATGGGCATGTCGAGCGCATTGTGGTGCGTCGCAAAAGGCCTCGCCGTTGCCCCACCGGGAATGGGGTGCAGCATCGGAGTCTCCACTTCCATAAATCCGTGACCGTCTAAAAATGACCGAATAAAGGCAACCACCTGAGAACGAATTTTAAACGTCTCTCGAACTTCAGGATTCGTGATTAAATCGACATAACGTTGTCGGTAGCGCAGCTCTTGATCCGCCAAACCGTGGTACTTATCCGGGAGCGGTCGCAACGCCTTTGTTAACAGGTCGGCACGCTCCATATTGATATACAAATCGCCCTTTCCGCTCTTACAAAGCACCCCTGAAGATGCCACGATATCACCAAGATCCCAGCTCTTTATCGCCTCAAGGATCTCGGCTGAGAGACCTTTACGGTCTATGTAGAGCTGAAGCGTATCCGAACCGTCTTGAATCAAGAGAAACGAACCACGGTTGCGGATTAATCGACCCGCCACTGCGAAAGATTCGTTCTTTTCGGCGAGAGCCTCTTTGGTCTCATGTCCATACGTCTTTTGTAGATCACCCGCCATTGCCGAGCGTCGAAAGTCGTTGGGGAATGCGTTACCGAGCGCCCGCAACTTCGCGAGTTTCGCCCGACGCTCAGCAATGAGCTTGTTGTCTTCTTCGTTCGGTGTGGTCACTGAGTCAGTCATAAGTCGTCCTAACCTATAGGCCTTTTTTCAACGAGGCCTCAATAAAGGGGTCGAGCGCGCCGTCTAAAACGGCTTGCGTGTTTCGATTTTCAACACCCGTGCGCAAATCTTTGATTCGCGAATCATCCAATACGTACGAGCGAATTTGACTACCCCAGCCAATATCGGCCTTGCTGTCTTCCATCGCTTGCTTCTCAGCGCTGCGCTTTAGCATCTCCATCTCGTAGAGCTTCGCTCTGAGCTGTTTCATCGCGCTGTCTTTGTTTTGGTGCTGTGACCGCTCCGTCTGACAGCTCGTCACAATGCCAGAGGGCTCGTGAGTAATACGAACAGCGGAATCCGTGGTATTAACATGCTGCCCGCCCGCACCCGACGAGCGATACGTATCGATGCGCAAATCGGCGGGATTAATATCAATGTCGATATTGTCATCGATTTCTGGAGACACAAACACGGACGAGAACGACGTGTGTCTGCGGCCACCACTGTCAAATGGCGACTTGCGCACCAGACGATGCACACCGGTCTCAGTTCGCAACCACCCGAAGGCATATTCACCCTCAAACTGGACCGTTGCGCTCTTAATTCCAGCCACGTCTCCCGCAGAGACTTCCGTGAGTCTGGCCTTAAAGCCTTTGCTTTCACCCCACCGCAAGTACATTCGGAGTAGCATTTCGGCCCAGTCTTGCGCTTCAGTGCCGCCTGAGCCTGCCTGAACATCAAGAAACGCATTGTTGGGGTCCATTTCACCCGCAAACATACGCCGGAATTCAAGCGTCTCGAGTTGGGCGAGGAGCTTTTCAATGTCATTACCTACTTCATCAGCAGTTTCCTGATCATCTTCAGCCTGCGCCATTTCAAGCAAGGCCTCGCCGTCTTCGTGACCCGACTCGAGACTCTCTATCGTGTGAACGACCAGCTCCAAGGAAGCGCGCTCCCGACCTAAACTTTGTGCACGGTCGGGGTCATCCCAAACACTGGGCTCGGCGAGCTCGAGCTCTACCTCGGCGAGTCGCTCTTTCTTGGTAGCGAAGTCAAAGATACCCCCGAAGCACATCTGTTCGTGCGCGAATATCTTTTAACTGATTAATCAGAGGAGCGATTTCCACGTTCAATCCCGGTCATGTTACGCGGCGCAGAGTGTAGCCGAGCGCGAACCTTTGTTCCAGAAAATCAGCCCGAGGCTTGGGGCCACAACGCCTCTATCTGAAGCTGTAACCGTCGGTCGCCGCGATACTCATTCACACAAGGTCGATACACACAGCGCAGCGCCTTTGGCGTATCTCGAGTCCACGTTTCTACCTCCGCATTGAACGCGATGGCGTCGATCAACCCAGCTTCAGTGATCAACCTAAACTTTAAATGTTTCTCACCCACCACACGCATATCAGAAATAGTAAATACGCCCTCAAAAGACGGCGCTTCAAACGCCTGTCCCCAAGGCCCACCGGACTCAAGTGCCTCGGCAAGTGCGAGCGTCAGGTCTGACTGGGGTAGCTGGCCATCGGTCACCGTCACTTGATCGGGCAGGCTCCCCTTTAGCGCTTGCGCGACGACGCGATTGAAGGCCTCTCTAAACCGTGGCAGGTCGTCTTGTGAGAGGCTCAGACCCGCTGCCATCGCATGACCGCCAAACTTGGTGATTAAGCCCGGTGTTGATGTTGCCACACGGTCAAGCGCGTCTCGTAAGTGAACACCGGGAATAGAGCGGCCCGAGCCTTTCAGCTCGCCGTCGCCCGACTGAGCAAAAACGATCGTCGGTCTGTGGAAACGTTCACGGACCCTTGATGCCAAAATACCCACAACACCCTGGTGCCAGTCTTCGCGAAACAGCGACAACGCAAAGTCTTCATTACCAACCGACAGATCACCCTTTTCCAGAAGCGCCATAGCATCCGTCTGCATTGTGCGCTCTATTTCTTTTCGCTCTTTATTGAAGTCATTTAGCTGTGTGGCCAATGTCCGCGCTGACGCCGACGATTCGGCCAGCAAACACTCGATACCCACAGACATGTCGTCTAATCGACCTGCCGCGTTAAGTCGAGGGCCGGCAACAAATCCAAGGTCGGTTGAGGACACCTGACTAATATCACGACCCGCGACCTCAAAAAGCGCCTCTATGCCGGGACGCGCACGCCCACTGCGCATGCGCGCCAACCCCGCTGCCACCAAGGTACGGTTGTTCTTGTCCAGCGGTACGACGTCTGCGACCGTGCCTAGCGCCACTAAATCAAGTGCATCAGCCAAGTTGGGGATATCGATACCCATCGACTCAAACCAACCTCGCTGGCGGAGCTCAGCGCGCAAAGCTGTCAGTACGTAAAACATAACCCCCACACCTGCGAGCGCTTTGCTTGGGAACGTACAACCCGGCTGATTAGGGTTCACAATAATATCTGCCTCGGGCAGGGTGTCCCCAGGTAAATGATGGTCTGTAATGATGACGCTCATGCCCAGCATTTGGGCGGCCATTACCCCGTCAATACTCGCGATTCCGTTGTCGACCGTGACTAACACATCGGGCTGGTACTGTGCCGCAATCCCGACGATTTCAGGTGTCAGCCCGTAGCCAAACTCAAAGCGATTAGGCACCAAATAGGTCACCTCCTCCAAACCCATTTGCTTGAGCAGAGACACCGCCAGCGCGCAGCTCGTCGCCCCGTCAGCATCAAAGTCTCCGACGATGACGACACTGGCATGAAACTCGATCGCGTCGGCGAGCATTTCAGCAGCGGCCTGAGCGCCTTTGAGTGCCGAGGGTGGCGCTAGCTGACTCAGCGGGAGGGTAATGTCATCCAGCCGATCAACGCCGCGATTGGCATAAATTTGCTTGAGAGCACGAGGCAATGGCGCGGCGTCTAACTCTGACGAAATAACACCCGTTCTTTGGGTTACGGTATGGGACATCAGGCGCGACAGTTCTCCGCCATATATCGCTGAACGTCGGCGAGATCATTGGGTAACACTTCGTAGGTCTCAACCCGCTCGAAAAGATCGGCTAAGTGAGGCGGAAGGTCGGCTGTTACACCAATGCCAGAGGCCTCTATCGAAGCTGGGAATTTTGCTGGATGCGCCGTCGCTAGCGTCACCATGATCGCTGAGCTGTCTCCCTGACAGGCGCGTGCAGCCTTGGTGCCAATCGCGGTGTGAGGATCCACCAGATAGCTGTTATTTTCCCAAACGTTTGCAATCTCTTCACAGGTCTCCTCATCAGAGCATCGGTGGCTATCGAACAGGCTCTTTGCTTGGGCCAGGACCGGCTCAGACAGTGTCAAATCACCATTTGAAAATTCATCCATCCATCGACTTAACACGGCCCCATCGCGACCTGCTAGATCAAAGAGCAAGCGCTCAAAATTGGAAGAGACTGTAATGTCCATACTCGGCGACAACGAAGGCTCGAGTAACAACCTCGAATAAGTGCCTTGGGTCAGGACTCGATGCAACACGTCGTTGCGATTGGTCGCAATAACCAACTTCTCGACAGGCAACCCCATTTGTTTCGCCAGATAACCTGCGAAAATATCACCGAAGTTTCCCGTAGGCACCGAAAAGCTGATCGGTGCCTCAATGCGCTCAAGCGCGAGCGCTGAGTAAAAGTAATAGACAATCTGGGCCATGATTCGAGCCCAGTTAATAGAGTTCACGGCGACCAACCGACGGCCGTCGGGCAAAAAGGGCTCGGCAACAAAACTCGCTTTGACCATGGCTTGGCAGTCGTCGAAATTACCCTGAACGGCGATATTGTGAATATTGGGCGCAATGACAGTCGTCATCTGACGACGCTGAACGTCTGAAACACGCTCGTGTGGATGCAAGATAAACATGTCAATGTTATCGCACCGCTTGCATCCCTCAATCGCAGCGCTGCCCGTGTCACCCGAGGTCGCCCCCATAATGACAACTTTTTCGCCTCGCCGATCCAACACATGGTCGAGCAACCGCCCCAACAGCTGCAGTGCAAAGTCCTTAAACGCAAGCGTTGGTCCTTGAAACAGCTCTAGAACCCACTGGTTATCTTCAAGTTGCACTAGGGGCGCCACCGCTGGGTGACGAAACTCGGCATAGGTGTCATTGAGAATTGCCCGTAAATCGGACTCGGCAATACACGGTCCAACGAACGGCGCGACGATCTCGTACGCCAGTTCCGCGTAGGACATCTCGCGCATCGCAAGCAAATCTTCTTTGCTAAAGTGAGGCAGCGATGTTGGCACATAAAGGCCACCATCGGAGGCCAGTCCCGCCAACAGTACGTCTTCAAAATTGAGCTCGGGCCCGTTGCCGCGAGTGCTCACGTAGCGAATCGACATAGTTTGATCAGTCCTTTGGAATCAAAAGTTTTCGACGCGGAGGCTTGTCACAGGCCCCTCAACCGTCGCTAGCGCTTCTATTGCAGCAACCGCCTCAACGACGCTCTGAGTCGATGCCTCGTCAGTAAGAATAATCACCGGCACCCTCGAGAGCTTCGCTGATTCCGGCTTTTGTATCAGTGACTCGATACCGATACCGTGCTCACTCAAACGTTGCGTAATCGACGCCATCACGCCCGGTTTATCCTCGGCCTCAAGCCGCAGATACCATGCTGATGAGACATCGCCGATATTAGTAATCGTCATGTCCGTTAGGTTTTCGACCGGGACACCCAACGCGTTGATCTGTGGTTGCCCATCTGACGCCATTGCGCGCGCAATCGCTACAATATCAGCAGACACAGCACTCGCAGTGGGTCGAGAGCCCGCACCAGGGCCCACCAGCAATAGCTCACCGACACCCGATGCGTTAATCATTACAGCATTTAAAACACCGTCAACCTGCGCGAGCGCCTTTGTCTTTGGAATCAGTGTCGGGTGCACACGAAGTTGCAACGACTCGCCATCACGTTTAGCAATGCCCAGATGCTTAATTCGGTACCCCAACTCGAGCGCGTATTCGAGATCGAGCGGCGAGACGCTGTCAACGCCTTGCTTGAAGGGCGCTTGCGCATCGATCTGTGCGCCAAAGGCCAGTGCGGCCAATAGCACGAGTTTTTGTGCCGCGTCTGTGCCGTCGACATCAAACGACGGGTCAGCCTCTGCGTAACCCAGTCGCTGAGCCTCTTCGAGAACATCGGCAAACTCCCTCCCCTTCGCCGCCATTTCGGTCAGGATAAAATTGCCAGTGCCGTTAATGATCCCCGCCAGTCCGGTAATGTGGTTCGCCGCCAGACTTGCTCGCACGGCCTCAATAATGGGAATGCCACCCGCGACTGCCGCCTCAAAATAAAGTGCCTTTCCCTGGGCTTGCGCCAACTCAAATAACTCATCACCATAATCAGCGAGCAGTGCCTTGTTGGCCGTGACCACGTGTTTACCCTGGTTAAGCGCCTCCCGTACCAACTCGCGTGCCACAGTGGTTCCACCAATGAGCTCGACCAAAATATCCACGTCTGGATTGCGAGCCACATCAAAGACGTCGCGCGACTCATAAGCGCCCAACACGTCGACGTTCGGTTTCGCTGTGCGAGTGGCAACGTGCACGACCTTTATCGCACCACCCACGCGCGCCTCGAGGACCTCATTAGCCTCCGCCAGCAGCGCAAGAAGCCCCTGAGCCACAGTTCCTAGGCCACAAATCCCTACGTTTATCGTTTTTTGTGTCATTGCGCGTTCCAGTCACTGGGTAGCCCAGCTCTTAATACTTTTTTGATACCCCGCAGGGCCTGACGGGTTCGATGCTCGTTTTCAATGAGCCCAAAACGAACATACCCCTCACCGTATTCGCCAAAACCAATCCCCGGTGACACCGCAACACTGGCGTCTTTAAGGAGCAGCTTACTGAACTCAAGGGATCCCATTTGATCAAAGGGTGCGGGGATTTTAGCCCAGACAAACATGGTCGCCTTCGGCGGCGTTACCGCCCAGCCCGCCTTGTTCAGCCCGCCACAGAGTACGTCGCGACGTTCCTTATACATTTGACGGATTTCTTCGACACAGGTTTGATCAGACTCGAGTGCCGTGATGGCGGCGACCTGCACAGGCGTGAATATCCCGTAATCCAGATAAGATTTAATCCGCGTTAACGCAGCAATGAGTTCCGTGTTACCGCAACAAAACCCAACCCGCCAACCAGGCATGTTGTAGCTCTTTGAAAGTGTAAAAAACTCCACCGCCACGTCGCGCGCGCCCGGCACCTGAAGAATACTCGGCGCTTTGTACCCATCGAAAACCAAATCGGCGTATGCAAGATCATGCACCACCCAAATATTGTGCTCACGGGCTATCGCAACAACCTTTTCAAAGAACGCCAAATCAACACAATCGCCCGTTGGATTCGAAGGAAAATTAAGCACCAACATTTTTGGCTTTGGATAACTCGTGCGAATCGCTTTGTCCAATTCAGCAAAGAAGTCTCCGTCTTCAGTCATCGGCACATGACGAAGGTCAGCGCCTGAGATGACAAAGCCATAGGGGTGAATCGGATAAGACGGGTTAGGCACTAAAATCGCATCGCCGACACCCGTGGTCGCCAGTGCAAGGTGCGCAAGACCCTCCTTAGAACCCAGCGTCACAATAGCTTCGCTCGCAGGATCAAGCTCGACGTCATAGCGCGAGGCGTACCAGTTACAAATCGCCTGTCTTAACCGCGGTATACCCTTCGACTGGGAATAACGGTGTGTGTCACCACGATCAACGGTTTCTTTGAGCTTATCAACAATATGCTCAGGCGTCGGCTGGTCTGGATTACCCATGCCAAAATCGATGATGTCCTCGCCTCTAGCACGCGCCGCCTGCTTCAGTTCACCGATGATGTTAAAGACGTAAGGTGGAAGACGCTCAATACGTTGAAACTGCTGATTCATTTAAATCCCTTGAAAATCATCGCCCTAATGCACTACTCAATACCTAAGAGACTCGCAATATCTGCCGCCGATTGGTAGCCCGGTATCATCTGTCCATTGCTGGTCACAATGGCAGGAGTGCCTCTCACGCCTAAACGATTGCCCAACGCATAGTGCTCCGCGATGGGGTTCCCCTCGCACTCGTTAAGCGGCATTTCCACGCCCGACTTAAGCGAGGTTAGGGTTGCTTCACGATTACGTGAACACCACGCAGTGGCTAACTGTCGCGCACCCTGTGACGCCATTCCGCCGCGGGGGTAGGCTAAGTACCTCACCTCTATGCCTCGGCGGTTTAAGTCGTCCATCTCCAGGTGTAACTTACGGCAATAACCGCAGGTAATATCGGTAAAGACCGTAATAAAGTCCTTGGCCGGCTCTGCCGGTGAAAAGACGATCATCTCATCAAGATCCAGTGCGCCAATCATCGACAACCGGTCAGCGACACGACGTGTCTCGGTCAGGTTAGACACCTCGGTATTCGTTACCCGCAGCAAGTCGCCATTGAGCAAGAGGAACTCTCCACTGTGCGTTGCGTAGAGAACCGGACCGTCTTTAATCGACACCTCGATAAGTTGATCCGACTCAGTCGCCACAATGCGGTCAATGGTGATCGCGCTGCCCACCATGGTCGACAGGCCCGCTTCCAGACGGGCCCTCGCGTCTGCAAAGGTCTCTTGTTCTGATGCCTGCGCTAGGGAGGCGGCACAGCATGTCGCAATCGCTGCGACATGACGTAACCAACGGTAGATCACTTGTTTTTTCATTCTAACCTCTAGGGTGATGCTTTTCATGAAGCGCCTGCATTCGGCTTCGCGCAACGTGGGTGTATATCTGTGTCGTTGTAAGGTCACTATGCCCCAGTAACATCTGCACAACACGTAAGTCTGCCCCATGATTAATCAAATGCGTTGCAAATGCATGACGCAGTGTGTGGGGGGATAGATTTGGGTCGATACCCGCGCGTTTGGCATAGATTTTAATACGATACCAAAAGGTCTGGCGAGTCATGACTTTGCCTCGGTTAGAAGGAAACAGCACATCACTCTGACGGTCCTTCAGTAACGCTTGGCGAGTCGCCCCTAAATAGTCTGTCACAGTCTCAATAGCGGCCTCTCCCAAAGGCACCAGTCGCTCCTTACCGCCCTTACCAAAGACGCGGACCACCCCCTGATTTAAGCTCAGTTGAGGCAGTGTTAGACCCACCAGCTCAGATACTCGTAACCCACTGGCATAAAGCACTTCGAGCATCGCCAAATCACGATGCTCCACCACCAGCGAGGCATCAGGCGCATTGAGAAGCTGATCTACTTCAGATTCAGAAAGTGACTTGGGCAGTGGCCGCGACGGTTTTGGGCGATCAAGATGCTGGGTGGGATCCGAACTTACATCGCCTTCTCGCACCAAATATTGGTAAAAACTTCGAAGACTGGAGAGTAAGCGCGAGATAGAGCGATGTGAACTCCCTTGAGACAGGCGCGCACCGAGGTAGGCTTGGACGTCGGACTCAGAGGCGGTCAGCGCATTCCCTCGGCTCTGGTCGAGCAGCCAGGTATTTAAACCCTGAACATCACGGCTGTAGGCTTCGCGCGTGTTGTCACTGAGACCGCGCTCAAGCCAAAGCGCTGTCGTGAAGCGCTCAAGTTCAGAAGAGATAAGGCGACCCACTTAATGACCTCGCCCTCAATTCATTGCTTAAGACAACTTTTCCTTGATACGCGCTGCCTTACCAGAAAGCTCTCGCAGGTAATAAAGCTTCGCCTGACGAACGTCACCACGTCGCTTGACTGATATCGAGTCAAGTAAGGGACTGTAGGTCTGGAAGGTACGCTCAACACCAACACCGTGAGAGATCTTACGAACCGTGAACGCAGAGTTAACACCACGGTTGCGCTTGCCAATACAGACGCCTTCGAACGCCTGTAAGCGCTCTCGAGTACCCTCTTTGACTTTCACCTGAACAACAACAGTGTCGCCTGGGGCAAACGCAGGGATTTCCTTAGACATCTGCTCGGCATCGAGCTCTGCAATAATTTTGTTGGCACTCATGGCTATCTCCTCGGCTTTCTGCTCAGTTTATCTGAACAGTGGCACTGTTTAATCTCTCGTCGCAAGTCTAAAAGCGCTCGTTTTACGCGCCTTCATCGCTAGGGAACAAGTCCCAACGACGAAGCAATGCTTGCTGCTCTAATGTAAGCGCAGATCGAGTTATTAAATCCGGTCTGCGGTCGAGGGTGCGTCTTAATGACTGCGCAGAGCGCCAATCGGCGATGCGCGCATGGTCTCCGCTCATTAACACTGGCGGAACGGCCATGCCCTCGTAATTCTCAGGGCGCGTATAGTGCGGACAGTCGAGCAATCCGTCAACAAAAGAGTCCTGTTCTGCGGACAATTCATCACCTAAAACACCCGGAATGCGACGAATTAACGAATCCATCACCAACATCGCAGGAATTTCGCCACCGCTTACGACAATGTCACCGATCGACAGTTCTAAATCCACCTCTTTTGAGATAAACCGCTCGTCAAAACCTTCGTAGCGACCCGCGACAAAAATTAATGCTTCGTGCTGCAACAAGGTCTTGAGTATTTGCTCGTTCACCAATTGCCCCTGCGGACTCATAGCAATCACGAGAGCCTTCGAACCCAACCGATGACGGGCTTCGTCCACGGCGGCCGTCATGGTCGGCGCTTTCATGACCATACCGGGACCACCCCCGTAAGGTCGGTCGTCTACGGTGCCGTGCTTATCCGATGCAAAGTCGCGCGGGTTGACTGTTTCAAGGCGGAATCGACCGTCACGAGCCGCACGGCCAGTGACGCCCCATTGCGTGATTGTTGACGCCATCTCAGGGAAAATACTCACAAGGGCAAAGGCATTTAAAGCCACGCGATCAATCATCAGGATGCCAACGCACCGTGATGGTCTGATTGTCTAGATCAACCCGCTCGATGACATCGGGTTCCAGCCACGGAATCAAGCGCTCGCGATCATCCAAACTGTCTTTGGAGGCTCGCACCACCAAGACGTCGTTGGCGCCTGTATCCAATAAATAATCAACAATGCCTAAGCACACAGTCTCTTGCTCGTAGATACTCTCGACACGACAACCTTCCAGATCGCGCCAGTAAAGCTCGCCCGTCGCTGGAGGCGGCAGTGAGGACTCTGGCACCGTTATGGTGCAACCACGAAGGCCCTCGGCTTGGTTGCGGTCGTCAACACCAGCCAGTTGGGCAATGTAGCCCTTGCCTTGGACACGCACGCTGAGTACCCGCACGGGTCTCTTCGTCTTACCCGACGGATCATCTAACTGTGGCGATAAAAGTGAAGAGAGGAGGCCCGGGTCGCTGAGATTGACTCTAAGCTTTACCCAGCCCTTTATTCCGTAAACACCAACGATAGTGGCGACTGCCAGTCGGTGCTGCGTGGCGTCTAAAGGCGCCACGTCTGACTTACGCTGCAGCGGCTGCTTCGGTTGCCGCTTCTTTCATCAATCGAGCAACGCGTGGTGATACTTGGGCACCTTTTGCCACCCACGCTTCAATGCGACTCGCGTCGATGCGCAGACGCTCTTCCTGCCCTCGGGCAATCGGGTTAAAAAAGCCAACGCGCTCAATGAAGCGTCCGTCACGCGAGTTGCGGCTGTCCGTAACAGTCACGTGGTAGAAGGGGCGCTTTTTTGCACCACCTCGTGAGAGACGAATTGTAACCATGATTAAATCCTAAAGTGTTTGCGCCGCAGGGTTTTCCCACAGCAAAATTTAAGGTGCCGAAGCGTACATTAACTCTGCTCAGGTTTAAAGGCCTGTGTGCGGAATATTAACGCCTTGGAAATCCCGGAGGCATTCCACCACCAGGGGGCATTCCACCACCGCCCATCATACCGCCCATTCCACGCATCATGCGTTGCATTCCGCCGCCCTTCATCTTCTTCATCATTTTTTGCATCTGCTTGTGTTGCTTTAGAAGACGATTCAAGTCGGGCACCGCCGTTCCCGAACCTGCGGTAATTCGCCGCTTCCGCGAGGGGTTAATTAAATCAGGGTTTTTTCGCTCTTTGATCGTCATGGAGTTAATGATGGCCTCCATACGATCAAACTGTTTCGTGTCTAATTGCGATTGTGCGGCCTGCGCCATGCCACCCATACCGGGCATTTTGTCGAGCATCGCGCCAATACCCCCCATGTTTTTCATTTGTTGCAACTGATCTCGGAAGTCTTCGAGGTCAAAGCGCCCCCCTTTTTCAACTTTCTTCGCGAGACGCTGCGCTTTCTTTTGGTCTACGTTCCTTTCAGCTTCCTCTATCAGCGATAGAAGGTCACCCATGCCCAAAATACGTGATGCCAACCGATCGGGGTAAAACGGCTCCAGCGCATCTGTCTTCTCTCCAACGCCCATGAACTTAATGGGCTTACCCGTTACCGACCTGACCGACAGCGCAGCACCGCCACGCGTGTCCGCATCCACCTTTGTAAGGATGACTCCCGTCAGCGGCAATGCGCGGTCAAATGCGCTCGCTGTGTTGACTGCGTCTTGACCTGTCATTGCGTCGATGACAAACAGGGTCTCAACGGGATTGATCGCTCGATGCAAGGCACTGATCTCGTCCATCATCTCGCTGTCGATCGCCAATCGACCAGCGGTGTCCACCAATAACACATCGCTGAACGCAGTCTTCGCATTCTTAAGGGCTCGATTGACAATCTCGACGGGCTGCTCATCGGTTGAGGACGGTTCAAATCGCGCCCCAACCTCCTCAGCCAGTGTTTCAAGCTGCTTAATGGCTGCAGGTCGATAGACGTCGGCACTGACCACCGTGACCTTTTTCTTTTCGCGCTCCATGAGATAGCGGGCCAGCTTGGCAACAGACGTTGTTTTACCCGCCCCCTGTAGTCCGGCCACCATAACCACAGCGGGCGGCTGCGCCGCGAGATTTAGCTTCTCGTTTGCCTCGCCCATGACACTCTGAAGCTCTGACTGGACAATCTTTAGAAAGACCTGGCCCGGCGTCAGACTTGACGTTACCTCAGTACCGACAGCTCTTTCTTTCACCCGGTCGGTAAAGTCTTTCACCACAGAAAGTGCCACGTCGGCTTCTAAAAGCGCCATTCGGACGTCTCGAAGCGTCTCTCGAATATTGTCTTCGGTGAGTCGGGACTTTCCCGCCATGGCCTTCAGACTGGCCGATAAACGTTCACTTAAGCTTTCAAACATGTCACTTCCTATTTCGAATAACCGTGCCGCAAGCGCTGGAAGCGCGTATTATACGCCTAAGAGAGAGAAAAAATTAGGGGAGTCGGCGGTAGCGATGCCTGACAGCGAAATCAGTCAACTACTTGCATTGACAGCAACGGGCGCTGCCGCGCTCTACTTGTACACGGCCGCTCGTCAGCTGTTGCGTCTCGAAAAACGTGAAGACACGCTTCCTAAGGCCGTTCTGATTCCCGGTCTATTGGCCCTCGCGCTACACGGATTGGTGATCTACACGGGTACAACCTCGGTAAGCGCCAGCTTTGGGTTTTACAAGGTGGCCTCCATTACCTTTTGGCTCATGGGCGTGTTAAGTGTTGCGATTGTTATAGCAAGACCGATGCAAACCTTATTAATTGCCATTTTCCCGTTAGCGGCGATCTCGCTTTTGGTGGCAACGCTCACACCAGAGACCGCGCGGCCCATGACGGAAACGCCACGTGGACTCTTGCTGCATATCTCTACGTCAATCATTGCCTATGCCCTGTTCGGTCTCGGCATGCTTCAGGGACTGCTGGTGTTGCAGCAAAGTCGATTGTTGCGCCAACACAAGACAAGGGGGCTGATACGCCGCCTACCGCCCCTCGACGCTACCGAGCAGCTGATGTTCGAACTCATACTCAGTGGCACCGTCATTCTCAGCGTATCGATTGTCGCCGGCATCTACTACGTACAAGATTTGTTCGCTCAACACTTGATTCACAAAACAGTGCTGACTGTCATTGCTTGGATCGTCTACGCCATTCTCACTGTTGGGCACATACGCCATGGCTGGCGAGTCAACACGGCCGTGATGCTCTGCGGCAGTGGCTTTGCGTTACTCACGGTTGGTTTCTACGGTTCAAAGCTCGTTCTTGAACTCGTATTAAGCTAATTTCAAATCAGGGTTGCGGCAAACGTGTTTTTTCTCAACAATCACCTTAAATACTGACGTGCTTACATAACGCTTGAACGACGCCCCGCTGGGACTCCTTTTTGCCATTTTGGCAGGCCTAATACTCCTCTCCGGATTTTTCTCGAGTTCTGAGACCGGAATGATGGCACTCAATCGATACCGCCTTAAGCACCTGCAGCAGCAAGGGCACAAGGGTGCACTGCGGGCGGGCAAGCTGCTTGCAAGACCCGACCGCCTCATTGGGCTTATTTTAATCGGTAACAACCTGGTCAATATTCTAGGCTCGGCCATTGCAACCGTGGTTGCTATTCGACTCTATGGAGATGCGGGAATCGCGATTGCTACCATTCTTTTGACCATCGTCATTCTGATTTTTGCCGAGATCACGCCTAAGACCATTGCGGCTCTGCACCCTGAAAAGGTTGCGTTTCCTGCAAGCTGGGTGCTTCTCCCGCTTATGCGCGTGACCATGCCGTTGGTTTGGGCCATCAATGCAATCACTAACGGACTTCTATCATTGTTTGGCTTCAACGCCAGATCATCCAACGAAGATGCCCTGTCTCAGGAAGAGTTACGTACGATTGTAAGTGAGTCGAGCGGGCTGATTCCGCGGCGCCACCGAAACATGCTGGTGAACATTCTTGACCTCGAGCAGGTCACCGTTAACGACATTATGGTGCCGCGCAACGAGATTTACGGTATTGATTTAGAGGACGACGACGCGACGATCCTTGCGCAGTTGACACGCAGCACCCATACACTGGTTCCTGTTTTTACCGGCGACATCAATAAAATCGAGGGCATTTTGCACCTTCGCAACATCGGTAAATGCCTCACCCAAGGCGACCTAAATCGTCCCGCTTTACTCAACGAATTACAGGCGCCCTATTTCACACCTGAAAACACCGCACTGCACATTCAGCTCCGTCACTTCCAGCAGCGCAAATTGCGACTTGGAATGATTGTTGATGAATACGGCGATATTCTTGGCCTGGTCGCGCTCGAAGACATTCTTGAAGAGATCGTCGGCAACTTTACGTCCAACTTGGTCGAAGATCAGGAGGAGATTGCCACGAACGCGGACGGTGGTGCGTCGTGCACGGGCAGTATTCCCATTCGCGACATTAATCGTCAATTTGGTTGGACGTTACCCACGGACGGCCCGAAGACGATCAGCGGTCTAGCGCTTGAAGTGCTTGAGGCGTTCCCCATGGGGCCAGCCTCTGTGCGCATTGACAATTATCAGCTGGACGTCGAGTCGATCGACGGCAATACCATCACTCAAGTGAGAGTGACACCGCTTTCATTAACCTCATCCATTGAGCCGAGCGACACCTAGGCCACTAGTGCCACAGAGAGCCGCTTTCGGATCGGCGCTGTGCCGTCACTTTTAGAATCTCACGTTTTCGCGCGTCATCGGCAGTAAACCAGTCAACGATTTCGTTCCCTGATCGAAAGCAACCTTCACAAATATCGTTTTCATCCAGCGAACAAATGGAAATACAAGGGGACTCAGGGGCATCACTCACAAGGGATCTCCGGCTGCCTGTGCATCGTAAAACTCGGTCGAAAATTCGTCCAAAGAAGCATCCTCAATAGCCTTTCGAATGCCCTGCATGTGGCGTTGATAGAATGACAAATTATGAATGGTGCAAAGTTGAGATCCAAGTATCTCGTTGCATCGATCCAAATGGTGCAGGTAAGCCCGACTAAAGTTTTGACAGGTGTAACAGCTGCAATTGTCATCCAAGGGCCTGGTACTGGTTTTGTGTCGTGCGTTGCGTAACTTAACCACACCGCGACTGGTAAATAAGTGGCCATTGCGGGCGTTTCGAGTGGGCATAACACAGTCAAACATGTCGATACCACGGCGGACTGATTCTAAAAGGTCGGCCGGAGTTCCAACACCCATCAGATAACGCGGCTTATCGCTCGGCAGTTGATAAGCGACCTCATCTAACACCTTGACCATCTCGTCTTTGGGCTCACCCACCGACAATCCACCAAGGGCATATCCATCAAAACCGATGTCGACGAGTCCGGCCAGCGACTCCTCTCGCAAATTTTTGTACATCCCCCCCTGAACAATGCCGAACAAGGCCGCCGGATTATCGCCGTGCGCCACTTTGCTCCGGTTTGCCCACCGCAGCGACAACTCCATGGATGTGCGCGCCTCTGCCTCGGTGGCGGGGTAAGGCGTGCACTCATCAAAGATCATCACGATATCACTGCCCAAAGACCGCTGAATGGACATTGATTTCTCGGGGTCCAAAAACACCTTGTCGCCGTTGACCGGCGACTTAAACGTCACGCCAGATTCTTCGACCTTCCTAACGTCACCCAAACTAAAGACTTGAAAGCCGCCTGAGTCAGTCAGTATCGGTCCCTGCCAACCCATAAAGTCGTGGAGGTC
>DGPO01000003.1:9309-10636 GCA_002390485.1 Halieaceae bacterium UBA4438 | reverse complement strand
ACGGTGCCGTAGGTACCAACCGGCATAAACGCGGGCGTCTGCACCTCTCCACGCTCGAAATGGAGAACACCCCGACGCGCAAGTCCGTCTGTTGTTGTCAGCGAAAAATCCACGACTAACCTCCCTCTTTTCGAGTAACAAACATTGCATCGCCGTAACTAAAAAATCGATACGCCTTATTAATCGCTTCTTGGTACGCGGCCATTGTCTCTTCGTAACCGGCAAATGCCGCAACCAACATGATCAACGTACTTTCCGGCAAATGAAAATTAGTGATCATGGCGTCCACAACGTTAAAGTTGCAGCCAGGGTAAAGAAAGATATCACTATCACCCTCGAACGCGTCAGGACACCGATCGTCAGTCAACGAGGCGGCAGCTGCGCTCTCGAGCGACCTGACTGACGTCGTTCCGACAGCAATGACGCGACCACCGCGTGCGCGACAGGCACGAACAGCAGCAACACACTCTGCACCCACCTCAATCCACTCATGGTGCATAGTGTGATCGGTAATGTTGTCGACTCTCACCGGCTGGAACGTTCCAGCACCGACGTGCAGTGTTACGAAGGCCGTCTGCACTCCCTGCAATCGGAGGGCGTCCAATAAGCGCTCGTCAAAGTGCAGCCCCGCCGTCGGCGCCGCAACCGCACCGTCCCGTTGGGCGTAAACCGTTTGATAGCGGGCTCGATCTTCTTCGTTATCTTGTCGTTCGATGTAGGGAGGCAAAGGCATATGCCCAAATGCCCGCATCATTTGAGACACAGTGCCGACTTCAGGCGCCAGCTCAAACAGCGGGCCCTGACGTCCCTTCACGCGGACGCTGAAGTCAGATAAGTCCGACTCCTGGTCTTCGGCAATGTAAATGAGCGATCCCTCTTTGGGGCTCTTACTCGCTCTAATGTGCGCCAAAACAGTGCCGTCGCCCCTCAATCGCTCGATCAATATCTCAACCCGGCCGCCCGTCTGCTTTTGCCCAAAGAGCCGGGCTGGAATAACGCGTGTGTTGTTAAACACCAAGAGATCTTCAGGGTTGATCAAGGCTAAGACATCAGTAAATCGCGTGTGGCTTATGCCCCCTGTAACCCCCTCTAAAACGAGCAGCCGCGATCCGGTACGCTCCACCAAGGGCGTCTGGGCAATGAGATGCTCTGGAAGATCAAAATGAAAATCTGAAGTTTTCATGACAGGATGCTTTTCGGCCTACCCCTGGGGTGTTCTCACAAAAAAGCCGGCAAAAGCCGGCTCCTCTTCTGCGCTAAAAAGCGCTCAGTCTTTCTTTTCTTCTGCGTCTTCTGCAGGAGCTTCCTCTTCAGCAGGCTCCTCGGC
>DGPO01000003.1:0-9158 GCA_002390485.1 Halieaceae bacterium UBA4438 | reverse complement strand
GCAGGCTCCTCGGCAGCAGGCGCTTCCTCTACCGCAGGCTCCTCAGCGGGGGCTTCCTCTACAACTTCGGGTTCAACCTCTTGAGGCGCCGTCACCTTAACCAGGTCTTCAGCGATTAAAATATTGACTTTCTCTTCACCGTTGACGGGCTTACCACTTGCGTCTTGAACGGCGTAGCGGTTGTCTCCACGCAAGAAGATTTTGTAGTCAGCGGTCTTTCGGACAAGCTTCATGGCCATGTCTTTTCTCCCTCAAGATACTCAGAAAACAGCGCAATGGAGTATACCCTGCGCCAGATTGCGCGGGAGTATACAAGCTACACATAATTATAGCGATCCTTTCATTGCCGAATCAGCCCGAGCTGATATACTCCGGCGCCTGCACGGCCCAGCCTCATGCCAGAGTGGTGAAATTGGTAGACACAGGGGATTCAAAATCCCCCGCCCTTAAAAGCGTGCCGGTTCGAGTCCGGCCTCTGGTACCACAATCAAGGAATCCGACGTTCCTAAGTTCTTGAAAGAAGCCTAAAATCTCTAACGGTTTTTAAACTTCAGTAGGGAGTGAGGTGCCAACAGCTGCACCACAGAGCGAATCCGGACTTCACCTATCGTAAACACATCCGAAATTGATCTAGGCCATTATGCTTAAAGCCACTCTCCCCCTAACACTTTTACTGATATCCAGCCTTTGCAGCGCCGAGGGTATTTCGGGCATTTGGCAACACCCAAAAGATCCCGTCTGGATTGAAGTAACGGCAACGGCTGGACACGGCCTTGCTGTTCGCAACGACAGCGACCCGTCGAGCATTGGCTTTGCAGTCCTCAAAGAGGTCACGGTCGGGGAGCAAAAAGGTCGCTGGACTGGCCAGGTATTCGTCCCACAACTGGGGGACTATAAGCGCGTGGAATTGTCCTTACCTACTGCAGATACACTCAAGATGAAGGTGAAAATTGGCTTTCTGAGGCGCTCTTTAGAATGGACCCGTGTACCTGAGGTGCCTGAAACGCCGTAAGCGTGAAATATATGCCGCTGCCTGCGGTGAGAGCATGACTGAAGCGTGGGTGTATTGAGTTTCGATGAGTCAAATAGACGCTAAGTTGGTGCACTGATACTGTGCGAGATCCGATGCTAGACGTCGGAGTCGCCCCTACGGACATCCTCGGTGTGAAAAGCCTTTTCGCTGGCAAACCGCCATTTCAGTCTGAACACCTTGGTCATTTTGTTCGCGCATCCACTGGTATAAATGGGTCTGCATTCGCTCCAACTCTATCGTCTGCGACGCATTGAGTTGTCCGACTAAGTTCTGTAGTTCGAACGGATCGCGCTCTAAGTCGTAAAACTCAAACCTCGGTCTTTTTAGATAACTTAAATACCGATCGGTACCCGCTATTACCTCGTCTGCCAGTTCCTGCTGAAACCAATTGCTCACCGTTGTTAAACTTGAAAACCGCGTCTCGGGAAGGAGGTTTTCAATCAGTTTATAGCGCTCTGTGCGCACCCATCTAATCGGATAAGGGACGCCATTGTGAATATTTTTACTCGTCTGCATGCCTACGGCAAACTGTTTGTGGGTATCGGTCGCACCGCTTAGCAGTGACGAAAAGCTACGACCGTCTAAGCCCTTTGGCACTGTGTTAAGAGAGAGCTCCATAAGCGTCGGAAGCAGGTCAACTGACTCTACGATTGCTGAAGAAATACCCGGGGTTATCTTGTTGGGCCACCGAACGACCAAAGCCACCTTTACGCCCGCATCGTAGGCGGTCCATTTCCCAAAGGGAAGATCGCTACCGTGCTCGGATGAAAATACAAAAATGGTGTTATCGGTCAATCCCCGCTTACCCAGCTCGTCATCAATCAACCCTACCTCTCGATCAAGCTCCGAAACCTCTGCCAAGTAAGTGGACAATTTGGCTCTTAATCTGGGCGAATCACGCAGGTACGGTGGCACAGTAATACTGGCTAAAGGGTAGCTTTTCGTTTTGCCACGATTCCACGGAATATGTGGGTTACTCGAGGCTACGATGAGTACAAAAGGTCTTTCTCCAACATCGTCTAAAAACGCCCTGGTTTTCTCAAGTCCAAAGGTCGTTTCACCGGCGGCACCTTTGTTTTCATGACCCACTTTTTTGAAGGGGAATACGTGCCGCGGATACACATGGGATTTGCCCGCCAGTGCCACTTCGTATCCGTATTCTGAAAAGTAACTGACGATAGTCTTTGTGTCCTCATAAACGCGCGAATGGTTCGCATAACCGCCGTTTCGAACTGGATACAAACCCGTATAAATTTGATGTCGTGCGACCGAACACATCGCTGTAGCCGTAAAGGCGCGTTCAAAAACCACGCCTTCGTTTGCCAACTGATCGATATTCGGTGTGCTCACAGCGCCCGGCAACGAGGTCGCCAGCCGTCGGTAGACGCCCACGTCGTGCCACGTCATGTCATCAGCGAGAAAAATGACGATGTTCGGCGGCGACTGCCGCTCGCCACTCGCAGAGGCCAAGGCCCCTTCAAAAACAGTGCCTTCGTCAGCCAATAACGCCGTCGATTCAGCCGTCGATTGCGCGCAACCTAAGAGATTGGCGCAACCCACTAACAGCAAGAAACCAAGCGCGTTATTGTTACCCCGCCTCATTTTTTTTGGGCCTGACGCGTGGGTTGATTCACACGAATCGTTCTTTGATTGGTGCTTCCTGAATGGGTTTTAGGCAACGTCAGCGTTGTTAGCATGTCTACGAACCATTCCAATGCCGAAAACGCAGAGACTCGAGCGCGTCCAACATTGGCGCCAACTTTTTGTTCTCCGCGAGGTTAAGGGTTGGCAGTAACTCGGTACGGTGGTCATAGAGCTCCTTCGACACGACGTCACCTGAGGCCACTGAAACCCAAGCGGTATAGCGATATCGATCATTCCTTACCGACTGTCCTCGCAACTTGACCCCGGATACCCAGCGCGTAATTTCGGAATAAGCAGCCTTTTTTGCCACATCCGATTGACCCAATACGACGCCCTTAAATGAAGCGCCCTCGAGATGCTTGGGATGCTCTATCCCCGCAAAGTCGAGGATCGTTGGGTAGATATCCACCGTTTCGACAATCGCAAGGCTGTGAGAGCCCGGCGGCGTCGATTGAGGCGCAACAACAATCAACGGAATTTTTAGATCGACCTCGTGTGTTGTGTGTTTTGACCAAGCGCCATATTCGCCCAACTTGTACCCGTGGTCACTCCACAGCACGATCAGCGTGTCATCAGCCAACCCGGTGTCGGTCAGCGTTTGCACAAGATCTCCGATGAGTGTGTCCACATAGGTAATCGAGGCTGCATAGGCACGGCGCAGCCGTTGGGTCTGCGCGGAACTCATGGGGCCCGGCTTCTCCGGCAGGTTGTCGTAATTCCAAATTTCGTAAGCGACGACCGACCACGGTGGCGCGCCTTTAGGCGGTTGTTGAAGATCCGGCGAAATGGGCTGCCTATTGGGCGTCGCATCCCAGGCTGACTGTGGGACTCTAAACGGCAAGTGGGGTTTGTGTGTCCCTACGGCCATAAAGAAATGTTCTTCACTTGAAGATAACGCAACAAGTGCCTCTCGCGCCTGCTCAATATTGAGTCGATCAGGCAGCGCTCGATCCGATGCCACAATATCGATCACGGGATTGGGTTGGCCGGGTTCTTTTCGCCGCTTTCTCATGGGGTGCTCATGATCAATGGGTTGCCTGCTCCAACCTTCGAGATCATCGTTGAGGTGATGATAAACCTTGCCAAAAGCAAGCGTTGTATAACCCGCATTCTTAAAGGTTTTGTTGAGTGTCGACACCTCCGGAACCCACTCAGATACAGGCTGGTCGAGGCGTCTAATCCCCGTAGTTTTAGGTCTCAGTCCTGTGAACAGCGAGGCTCTGGAAGGTGCGCAAATCGCCTGATGCGCGTAGGCCCTGTCGAACACAATACCCCGCTCTGCCAAGTCATCGATGTGCGGCGTGTTCGCCTGCGAATCCCCATAGACTCCGAGGTCGGCTCGAAGGTCATCGACGATAATCAGCAAAACATTTTTGTAATCCGACACTGCAACACTGTCGGCGGCCGCGTGCGCAGTGGCATGCACGGTAGAGAGAAGCAGAGCACCGTAAAGCAGAAATTTCACTGGAGAGAACATACATACGACCTTTAGGACATTTCTCATTAAAAAAGGGTTAACGCGTAAACTGACGAAACGTGCCATGGCGACTCGGCTCGGCGTTAATGGGCTTTTAGTCACGCGTTTGACAGCCAAAAGAGACAGCACCGCTACTCGGGACTAACCCGAAGCGTAACCGTTTCAAGGTCACGACTGCGGGAAGACCCGCCGACCATAATGCTGAAGTCCCCGGGCTCAACCTGCCACGACATATCAATACCGAAGTACCCGAGCGCCTCAGGGGTAATATCAAAGTAAACTTCTTGCGCTGCGCCCGGTGCGAGAGAGACACGCTTAAACCCCTTAAGCTCCTTAACCGGGCGTGTTACGGCTGAAAAGTCATCGCGGACATAGAGTTGTACAACCTCGTCACCCGACCATGCCCCGACGTTGCGCACGACTACAGAGAGTCGGGTCGACTCGCCCATCGACAGCGTTGAGCGCGACAACTTAACGTCCGAGTAAGCAAAGTCGGTATAACTCAAACCGTCTCCAAATTCATACAGATTGCGGGTCGGTGCATCAACATATTTCCGAACCGTCGCCGTGGGTTTGTGGTTATAAATAGCTTTCAAATGTCCTGCTGAGTAAGGCACGGTGATTGGCATTTTGCCGCTCGGATTGACTTGCCCAACGATAATTTCAGCCAGGGCTCTGCCGCCCAGAGCACCCGGCTCCCAGGCTTCGATCAGTGCGGCAACGTTATCGACGACCCAAGGCTCTGCCAGTGGTCTACCGTTAATCAAAATAACGACGGTGGGCACCCCCGTCGCGTGAATCGCTTGCACGAGAGCAAGTTGCTGCCCAAATAGACCCAGTGAACTCCGGGCCACGTTCTCACCCGATGTTTTGCCTTTTCGATCGAAGCGTAACGGGTTACTCCCGACAACCACGAGTGCCACGTCGGCAGACTCAGCTCGCCTAACGGCGGTCGCAATCATCTCTGGTTCAATATGTTTAACGCTGCCTTCGAGGTCAAGATAATCAATTTCCATGACCCCATTGCCGACTTGTCTGAGTCCTTCAACTACCGTTGTAATGTTTTCCTTGGGTTGTCGTAACACCCAATCGCCCATCAGCGAATGATTATCAGCGTTGGGGCCAGTAACAAAAATACGTGTTCCCGCAGAGAGTGGCAGCGTATTCGCTTCATTTTTTAACAGTACAATCCCCTGCCGGGCGAGCTCAAGAGCTGTTTTCTGATGTTCTTTGTTGAACAAAAGCTTTTTCGTAACGGAGGGGTCGACCTGCGCGCGCTCAAACAAACCCAGGCGGAACTTCGCGAGCAGTATCGGTCTCACTGCAGCATCAATTCTTGATGCACTTATTCGGTTTTCGGTGACCAGCTGACGCAGTGGCTCAAAAAACTTGGGGCCGTGCATGTGCATATCAATCCCGGCACTCACGCTCTGGTAAACCGCCTCCTTAAAGTTTTCAGCAGTGCGGTGATAGGTGTGTAAGCGCTCGACATCCATCCAGTCGCTCACAACAAATCCGGTGAAGGCCCACTCGTCACGCAAGACCTCTGAGAGCAAAAAGTGATTGGCATGCGCCGGCACACCATTGACCTCATTGTGAGCCGCCATGACTGAAAAAACGCCCGCTTCAATAGCCCGCTCAAAGGGCGGGAAGTGATCTTCGCGAAGCGATCGAATCGACAGGTCCATGGGCGATAAGTTCAACCCGTTAATGGGGTCGCCGCCCGCGATAAAGTGCTTCGCTGTTGCCAGGACCTGATCCTCTTCATCGAAGTCGCCACTCTGCAGGCCATTAATAACCGCCACGCCCATTTCAGACACCAAAAAATCGTCCTCGCCGAAGGTCTCACCGACGCGCCCCCAACGAGGGTCCCTCGCAATGTCTATATTGGGTGTGAACGTCCATTGGGCACCACTGGCCCTGACCTCTCGTGCGGTCTCAACAGACGACTGTTTGACCAAATCCAGATTCCAGCTACTCGCCATGGTGATCGGCGACGGGTAAATCGTGGCGCCTCGCACCAAACCGTTACCGTGTATGGCATCAATGCCAATCAATAGGGGAATCGCCAAACGACTCTGACTCGCATAACGCTGCAGAATATTCGCCTCCACAGGGTCTGTAACGTGTAAAAAAGAGCCTATTTTTCCGGCTCTTATAACATTTGGGATTTGCGAGGAGTGCAAGCTAGGGTACATGCCAAACGCATCACTTGCCTTCATCTCCTCCAGTGTCAAATTCTTCTCGGAACGCGCAATGTGCTTTGGCCCCACGTATTGAGACATTTGCCCAATCTTCTCAGCCAGCGTCATTCTGCTCAACAGATCCTCGACTCGCGCTTCATCGCTTAAATCAGGGTTTTTGTAGGGCAGTAACTCCATACCCAAGGCTGAATTTATCAGCACGCTGATGAGAAGAGGTAAAAACACAACTTGCTTCATACGAGGACATACTCCAGTAAAGGCTTGAGCGGTTCGAATAGAATGGGCCGGTCGGTCACGCCCGTCTGAGCCCGGCTATCGCGTCCTAGGCCAAGGGACTCTGCGCACCCACTTTGATGCGCCCTAACCGCATAGATCATTGCACCGACGCCCACCAGGGGCGCGTATCGAACAACCTGTGATTCGTCGGTCGCACAAAAGTGCTCTCTCAGGGTGAACTTAATCGGGCTGAGGCGCTTTCATTTGCTTCCTTTTCTTTCGCGCCTCGACCCGTCTATGATCGGGCACAAAGAAATTAGTCAGGCCCGGATCGGTGTCTTTTTTCAACCATTGATCTGGAAACTCAGCCGCTTTCGACCGATCGCGCTCTCTGAAGACCGCGCCGCTACTAAACTTCTCGGTATAAGGCACGACGTGCTGTCCTTGATTGTTAGATAGCCGCTTAAACAACTGCTGCCGCATCGATGCGACTACCGGCAAATACTTGGGATCCCCGACCAGATTATTCATCTCTTGGGGATCATTCTTGATGTCGTAAAGCTCTTCCGTATCCCAAATACCGTGATACTGAATCAATTTATAATCATCGGTTCTCAGCGCAAAAGTTGTGGGGGTGCTTGGAAAGTTGAACTCCCAATAGTACTCGTACAAAAGCGCTTGCCGCCAGGCGGGTGCGGGCAATCCGCGCGCAAGTCCAAGTAAGCTTTGCCCCTGAAACTGAACCGGTGATTTCAGGCCTGCAATATCCAGCATTGTCGGTGCAATATCCAAGTTGGCGACCATCTCATCGACTTGGTGATTCTTCGGTAGGACACTGGGCGCCCAGGCCACCAGGGGCACACGCATGGACTCTTCGTAGGCATTTCGCTTGTCTATTAGGCCATGCTCACCAAACAAAAAACCGTTATCACCCATCAACATAACGATCGTATTTTCCGCGTAACCGTTATCCGCTAACCAGGCTAATAACCTACCGATGCTGTCATCAACCGCTGACATAGCCCGGTGGTACTCCATTTTATAAGCCTGCACGTCGAGAGAACTGTGGTAGGGAAAATCGACGCCATGCCAGCTGTTACGCTGATTTTTCACCCACATCGGTTTCCCGCGATAATTCTCGTCGGTATCCGCCTGACTGGTCGGAATCGGAATCTCACGGTCGGCGTACTGCTCAGCGTGCCGGGCTGCCGGCGAGAAGTTCGCGTGCACCGCTTTGTGTGACAAGTACAGAAAAAATGGGTTCTCAGATGTTCGCTGGGACAAGTAATCCACTGCATAGTCAGTGAGCTCGTCGGTAATGTAGCCTTTTTGTGGGACGTGCTCGCCGTTAATATTCAGTTGGTTCATAAGCCCGTTGCGCAGTCGCGTCGGATAATAATGCCCCTGCCCCGCGAAGCTGACCCAGTGGTCGAAGCCAGGCTGCGGATCATCGAGACTTCTCGACGCAGACGCGGCTTCACCCATGTGCCATTTGCCCACAAACGCCGTGTCGTAGCCGGCAACCTGTAAATATTGTGGGAAGAAAACGCTATTTGGATTTGGGGGCGCGTTGTTGTCCACAACCCCGTGGTTGTGCATGTATTGACCGGTCAAAATTGTTGCCCTACTCGGCGAACACAATGCCGTCGTGACAAACGCATTTTTAAAATGCACACCTTCGCGTGCGAGTCGGTCAATGTTCGGAGTATCTATAACGGGATTCATAAATCCCATTTCATCAAAGCGTTGGTCATCGGTCAGGATAAAGATCACGTTCAATGGCTGACTTGATTCGCGATCTGTTTGCCACTGCACATCAAGCACCTTAGATGTCGCGTCACTTGCATGGAGCCACGGACTACTCAACATACAAAGGCAGGCGACTGACAGTTGAAAGACAAAATTGCGTCTAGCACTGATCGTTTTCACTGCGTTACTCCTCGTTGATGCACTCATGAATGTCTTACCTCTCAATCCTCTAACTCTTAGATCAGCTCGTCAGACAGACAGCCGCCTGCGTGACTGTCAGATTCGTTCTCCGGATAGCGCTTCAAAAACTGCGTTCTTGTCTCTCCCTTGCGGCCCGGTTTAACCCAGCTACTGCTGTCTTTTGGCTGCTCCGCACCGACATCAATCAAATAACCGCTCAGGAGCGCTTCGAGTTGGTCCACGCACGCCCGATTGCCCTTTGCAATGTCCTTCTTCTCACCCAGGTCCTGTGCCACATTGAAGAGAAGCGAGCGGTCCGACTGATTAAATTTGACTAACTTGAAGTTGCCAACGCGAATTGCCGAATGAGGTTCGTTAAGACCCACTTGGTTGTAGTGCGGAAAATGAAACACCAGACCGTGCGGTGGTCGCTCGATAGCCGCATCGGGCGAGGTGAGCAGCGGCGCGATACTGACACCGTCGGAATCCTTCGGCACCTGCTGCGTTGATCCTGCCAAATCGGCGAGGGTCGCCATTAGGTCGTAACCAATAATCGGCTCGTTTGATTGAGAATCAGTTGGAATGTCCGGTCCTACGACCATAAATGGCACGCGTATGCCACCTTCCATAAGATCCCACTTGCCTCGCAAAAGCG
>DGPO01000020.1 GCA_002390485.1 Halieaceae bacterium UBA4438 | reverse complement strand
GGCATGCCTACCTTTAAGATTTTAATGCCCAGCGCGGTCATCGCAGGCTGATCGAGCCCAAGGTCCTGTAACGCCTGCAAGGTATCCCGCCAGCTCTTGCCCATCGATACGATGCCGATTTTTGGATTTTCGCAGTCGTGGCTGACGTAGTTCAATGCATTGGCGCGGGAGAAGGCGATGGCGGCGGGTAGCCGGTATTGTTTGATTCGGGCTTCCTGCTCGTAAACTGAGTCGGTCAAGAAGGCGTTCACACCTTCAGCTGGAAATTCGAAATGGGGCAGCGTAATGCGGGTTCGGTCAATATCAGCGCTGATGGTAGCGGATGTTTCAATGGTCTCTGGCAGTAATTTAAAGCCCACCCAAGCGCCGCAGAACCGCGACAAAGCATAGCCGAGCAAGCCGAGCTCGATGACCTCCTGAATATCGGAGGGATACAGTACAGGCATAAACTGATCTTGGAACAAAAGCTCCGAGCTGTAGTTGTTGATGGTGGATGTCATGTTGTGGTCGTCGCCAACACAAATCAGAACGCCACCATGCTTATCGGCACCGTGCCAGTTGCCCTGCCGGAGTGCATCGATGGATTGGTCGAGGCCGGGTCCTTTGCCATACCACATGCCGAAAACACCGTCGTAGAGCCCATCATTGTAGTAGTTCGTTTGCTGGGTCCCCCAGACCGAGGTCATGGCGAGATGCTCGTTGGTGCCTGGCCAGAAAGTGATGTGGTTTTCCGGGAGGAGCGCGCCGGCGCGCCAGAGTTCCTCATCAATCGCTGTCATCGGTGAGCCGCGATAGCCCGAAACGAAGCCCCCGGTGTTGAGGCCTGCAGCGAAATCTCGCTGCCGCTGCAACAGTAGTAGGCGCACCATCGCCTGACTGCCCCGTAAATGGATCAAGCCGTCGTGTTGAGTGTAACGGTCATTTCGCGAGACTTTTTGTTTCGTCATGTTAGTTTTGATTTGCGCACTCGATCTCACCACAGTATCTAACTGCTCATCCTGAGGGGTGTCGAAATCGGCAAACAAGTGTTCAACCCGCTATTTCTTTTAAATCAACACGTGAATCTGTCAATAGAGAGAACAATAATGGGTGGATCAATTTCAAAATTAAAGAGATCGAATCGATGGGCCCTTTGGAAGGTATTCGAGTAGTAGAAATGGCCGGACTAGGCGCGGGTCCGCTGTGTGGAATGATGCTTGCTGACTTGGGGGCGAGTGTTTTGGTGATTGAGCGACCGGGTCATCAATCTGCTGAGGCGTCGGCTCATGTTCATGAAGTAGATCCTTTGCTGCGCGGTAAGATGCGGCAACCACTCGACTTAAAATCCCCAACACACGTCGAGCTGCTGCGTGAAATTATTGGTCGGTCCCAAGTTTTGCTCGAGTCGTATAGGCCGGGTGTTATGGAACGACTGGGGCTGGGGCCCGGCGTGATTTGCAATAATCATCCTAGTTTAGTCTATGCCCGGATGACGGGTTGGGGTCAAACCGGACCCTGGGCCCATCGGGCGGGGCATGACCCTAACTACATCGGCGCCACCGGAGCACTCTTTCATTCGGGTAGATCTGCTGAGGCGCCCATGGCACCTCCGACCCTTTTAGGGGACGCTGCGGGTGGCGCTGCACTGATGACTTCGGGTATTACTAGCGCATTGATTCCCGCGATTCGCGATGGGCGAGGGCAGGTTATTGATGGGGCTATCGCTGAGGGAACCAATTACTTGGCTACCTATGCCCAAAGCTTTTACCAAGCAGGGCAGTTAACAGATCAACGTTGCTCGGGATGGCTAGACGGTGGTGCGCCTTGGAATGACACCTACCGCACTCATGACGAGGCCTACATGGTGGTTGCGGCAATTGAGCCCCAGTTTTACGCCTGTCTATTGGCGCAGCTCAAGTTGACAGATCATCCCCTCTTTAGCGATCTGGATCAGTGGGAAAGGTCGCGTTGGGGCGAACAGAGAGCCGTTATTGCGGAGCTTTTCGAGAGTCACTCACGGGCATTCTGGGAGACCGTATTTGATGACGGCGATGCCTGCGTATCTTCTATGCTCACCTATGGTGAGGCGAGAACCCATCCTCAATTTCAGGCTCGTCACGCCTTTTTTGAACAGTCAGGGCAATGGTTTCCCGCACCTGCCCCTCGATTCAGTGACACTTCATGGGAACCTGCTGACTCGGTGGAGGGGGCCGCTGCTCGCGACTACCTTAGGGTGCTTGGGTTACCAGAAGCCGCGTTGAAGGCACTGCAGGACTATCGAGTCAGTGGAGAAAACTAGGTTTTTGTGTTTAGGCTAGACCAGAATTGAGCGCTCTGATGGCGCCCTAGTGACGGATGGTCTTCCGAAATTGACATGGTTGCTTTGAGAGGCCTGAGCCTAGACTTCAGTCTAAAAGCGGAACTGAAGTGAAACCGTTGTAGCCCGATATGTTCAAAAAATAATCTGGGGATCCATGATGAAGACTGAAAAAAATAAGAAATTGATTAGCCTCGCAGTAGCGGCGGTGGTGACGGGAAGCATTGCTGCGCCCGCTATGGCGGTATTGGAAGAGGTTGTGGTCACGGCGACAAAGCGAGAGCAAACCCTGCAGGATATCCCTGTGTCGATACAGGCCATCTCGGGTGAATTTGTCGATGAGTTCAACATGACCGACATTCAGGATATTGCTGGCACTGTCCCCAACGTCATTATCGGCTACGGTATTACGGCGCAGTCTGTAAACATTCGCGGCTTAGGCGCGGGGCAGGACAGAAGTTTTGAGCAATCGGTGGGGATGTTTATCGACGGCGTTTATCTGCCGCGAAGTCGACAATACCGAAACCCGTTTTTTGACATCGAGCGTGTGGAAATCATGCGGGGCCCGCAGTCAGTGGTACACGGACTCAACTCAACCGCCGGTGCAATCAGTGTACTGACGCGTCGCAATGAGGGAGGCGACCCCTTTGAGGCCAGTATTATGGCGGACACAGAGCTTGAGTATGGTGGTTATGGGGTGACCGCTACGGCTGGGGGCGGGTTGACAGACTCATTTGGGTTGAGGGCTGCAGTGCGTGCGTCGGATTATGACGGATTTATGGTTAACAATGTCAACGGTGAAGAGTCCACCCGGGAAGACATGCTGGTGCGCCTCAACGCGGTCTGGAATGTGTCTGACCGCGTTACAGTGACCGGTAAGCTTGAGACTTCTGAGTACGAATCTTCTTTGAGCGTGGGGGAGATCTACGGTGGCGTATCACAGCTAATTGAGCCCAACGATGGCATCCTTAATTGGCAGCATGCTGCAGATGAGTCGACTATCGATATTTTCGGAATTCTTCCTGTCGCCGAGCCCGGTATAGAGAGCCAATATGACCTCTACAGTCTGGGTCTCGAATGGGAACTGGGCAACAATCGCATTGACGTCCTGGTTGCAAGGTCGGAATTTGAGTACGACATCTCACTCGACCTTGATACAACAACGCTCAACATTCTCGACGCCGGTATCGATGAAGATTACGAGCAAACCAGCGTGGAAGCGCGTATCAGCTCTCAGGGCGACAATACGGTTGATTACATTGCGGGTATTTACTACCACGATACATCACTCAGGAACGCGCAGCCCAACATTTACGGTGAGGGCGCTCTTGGTCCCGGAGTTGGCTTGGAGTCTACTGGCATTTTCGAGGTTGATTCGACATTGTTTTCGCCATTTATTCAGGCGACCTGGAATCTTTCTGACACTTTCAGAGTGTCAGGGGGCGGCCGATACTCCGATGAGGAAAAGGATGTTTTCAGAGACTCCCGCTGTAACCTGGGGTTGATTGGATCTGCGACATTGGTGCCTGCACCGCCGCCGTTGGCAGCGGCCTTGTGTCCCAGCGCTGACTTGGATGGCTATAGAGATAGTCGTAGCTCCAGTAATTTCATGTGGGAATTGGCGGCCCAGTGGGACCTTGGCGAATCGACGATGTTGTACGCCAAGGCGAGCGATAGTGCCAAGGCGGGAGGGTTCTCTAGCTCTACCAGCGCACAGCGTGGCCAACTGGAATATGACGATGAGAGTGCCCTGGGTCTCGAGGCTGGAATCAAAGCACGGTCGTCTGACGGCAGCTTTGAATGGAACCTATCGATTTTCAGGACGGAATTTGATGACTTACAAGTCAATTCCTTTGACGTGGAGGTCGTTGATGGTGTTGTTTCTACTCGACCCAGAATTACCAACGCCGCTGAGGCAATTTCTCAAGGGATTGAGGCGGATGCCCGCTGGTCAGCAGCGGAGTGGCTGACTTTAGGCGCATCTGTCGGCTTGCTCGATGCGGAGTACGATAACTTTACAGAGGGTAACTGCAACAGTGCAATCACATCTCCAACAGGAGTCTGTGATCTTAGCGGCCAATCCTTGCCTTATGCCCCTGATATGCAGGCGACGTTCTTTGGCGATCTGCGCGCGCCTTTATTTGCCGGCATGGATCTGACTGGAGGATTCACGATTGCCTACAGCGATGATTATCTGACTGAAGGCACCATCGACCCCTTAATGATGCAGGACTCTTATACTCGCGTTGATGCCCATATTGGTATTGCCGG
>DGPO01000076.1:6180-10549 GCA_002390485.1 Halieaceae bacterium UBA4438 | reverse complement strand
TCCCAAAAAGGTCACGCCGCTCAAAAGGAACAGCAGTCTTCTGAAAACTGTATTGCGCATCATCGAGCCTTATTTTTTTTATGCGATACCGCATTGAACCCTAGCTTGTGATTTGGAGCAAACTAAAATTTTTTCCGCCAGCGGGTGTGCGCGGAGTGTTGGGGCAAAGGGTCCGCTGGTGGACGGGTTAACGACGATGAATCAGGCAGTCAACGATGATTTTGAGCGTCGCAGCGTGGCACGAGCTCCGCTCACAGTCAGGTGGGTAGCCTACGATAATTTACAGGGTCATCCTGCAGTTCGCTAATTTGCGCGCTATAGGCGATCGAGGGGGAGTTGCGTCGAGGACTTAATGCATTCCATGGAAAACCCTGCACTGACGTCGGCGAATTCAGCAACCTTGATTAATCGCTTATAAATGTCGTCGTACTCGGAAACATCTCCGGCAACAAGCTTAAGCAAATAGTCGACATCGCCCGCCATGCGATGAATTTCCACGATTTCCGGGATTTGCCGAACGCCGTCAGAAAATTGTTTGAGCCATGCTTCGTCATGCTGAGACGTTTTGATCATCACGAAAGCAGTCATCTTTAGGTTTAATGCTTTTTGGTTTAGAAGCGCCACACGCTTGTCGATAAACCCTGCATCCTCGAGTTTCTTGATGCGCCGCCAACACGGCGTTTGAGAAACACCTGCGCGGTCGGCAATGTCTGAAATAGAGCCTGAGGCGTCTTCCTGCAGCGCTTGAAGGATTTTTCGATCTATTGAGTCCATTTTTTTGCCTCAAATCGCAAAAAGTAGAAATTAATTCTACTTTAGCCGATTTTATATCCAAAAATTAGAAAATAAATGCGCAAAGTTATTGATATCGTTTCCCTTCGACTAGGAGGGGCTATGATCAATCGATTATTCACATCACATCCGGAGTCTGTCGGTGAAACCTACCTTGAGCATATGAGCAGTGCGTCCACCTTTGGCTTGCACTTAATGCTCGCCGGGCTTGCATGCACCGTTCATGCGATTTTGCCCTTTCTCTTCAAGACAACGGGGCGCTCCGCGATTACGGACTTACACGAAAAAATGGTGATGCATCGACATCGCAGCGACCGTATTGGCGCCGCCGGGGAACACGTACCGTCCCAAACTCAGTAAGATCGAGCCGAGCGCCGGCGCAGTATTGTGTGTGTCTGCGGCAGTCTAAAGCGTACTAAAAATAGCGAACACTGCAGGGCTGACGTTCCACTCGCTTGCGCTCGGCAATCCCGCGTCTACCTTGTGACACAGTGAACCTCAGAAGCGCGTTACTCATTTAAAACCCGCGCTTGTCAACGGCAGTACGGGTGATAGTCTTGGTGTCATCGATAGAGAGGGTTTTGACGATGCATCGTTTGCTTACACTGGCCGTAATCGCGCTAACTGCGCTGTCACAGACTGTTTATGCCAAGGAGGGAGACGGTCTTGATTTGAGCGGTCTCAAGTGGCGAAACCTAGGGCCGGCTTTCATGTCCGGTCGGATTTCAGATATTGACTGGGACCCTGAAGACTCCAGCGTTTGGTATGTCGCCGCGGGTTCCGGTGGGGTGTGGAAAACCGAAAATGCGGGTGTTTCATGGACGCCAATTTTTGACAATGAAGCCTCTTACTCGATAGGAAATGTGACTGTTGACCCCTCTAACCCGTCTCGCGTTTGGGTGGGTACCGGAGAGGATGTGGGTGGTCGACACGTTGGGTTTGGTGACGGTATCTATCGATCCGACGACGGTGGTGCGACCTGGAGCAACATGGGGCTAAACGAGTCTCAGCACATCTCAACGATTTTAGTTCATCCTGATAATTCCGATGTTGTTTGGGCGGCCGTACAGGGCCCATTGTGGACGCCCGGGGGAGAGCGGGGTCTCTACAAGACCCGCGATGGTGGAGAATCATGGCAGCGCGTTCTCGCTGAGGGTGAGTGGACTGGCGTCACCGACGTTGTGCTTGATCCCAGTGATCCGGACGTTTTGTATGCGGCTACGTGGCAGCATCACCGGACGGTAGCGGCCTATATGGGCGGCGGACCTGAGAGTGGAATTCACAAGTCATCTGACGGTGGCGAAACCTGGCAGCGACTCAAGACCGGTTTGCCCTCAGGAAATATGGGAAAGATCGGACTGGCGATCTCACACCAGGACACGGATGTGCTTTACGCCGCGATAGAGTTGAATCGTCGCGAGGGCGGCGTCTGGCGATCCGATGACGCCGGTGCGAGTTGGGAGGAGGGTGCTGATGCAGTGGGCGGCGGCACCGGGCCCCACTATTATCAGGAAATTTTCACTAGTCCGCATCATTTTGACTGGTTGTACCTCGTGGGGCCTACGGTACAAAAGTCGACAGATGGCGGAAAGACGTTTAGTTACATGGAGCACCCTAACCAGCACGGGGACATGCACGCGATAGTCTTTGATCCTGCTGATCCAGATTACATTATGATGGGTACCGACGGTGGTGTTTACGAGAGCTTTGACCTTGGGTCGAAGTGGCGTTACATGGAAAACCTCCCGCTGACGCAGTATTACAAATTGGCCTTGGATGACGCTGAGCCGTTTTATAACATTTACGGCGGCACACAAGACAACAACACACAGGGTGGACCTTCTCGTACGGACAACGTCAGTGGTATCCGAACGTCAGATTGGTTTGTTGTTCTCGGCGGCGATGGGCACCAGCCAGCCACTGAGCCGGGAAATCCGGATATCGTTTATGCGCAGTCACAGCAAGGTAATTTGACACGCGTCGACAGAAGCACGGGCGAGACTGTTTATATTCAACCTCAGTCTGCGCCCACAGAGGCACCTGAGCGGCATAATTGGGATTCGCCCATATTAGTCAGTCCTCACAAAGCCACCCGACTGTATTTTGCGTCTCAGCGAATTTGGAAGTCAGAAGACCGAGGCGACAGCTGGACCGCAGTTTCGGGCGATTTGACGCGTAATGAGGAGCGCTTTGCACTGCCTATCATGGGGAGTACCCAAAGTTGGGATTCGCCATGGGATATGTACGCCATGTCCAACTACAACTCGATCACATCGCTCTCCGAATCACCACTCGAAGCGGGCCTGCTTTACGCGGGGACCGACGATGGATTAATTCATGTATCACAGGACGACGGCGCGAACTGGCGGAAGATAGAAGTCGGATCACTTCCCGGTGTGCCTGACCGTGCGTTTATCAATGACATACGCGCCGATTTGCACGATCCAGACACTGTCTATGTGGCGCTTGATAATCACAAATACGGCGACTTTTCACCTTATCTTTTAGTCAGTAAAAATCGAGGCCGCAGCTGGCGGATGATCACCGAAGGTATTCCCGAACGGCATCTGGTGTGGCGTTTGGTGCAGGATCACAAGCGCGCGAGTCTTATGTTTGCTGCCACAGAGTTCGGCGTTTACGTGACCTTTGATGCTGGCAGAAATTGGCAGACGTTAACGGGTGGTATGCCGACGATCTCGATTCGAGACATTCAGATTCAAACGCGTGAAGACGACCTCGTCGCGGCAAGTTTCGGGCGTGGTTTCTTTGTCCTTGATGACTACTCCGCACTACGTGACATTGAGGCGGAGTATGCGAAGGACAGTGCCGATCTTTTCACGCCGAGAGATGCGTATTGGTATTTTGAAAAGCGCCCCTTGGGGTATCGTCCAAAGGGGTCCCAGGGCGACTCCCTGTACGTCGCTGAGAACCCGCCGTTTGGTTCTGTCTTCACGTACTACCTTGCTGACAGCTTTACGACACAAGAACAGCGAAGAAAAGCCTCTGAGAAAGAAGCCGTCGACGCGGGTAAAGCGGTCTCATTTCCAGGTTGGGCTGCCGTTGTCGCGGAGGCGCGAGAGGAAAAGCCTGAGGTGTCATTACTGATCAAAGACGCCGAGGGCAATATCTTACGTAAAGTGGGCGCATCGAATACGCCCGGCTTCAACCGTGTTGCCTGGGACCTTCGTCGTTCGTATTCTGGCCCCATTGAAACCGGCAATAATTGGCGAGGCGACCCACCGAGTGGCTTCATGGTGATGCCAGGTACTTACGAGGCTGAGCTGGTGGTGGGTCACAACGGTGAGACACAGGTCTTGGCAGGTCCGGTTGCGTTTAACGTGAAACGTCTGAGAACGGGTGCGTTGCCGAGTGCGCCACTTGACGAGATCGAGCGGTTTAATACTGAACTTGACGACCTCTATGGACAGACCGCTGCGGTACGTTACACCATTCGAGATGCGCGACAGCAGCTCGATCGTCTGACCACGATGCTTGCGCGCATGTCGCGTCCATTACCATCGGGCAGTCGTCGTGTTCATGCGATACGCGCCGAACTGTTTGAGATTGAAGCGCTTGT
>DGPO01000076.1:0-6139 GCA_002390485.1 Halieaceae bacterium UBA4438 | reverse complement strand
AGAGGCGTCTCTAACTCAAGCTACGGTCCGACGGCCAGTCATCGGCAGAGCGTTGACCATGCCCGATCAGTCTTTGAGCCGGTAAAAGCTCAGCTCAACGAGTTGGTGGATGTGGCCTTACCGACGTTAAAGCGTGAAATGCAGGCGGCAGGAGCACCGTGGACCGTTGGGCAAGCCATAGACGGTAATGCGTTGGAAAGTAACTAGGGCTGCCATAGCAGGGTGAGTTTTACCGCTCTTCCAATGGAGAGCGGCGCATCGTCGTCAGCACTCACCCGGTATTCACGGTCAAGTCCGTTGGTTAGTGATATTTCACTCCGCCATTTTTCAGAAAATTTCCAAAGGGCACTGGCGCTCACAATGAGCGCGGAGTTCAGGGGGTGCTCACCCGGGCCGACGGTGTCCTGTGGTGCTTGGTAGCGCACATCTAGCCCAAGTGAGTAGCGACTTGATGCCCAGGTTCCATTGTACCTAAGGCTCGGTGGTGGCAGATCGGCCAAGGTTGCACCTGATGCGGAGGTGCCTCTCTGCCACTGCCAACTCAACCGTTGTGTAAAAGCGCTGTGGCGCCAGATCAGCTGACCGTCAAGACCCCAGAGTTTGCCGGACCCTATGTTTCTGTAGGAGCGCAACTCATCGGTAATCTCAAAGCGTTCGATGTAGTCGTCCACCCGGTTTGAAAAGGCAGTGACCTCGAAAGTGGTTGTGCGTCCTTCTCTGAGCAAGGTGGCTTGAAGACCCACTGTTTTTTCAGGCGCCAAATTGGGATTGCCGCGGACTTCGCCACGCGGCGTTTTGCCGCTAAAGTACAGCTCGCTCAATGTCGGTAAGCGATAAGCGGTCCCCACCTCCCAATCAAGACTCCAGTCTGGACTTAAGCGCCAATTGACCCGTGCTTGAACGTTGAGGTCCTTATGCGACCGCGTACTTCCGCTATTGGTTGCGCGAGCGCTGTCGACGCGAATCCCAACTTGGGGTGTCACGTTTTCAAAGTGCCATGTTCGCTCGGCGAACAGCCCGGTCACGTGCTCCACACCGTCTGAGACTAATTCACTGGACATCGGGGTCTCACCCATCGCCCTCTCGGTTTGTGCGATATTGACCCCACGACGACCTGTGTGTTCCACGCCATATCGATCATCATGAGCACCTGACGTGCGAATCGCACTCCACAGTCCCCCGTAGGTCAGGCTCTTGTAGTGGGTTGTGTTCTCGCGCTGTTCAAGGCGCTCGGTATTTGATGTCCAGGCCTGTTGGTGCAAGTAGCCTTGTAGCAGTGCTTGACTGGGAAGACCTATGCGAAGATTGATGAGCTCATGTCGGTCCTTTGGGTATCCGCTGACACGCTCATCGGGAAAATAGGTATTACTCTTGCCGATGTTGCTACCGCGGCTTGCCAGGAACTCTCCAGAGACCACGGCATCGCCCACCGCCCGCTGTTCCTGCAGATAGAGAGATGACTGCTCGAATTTTGTGTTCAGGGGTAGGGCAGTGCTGCTGCGACCACGGCCACCCTTACGGAACGCTGCCATAACTGAGCGGTTTTCAGAGATTGGCGCCTTGACGACAGCGCTACTGGCCCCCCCCATCGACGATCGGCTTACTTCCAGCGACGTCCGCGCTGGCGTATCCAATGACACGCTCATGACACCGCCCATTGCACCTGATCCATACAGACTCGACGCAGGACCCATATCAGCCCTGATCGCGTCAATAAACGCCGGCGGTAAAAAGGATAACGAGTTGCCCGCGCGACGGTCTGTGATGATCGGTACACCCGACACCTCCGTGCGGATTCGGGAACGGCCAAAGCCCCGTAGGCTGTAGCTTTGGAACAATCCTCCTTGTCCCGAGGCTGCAACGCCAGGTATTGCCACCATGAGGTCTGCTGGCGACAACGCGAGACTAATTTGCTCCTGACGGGTCACCGATCGGGTTCCCTGGCCTGTGACGAGTTCGCTCGCCCTGGGGTCTACAGTCCCACTGACGACAACCTCTTCAAGCACCGCGGACTGCGTGACCGACGAGACGGCGACCAGTAACAAAGACACGATTCGGGATCGCCTTGCCGCTGGGGTCGACATTAGGCGATGAAGTGCCTCGTAGAAAACGACCTTGGGGTGTGTGAAACGTGCAGTTTTTGGCATTTTTCCTTGGCGTTGTCGGATTCAGTCACTGGCCGAGAGCAATCGGCAGGGGTTTAGGAATACGTATCACAGAGGCCCTTGCTCGGGGAGGGTCATCGACCGAAGATCCGCAAAAAGGCCGGTGTTTATTCGACTCTCAATTGACCGAAGACATGCTTGCCCGCTCTTTGAACACCCGCTTCGCCCATAGGCCTCCCGAGCGCCAGCGGAACATTGCCCACGTACAGCTGATAGGCGCCTGGTTTAATCGGTACAAAACTCACATGCGCTGCGCCGATCTCGTCACATTCGATCGCGTTGAAACTTAAGCCTTGCAGGTGCACCTCTATGTCTCCAATAGTGACTAAACGCAGGTGTGCGTTGCGCAGTAACTGTGGCATCTCGATTCGCCAGCCCCGTAGGTCATCTCGAACATCAGGGCATTCAATGGTCAAACGATAGTAGCGTCCGGATTCGAAGACAATCTCTGCAGGTTCGATCATTGGCATGCCATCGTCTGCGGTCGTCACCGTGAGGATTTTAGGTATGGGTGGATATTGAGCGAGATTCCCTAAGCTCTGAGCCACAGTCGGTTGGCTGAGGAAAACAATGCCCACCGCACCTAGAAGGCGAGAGAGTATTTTTCGGCGCATGATCGGCTTCCTTTTAGACTGGTCTGTTGGCGGTTTTGCACGACCCGGATATAAATCACACGCTCGGGTCGCATTGAGAGCCCGACGCCGATTTATTGCTCGCTGCGTCGTTCGCCCTTGCGTCGCTCTTCCTCGCGTCTATCGGGTGTCTCTCGAGGCTCTTGGCGCCGCTCCTGTTCTTTGCGGCGTTCCTCTTTGCGTCGGTCACTCTCGCGCCTGTCTTCCATGTCTCGTCCACTGCCGTGCCTGCTGATCGGTAACGCTAGCAAAAATCGGACGTGAGGAAAATTAAAAACCGCCTTAAGCCTACAATCACCGTCGTAAACGCCGCAGTTTGGATAAGCATTGCTTGAAACACTCACTTTGTAGACACTCAGTCTCACGTTCGCAATAACCAGAGAGAGGCACCGTGTCTAACTACGAAACCATTGATATTGATGTGAGGGGTGAGGTTCATTGGTTGACGCTTAACCGTCCCGACCGCCTAAATGCGATTAATACGCAGATGGCGACTGAGCTTGGGCGTTATTTTGGTGACCTCTACCAAGATCGGTCCTGCAGGGTGGTGGTTATGCGAGGCGCCGGACGCGCTTTTTGTGCTGGGCTTGATATTAAAGACCCTGACGGACTCAAAGGTGCTCCCTTTGGCGGTGGTTTTGGGTTTCAGGGACATTTGGCCGACGTTTACGTAAAAATGCGTCGGTGCCCTCAGCCGATTATTTCGCTCGTGCAGGGTGCGGCGAGCGGAGGCGGATTTGCCTTTGCATTGGCCTCAGATATTCGTGTGGCGGGTGAAAGTATGAAGATGAACTCGGCCTTCATAAAAATTGGTCTGTCATCGTGTGACATGGGCGTCAGTTACTTTCTCCCTCGCCTAGTGGGCGTCACCTTCGCCTCGGAGATGATGCTGACGGGTCGCTTTGTTGATGCGGGCCGAGCACTTTCTATCGGCCTTGTTAACGAGGTGGTGCCCGACTCAGGGTTAGAAAAAGCGGGTCAAGTATTCGTTGATGAAATGCTGGCCACCTCGCCGATGGGGCTTCGGCTGACAAAAGAAGGGCTCAATATGTCTATTGACGCAGGAAGTTTAGAGGCGGCTATGGCGATAGAAAATCGAAATCAGGTTCTGTGCTCGGGTACCGAGGATTTTAAAGAAGGGTTACAGGCCTTTGTTGAAAAGAGGCCTCCGCGCTATTCCGATACTTAGCGCGTCAGAACGATTGGGGGCACCCGAAGGGCTGCACCGAGCCGCCGCGAGAGCTATGCGCCAAAGATCAATAGTTGATTGTTTGCTGGCATCGCAAGATCGGCTGTCAGATGAAGCCCCGTTTGCGACGCGAGGTGCTCGACCCACTCAAAGTCTCGCACCCCGCTTTCGGGATTACGTGCTTTTAGCCACTGATCAAACTCTGAATTGGACGGTGTGGTGAAGTTACCCCCGTACTTAAAGGGTCCGTAAAGCATAAGAAAACCGCGCTCACTGAGCACTTTCGACGCATTTCGGAGAAGACGCTCGCCAAGGGGCTCAGGAACAATGTGGAGCACGTTCGCTGAGTAAATCCGATCGACACGTGTGACCGGCCAGATATCATCTGCCAGATCGAGTAACGCAGGCGGTGAAATATTATCACCGCCATAAGCCCCAATATTATCCACGAGGTCGGGAAATCCTGCACCGCGGTCAGTGGGCTGCCAGGTCAAGTTTGGCAGTGCCTGAGCCAGGTGCAGTGCGTGCTGTCCTGAACCACTCCCAATTTCTAAGACGGACAGGTCACCCGATAAGTAGGGGAGTAATGCCTGTAAAATGTGGTCTTTATTGTTGTCTGCCGCGGGAGAGAAGTGTTTCATGCCTGTGCGTTCCAAATGTTCGAATCTGCCTTAACGCAGGGTAATCGAGTTCACGGTGTTGATCGTTTACGTCGTTGAGCCCTGTGCGAGTTGCCACCGGTTCCCAGGGCGCTATTTGCGCGTTTTAGCGGGTTAATGATTTTGAATAACGATTTTTGCGCCATAAATTTTTTGCACATCAAGCGCCTTCGGGTGAGTAACGTCGGCGCTAACAACGACCTTGAACTCGTTTTGTCCGAGTGAGAGATTCTCGACAAATTGGACGTTATCCACGGGGTGTCCAGGTAGTTGATTTGCTTCGATTCGTAGAATTCCCAGTGCCCCGTTTGGATGAAATTGCGCTTCACCATCGGGTACTCGCAAGCGGTGCTCAGTGATGTCTTCGATGTAAAAAGGCGCCGACAAATCACAAGCGCCCATGAGGCGCCACATCACTCGGACGCCGTCTGGACGCGTGCGGGTAAATGGAACGCTGGGTGTGAACACACCACCTAGGTGTTGGCCGCCTTGTGACAACGCATCGAGGCTGTCAGCTCGAACACACAGGTCCATCAGCCCCTGCTTGCTGCCAAACCAGGTCATTAGTCGATTATTGAAGTCTGTGCGAAGTTGGCCTCTTAGCCGGAGCAATCCAATCGCATTGGCAAACTGAAATGCGCGGCGAACGATTTTTGACCGCAGTGAAATGAGCTCAATGTAGGTGGCATCAGAAAAAGCGATGATCGCATTGTGCGTCGGCCCATTGATGCCGCCGCGGACAACATTAAATCCTTCATTGCTGAAGGCCGATACAGCGTGTTCTAGGTCGTCCACAACTAACACGACATGATCAAATTGCACGAAACGCTCACTCGTTGGCCAGATACCTTGGCGAAGGAGCGATGTTAACCAGTGGGCGTCACAGAGTCACCGTGCTTTTTGTGTCGTAGGGCCAACCCGTGGCAGCCTTACCTATGAGCAATGTGTCGGAATCGGGTAAGCTGTGGAGCTGTGTCTAAGCGAGAATAAATCGATGATTTACCGGTGTGAGACTGACGAATGAATCATCCCTATGACTCGTTGACCCCTGATTGCGTGGTTGATTGTCTTGAGAGTATCGGCTTTGTCTGTGACCTTCGGCTTTTAGCGCTGAACAGCTACGAGAATCGTGTCTATCAGGTGGGTGTTGAGGGGGCGCAACCGATTATCATGAAGTTTTACCGCCACGGTCGATGGACCGACGCGCAGATACTCGAAGAGCATTCGTTTGCCCAAGAGCTCGTAGATCACGAAATTTCGGTTGTCGCACCCATGCGGGTTAATGATAAAACACTTCACCACGCGCACGGCCAACGGTTTAGTGTGTTTGAACGGCGTGGCGGCTATCCGCCCGAGCTCGACAACCCCGACCACCTCTACCGACTCGGCCAGACCTTGGGGCGAATTCATCGCATAGGGCGCGCTAAACCGTTTTTACATCGACGAGACATCTCATCAAAACGCATGGCTACAGAGTCCCGAGTTTTTTTAGAG
>DGPO01000032.1 GCA_002390485.1 Halieaceae bacterium UBA4438 | reverse complement strand
AGCAAGCACGTAAAGCCAGGCGGCTCCAGAGCTCATCCCTTTATATCCAGACGCCGTTATGAAAGCGTCACTCGATAAGATTCCGCCCTTCCCCAAGAACGAGGGCGGAGGACCGTAAGCCAACTGAATGAGGGTTCTGCACTCGGGCGAAGTCACTCTCGCCGTGCATGAATCAACGCCTGTGCTGCTCGAAATAAAAAAAACCTCCCCTCATGACGAATACGTGCATGTTCTGCAGAGAGAAGTCACACTGACTCACATCGATGGCAAACGAAACAACTTCAAAGCGGGCGAGAACCTTCTTGTCTCAAGGGCTTTTGGGTCACGTGGAATATGACGACCCATTATCGAGAGAAGGTTGTTGCCGAAACCAAAGCCATGATGAAAGCCGAAGGTTGGTAGCCTATTGCCTTGCTCACGGTGAAGGCAAAACCTCAACCCTCGATGTCGTGCAAAGCCGCGATGTTTTGAAGTGGCCGTGGTGGCCGCACCAAGCGCTCACCCCACGGCCGAGCATCAGTTTGCATTGTCACCTTCGTATGCATTCCAGGCGTTGTTAACAAGGTAAGCGTACAGCGCGTCCGTGCTGGCGTCGTCCAGCGCTATTTCGGGCATACGGGGCGCGAGTGCTCCACCCAGCACGGCTTTTAGGTGCTCGATATTTACGGGCAGGCGCACGCGCAGGTCGGGTGCCGCGCCACCGACAGATTGGCCGCCGTATCCGTGGCATGCCACGCATCCCGCGCCCTCGTATATCGCCTCCCCCATCGCTGACATCTCAGCGGGATACCGATCGACCATAGGCTTGGTGAAGGTCGGCTGGCTCGCCCACTGGGGCGTAGCCGCGTCACCTCCCAAGACAAAGGCCAACAGCCGCGGCCGACTGCGCGACTCTCGCGTCGAGCTGTAGTCTGTCAGTCCGGCCGAGGCAGCGGACGTAGAGGGCGCACCTGCCGGCACAATGATGTACTGGCGGCCGTCTGCCACCACTGTCGAAGGCGCTGCGCGGATGGCCCCTCCGGCTGTGAAGGATCCCAGCTGCTCTCCCGAGGCAGCGTCGTAGGCGTTCAGGTAGCCCTCGGCTGTCCCCTGAAAGACCAGCCCACCCGCTGTGTGCAACACACCGCCGTTGTAGGGCAAAGCATTGCGATGACGCCAAACATTACTCTGGCTGACCGGATCCCAGGCAACCAGCTCCCCAAAGGCCTGCCATTCAGAACCACCGTTGTCAGCCTCCCGATAGTCGTAGCTATACTCGCCAGTGGCAGTGAGCTCGCGGCGTTCTGGCGTCGTCATCGCAGGGATGAAAAGCACGTTCTTCTGTGGGTCAAAGGCAAGAGCAGTCCAGTCGTGCGCACCCGCGTTGCTGGGTAGTATGATCGTAGGCTCGCCCTCGGCCGCCTCCCAATAGCGTGCAGCCGGGTCGGAGATCGGTCGCCCGGTATCGTCAAGGCCTTTCGCCCAGTTGACCGGCACGTAGTTACGCCCCGAAATGAACTTCCCGGTCTTTGCATCTAGGAGATAGACGAAGCCGTTCTTTGGCACACTCAGCACGACGCGCTTTTCCACACCATCGAGCGGCAGGGTAGCCATCATGAGTCCGACAGCGGGCTCGTAATTCCATGCATTACCCGGCACCTGCGTGAAATGCCATCGGTACGCACCCGTCTGAGCATCCAGCGCGACGACGGCACTGGTAAAGAGCTCATCGCCTGCATCATTACCGCGTTTCGTCGGATCCGAAGGTGCCGGCGCGCCGGTTCCGATAATGAGTTGGTCTAACTCGGAATCGTAAACCATAGCGTCCCAGACACTGCCGCAGCCTCTGGTCTTTTCATACCACCCGTCGCCCCAGGTCTTCAACGCCATCTCATAGAGCTCACTGTCCTGCGGCTCATCTGGGTCGCCTGGCACCGTGTAAAAGCGCCACAGGTGTTGACCGGTCTTCGCATCAACGGCATCTACATGACCACGATTGAGACCCATATCAGCACAGGAGTTGCCAATGAAGACCTTGCCGCCGCCAATACGTGGCGCACCAGTGATCATGTGGTTTTGTTCGCCATCGCAGGTTTCCACCTGCCATTTCTCGATCCCAGTTTCTTGATCAATGGCAACGAGCCGACAGTCGGAGGTGCCGACAATGACGAGGTCTTCGTACAGTGCGAGACCCCTATTTAGGCTTCGCAACCAGGTCTCGAGAAACGAGCTCGGGGGCCTGTCCGCAAGAGGTTCGTAAGTCCAGAGGAGTTCTCCCGTCTCAAGATCGTTGGCGAACACCTGGCTCTGCGACCCGCTCTGGAAGATGCGTCCATTTCTGATGAGGGGATTGCCAACCAGCCCATCCCGGGTGGGAAGATCGACCGCCCAAGCGAGCCCCAAGCCCGACACCGTCTCAGTGTTGATCTGACTCAGACCGGAGTGGTGCTGCATGTCAGAAGAGTTTCCCAGCAACGTCCAGTCTGTGGACTCCTCGTCGCTCGTCATTGGCAAAGGCGCCTGCTCCTCGTCTGCGTCCATCGCACAGCCGCTGGCCACGATCACAAAAAATACCAGCGTGACGCCGACTATTGCCAGGCGAAGCTTTTCCAAATTCATAATCGGTCCTTTTAGTATTACGCGTCAGTCAGCGCTATGACTGACCTGCCATAGTTCTACATTGGTACAGTCATGCTTTATTGATACAGACATGCTTTGATCCATCGCGTCCAATCCCACCACCCAATTGCGTCGCATACCGCGAGCAGTGAGTTATAGCTGGAGGGCGTGATGAGGGAATCATCGTTAAGAATTGTCACTGCCTTCTTCGAGATACGCAGTGTCAATAACGATTAACTCTCGATACTTTTCAGGCATGTGCCATCCGCCCTTGTACCCTTTCGGCACAACCAAAGACTCACCTGTCTTAAATTCGAATTCCCCGCCGCTGTCGGGGGTCAGGATTAGCCGCCCCTCGAGGATCTGCACAAACTCGTCATAAACAGCACCGTCGATGTGGACCTTACCCGGTTCAGCCTCATAGACCGCCACCATGATCTTACCGGTATGAAAGGTGTGCATACTGAAACCGGCAGAGCCATCTTCGCCCTGTGTAATATTATCCGAGTCTTCAAATTCGCTCATATCCCCCTGAGTCAGGCCTTTCCCCTCAAGAATGCCCTGCTCAATGGCAATCGGCAAAATTCCCCGTGGTGCTGCTGAAGATTCTTCACTCATATTTTCTTGTTCCTAAAGTAGCCAAATTCGGGCCGACATCGGTATTTTTTATAGGAAGCAGGTATCCCCGCCCCGAAAAAAGTCCGGCCAAAAACTCGGAACGGACTTATCCGTCGAGCTCCGGCAAAGTTGTTTAACACCCGGGGTGCCTCAGCCGAAGGACAACGCCTAGATACAAAAGATTAATTATTTTATACACATGTGTCTAGTATTTTTGTGGGACCATGCTGGCCTCGAATACTCAGGCCCATCCCCGACGATCAAGCGGGGCTGATGTCCTGCTTACCTAAGATATTGAAACTCTGTGTTGCAATCTTCCACTCGCCGTTCACC
>DGPO01000091.1 GCA_002390485.1 Halieaceae bacterium UBA4438 | reverse complement strand
TCGGTTTTTCTTATCGGTTTTTCGCGCTTACAAGGGCGCGACGCGACAGCTTTTCTCCACGATAGGCAATGAGTGTATCTGAAGCCTTGGCGCTGTACCCTAGTGACGGTGCACATTGGGGTCAGCGCGCGCATGACAAATGCTTTAAAGCCGTTTTATCACCTGCGTAACGGGACCGCATCGGTCGTTATCGACTGCCGAAGTGGCCAGCCCGTGCTCTCGTATTTTGGCGACGCACTCGCGCAACTCACCCTCGCTCAGCTCACGCAACTGGATCGCCCGGAAGCACCAGCATCGCTGCCCGTCGAGCCCAGTATTTCGCTGACACCCACTGTCGGTGAAAGTTACCTTGGCCATTTGGGCCTTGAAGCCCAGCGTGGCCACTCGCACTGGCAACTCCGACCACGCGTAATCACAGCCGACCTGTCAGCGCGACAGCTGGTACTGCAGAGTGTTTGTGACCGAAGCCAAGTCGAGGTCACCCACTGCGTCAGTCTTCACGCAGAGACACGCTCCCTGGAGCTCTCAGTCAGTGTTAGAAATCAATCCACGGACACGTCACTGTCGCTTGATACGTGCGCGCTGACACTGCCGGTACCCGATCATTTGACGACCTTTTTGGAACTCAGTGGTCGATGGGGCTATGAGTTTCAAAGCGCGCGACAAACACTCCCTAAGGCGGCTTACGTAAGAGAAAACTGGACAGGCCGTACCTCGCACCACATGCCCCCATCAATCACACTGATGGAAGCCCATACGGCCAGTCAAAGTGGCACCGCGCTTTCGCTTCACCTCGGATGGAGCGGTAATCATCAAATAAGAGTCGAGCAGCTGGCCGATGGCAGACGCGTGGTGCAACTGGGCGAATTACTCAGGCCCGGCGAAATACAATTGGCACCCGGTGCAGTCTATAAGAGCCCATCGGTATTCCTGTGTCACAGCAGTGAAGGCATGAACCCCCTCATTCAAACCGTCCACCAAATGATTCGCTCTCAGTTCGGCGACGCCTGGCCCGCGTCCAGCCCCCCACGACCGGTCCAGCTTAATACGTGGGAGGCGCTTTACTTCGATATCGACGAAACGTCGTTGATAGCGCTCATTGACGAGTCTGCTGCATTAGGCATCGAGCGCTTTGTTGTCGATGACGGGTGGTTTTTAGGGCGTCATGACGATAAACGGGCGCTGGGTGACTGGGAAGTCGATTCGCATAAACTACCCAATGGGCTATTCCCCATTGTGGCAGCGTGCCAAGCACACGGTATGGAGTGCGGACTCTGGATAGAGCCCGAAATGGTCAGCGCAAACAGTCTTCTGTTCAGCGAGCATCCCGATTGGATTCTCAACCACGAGGGAATCTTACCCAACGAAGCGCGGCATCAGTACGTCCTGGATTTAAGTCAAGAGGAGGTCACGCACTATCTCTTCGATAAAATACAAAAGCTCCTCTCGACGCACGATATTCGCTATCTAAAGTGGGATATGAACCGCGATATTCACCAGGCGGGAACGTCGCAAAAGCACCACGCGATCCATCAGCAGACGCAGGCGCTCTACGCCCTACTGGGTCGCATTCGTGCCGCATTTCCAAATGTCGCTATTGAAAGCTGTGCGTCGGGAGGGGGCCGTGTTGATCTTGGAATACTCACGCATGTTTCTCGGTTTTGGCCTTCGGACACCAACGATGCACTTGATCGCCTTCGCGTACAGCGTGGCTTCTTATCTACGTTTCCACCCGAATTAATGGGGTCGCATGTCGGGCCGAGTCCGTGTCATATCACAGGCCGCCAGCACACTATGGCATTGAGAGCCGGGGTGGCATTGTGGGGTCACATGGGCGTTGAAGTCGACGTAAGACAATTAGGCACAGAAGACCGTGCGGTCTTAAAAGAAGCTATCGAACTCCACAAACGCCATAGAACACTGCTTCATAACGGTGAGTATTCCACTACCGAGCGCCCTACTTCAGAAATGGCTTGGAGCGTTGTCGACAAAGATCAATCACAGGCGCTCTGCGCACTCGCCATGCTAGAAACGCCCTCGCACGCTTTCCCACCACGCTATCGATTGAACGGGCTCGACGCTACCCAGAACTACCGAGTCGCGCTCGTCTGGCCCGGCAGTCTCACCACGCAACAAAGCACACACCAACACCAACTCGCACAGACCGAGTTCTCAGGTGCCTGGCTGATGTCCGTCGGACTGTCAGTGCCCATCCTGTGGCCCGAGTCGTTACTCATTTACCACCTGCAGGCAAGCTAACGCAGTGTAATAGCAGGCTCAAATGTCGGCGAGGTGCCAAACACAAACTTGCTTACGACCAGCGCAGTTAAGACGCAGAACATCACCGTAAAGAACATCATGTGGATATAGTGCAAGGGCGACCAGACGAACGAGAAAAAGCCGTAGAGCGCGACACCTAAAACAACCGCAGTGATGGCGGCCCCCGCGGCGACGCCCCTAAACAGAAGTCCGACAATGAAGGCAGAAAGAATGGGCATGCTCAGTAGCCCATAGAGCTCTTGCACCAAGTTAATAATACTGTCAGCCGTCGCATAAATAGGCACCATGGCGAGGCCTATGAGGACAAATGTCACTGTGATGATGAAATTCAATCGTCTCAGGTTCGCATTTTCATTAATGAACGGCTCGTGTATGTCACAAACCCAAAGGGTGGTGGATGAGTTCAATACACTGTTGACGCTCGTGAGTACCGCCGCCGCAATTGCGGCAGCAAAGGCGCCGGAAAGCCAAAGCGGGAGAACATCACCGACGATCGTGCCAAAGGCGGCGTCGCCAATATCCCCGTAAAGCTTGTACGAGACGATTCCCGGTATAACGACCATGGGTGGGACAATAAGCAGGCGGATAATAGCGGCAGCCAAGACCCCTTTTTGACCCTCTTCAACCGTGGGCGACGCCATAGCCCGCTGTGTAATTGTCTGGTTAGTACCCCAGTAAAAAATTTGAATGAAGATCATGCCCGTCAGTAGCGTGTGCCACGGGATTGGCGACGATGAGTCGCCCAGTAGGGTCAGCCGCTCGGCAGGAATTCCCGACAAATCAAAATCAATGGCGGCAAGCGACAGCACAACCACCACCACCCCAAGCGATAATAAAAGTACGCCACTGTAAGCATCCGACACGGCGACAGCCCGCAGCCCCCCCAGCACGGCATATGCCGACCCGACGACTGCGAAGGCAATGGCAATCCATATCAGCGGAATATCAACATTAAACATCGTTTGAATAAACAGCGATCCGCCGTAGAGCATCGCCGGAATAAAAATAAAGAGATTACCCAGTAAGAATAGAAGACCGATCAGTGCGCGAATACGTCGATCGTCGTAACGCCGCTCCAAAAGCTCTGTCGTCGTGGTGCAGTTGTATCGGTAATACACGGGAAGAATTACCTTGGCTAATATCACTAATCCCACCACCGCAGAGAGCTCCCACCAGGCAAGCAAGACCATCTGATTACCATTCATCCCCACCAACTGATCGGTACTTAAATTCGTCAGAGTGATCGAACCGGCAACCACGACCCAGCTCAGCCCTTTACCGGCGAGAAACACCTCCTCTCGCGCTGTCGCAGTACCCCCCTGAGCGATCCGGTCAGCACTGACACGGCGATACGTCAGATAACCAATCAGTATTGTGATCGCCGCAAATACGGCAAGTTGGAGTGTTTCTACAGGCATATCATGTCTACCACCCTATGAGCGCTGTGCGAGGTTAACATCGTCGACTAAAACCAGCTATTGAAGGCGACGCAGTCTGTATTTATGCTCGTGCCGTCTATTACGGGAACGACCTGTGACTCCTACCGACTTGATAACCGTTGCATTGACATGCGCCTTGTTCATGGGTGGTGTGGCGTGGTTTTCGTATCAAAAAGCACGCGCAACAACGTCTGACAGTGAAGGCTATTTCCTTGCAGGTCGTGGACTCAGCGCTCCGTTCATTGCGGGCTCGCTACTTCTGACCAACCTGTCGGCAGAACAACTCATTGGACTCAACGGCTCCGCTTACGGGTTTAATATGAGTGCCATGGGGTGGGAAGTCACCGCCGCTGTCGCGACAATTGCCATGGCATTTTTCTTTTTGCCTCGCTACTTGGCCGGCGGCTTTACAACACTGCCGCAGTTCCTTGCCGACCGGTATGACGATGACGTGAGACGACTCAGCGTCATTCTTTTTCTACTTGGGTACGGCCTCGTCACCATTCCAAGTGTTCTTTACGCCGGCTCTGTTGCCGTCCTCAAGCTGTTTGATATCCCAGAATTTTTAGGGCTCAGTTACGGCAGCTCTCTTGTGCTGACTGTCATTGTCATCGGTTCCGTGGGTGCACTTTACGCCGTCTTAGGTGGCCTTAAAGCCGTTGCAGTCTCGGACACCCTGAACGGGCTTGGACTGCTCATCGTGGGTATTGCAGTGCCACTTCTGGGTCTGCACCTGCTCGGAGGGGACATTGCGTCGGGTGTTCACATCGTCACCAGTACAGATGTCGACAAACTCAATGCCATCGGCGATCAAGACGATCCGACCCCGTTCGGGACGCTCTTCACAGGAATGGTATTTGCCAACTTATTTTACTGGTGCTCAAACCAGTACGTTATTCAGCGAACCCTCGCCGCCAAGAGCTTTGCCGAGGGCCAAAAAGGGGTCTTACTGTCGGGCTATTTTAAGGTGCTGGTGCCCTTTTTCATGATGGTCCCTGGGGTTATTGCCTACCACCTCTACGGCTCTGGACTGGATTCAATTGATCTCGCCTACCCCCAGCTGGTAAAGGATACGCTCCCTACATGGGCGCTGGGTTTCTTCCTGGCCGTGCTACTCGGAGCAGTTTTTAGTTCATTTAACTCACTGATTAACAGTTCAGCGACCATGCTCACGCTCGACGTTATCCAGCCGCTGGCTCGCCAGCCTATTGAAGACAGCCGGCTGGTCTCCATTGCGAAAATATCAAGTATCGGAATCGCCGCGGTATCGCTTGGGATTGCCCCACTCTTACAGTTTGCACCCGAAGGGCTCTGGCAAATCATTCGAATTTTTTCGGGGTTTTACAACATTCCCATTATTGCTGTTGTACTGGTGGGCATGCTCACCACCCGCGTTCCCGCCCTGGCCGTAAAGGTGGCCATTGGGTTTCACCTGATCGCCTATGCGCTGCTTCAATTTGTGTTTAAAGACGTGATCAATATTCACTTCCTGCACCTCTACGCCATTTTATTTGCCTCAGAAGTGGCTATTTTATTGCTGATCGGACACTTGAGACCCGCGCAGGTGCGCTCTACGACACGCTCAGCGCCGGTCGATATGACACCGTGGGTATTCGCGAAGGCCTGCTCATTTTCCCTGTTTTCCTGTGTTGTATTGCTTTACATGATATTTTCCCCACTCGGTCTAGCCGGTGGCAGCGGCGGGCTATTTGCAACGCTCACGGCACTTCTGGTTGTCATTAACATCCTTGTCTGGGTCCGCGCTCTTGCGGCAGACAAACTGCGTCTACAACGACAGGGCGTTCAATAATCATGCGTACCCACCTCGACAATATCGTGACCCAGTTGCGCATGAACATGAATTCCGATGCACCAAAGCTTGGCTATGCAGTCATCGGAACGGGAATGATGGGGAGAGAGCACATACGAGCGGTTCATCAGCTGAATCAAGCGCGGATCGTTGGTGTATTTGATACGAATACTCAAAGTGTGGAAACAGCGCTTAAGGCGTTTGCCGGCACTGAGCATGAACCACCCAAAGCCTACAAAACGATCGCCGAGATCAATCAAGACGACGAAGTAGACGCTGTACTGATATGTACCCCTAACTTCACGCACCGTGAGATTTTTGATGCTGTTAAAATTTCGGGAAAAGCCGTCCTTTTAGAAAAGCCAATGGCGACAACGCTTGAGGACGCCTTCTATTTAGCAACGGCGTCCTTGAGCTACCCAGCACCCATTCAACTGGGCATGCAATACCGTTACAAATCGCAGTACCAGTTAGCGCTAAACAGCCTGGCCAAGGGCGAGTTGGGTGACGTGAAAATGGTGAGCCTGAGTGAGTACCGCCCCCCGTTTTTATCTAAAGTAGACGAGTGGAATAAATTTTCCCGGTACTCCGGCGGCACGCTCGTGGAAAAATGCTGTCACTACTTTGATTTAATGAATCGAATCGCAAATGCTCAACCGATTCGGGTTTACGCCTCCGGAGGCAAAGCGGTCAATTTCAAAGACTTCACCTTCGACGGTCAGACTGCAGATATTGACGATCACGCGCTCGTCATTGTGGATTATGAGAACGGCGTTAAAGGGCAATTTGCATTGAACATGTTTAGCGAAGAGCTCTACGAGACTTTGGTGGTCAGTGGTGACAAAGGCACCTTGCGGGCGGAAGAAGAGGCAAGCTTCAAGTCCCGACGTAGCTCCATGTCAAAAATAAAGGTCGAGGTCACAGGTCACGACGCCTACGAAGGAATGGACTGCACGTTTCCCCAAGATATCGAGCTGGGCGGCCATTACGGTTCAACCCTGTTTGAACACGATCGATTCAGTGCCCGCGTCAACGGCACGAGGGGAGATGGCGCGTCTTGCACAGAGGGCCTGTGGGCAATTATCACCGCGTGGATGGCTCAAGAATCAATCAAGACGGGGTTGATGGTTGATGTGAGATCCACACTTGAACAACTGGGGATTAATCCCTACCAGCAGGATCTGCTGCCAACACAACGTATTAGCGAATAAGAAGGAACCATGACCACATCCTCTTTTACAGTGATGACCCCCGCCGATCTACCCATCAGTGTGGGAACACCGCTTGACGGCCCATCCAAAACGGTCATCAGTGACCAGATCAACGCACACGGGTTTGTGGTCTTTCGAGACTACGGCATATCCACAGCGCAAGACTTCCACGATTTTATTGAAGCCTTTGACCTGCCTAATTTTACTTACACAGAATCGTTTTCGAACGCTGTCCGACACAACCGAACCAGTCGAGTCTTCACAGCCAACGAGGCACCTCCTGAGGTGGAAATTTTTCTGCATCATGAAATGGCCCAGACACTGACCTTTCCCGGACAGCTGTTTTTCTTTTGTGAAAAGCCTGCGGAGACGGGCGGCGCCACACCTATTTGTCGATCAGACCACGCATTACTTGCTCTAACGGCCATACGTCCCGAGTTTGTTGCCAAACTGCGCGCCCTGGGCGTTCGCTACCGCAACTCAATGCCCATCGATGCGGACGTCGCGTCAGGCCAAGGCAGAAGTTGGAAAGACACGCTCAACGTATCCAACGCTGAGCAAGCGGAGACGCGGCTTACTGAGTTGGGGTATTCGTTTCGCTGGCTGAACGATGGTGGTCTCTCCGTACAAACACCCGCGCTGATGGCAGTCGATGAATTTGGACGTGGTAAAGACGTCTTTTTTAATCAGATCGTCGCCGCTGCAGCGAGCTGGGCCAATGCCGACGACGATCCAGAGCCGCGCTTGTGCTTTGGTGATCACAGTCGAATAGAAACTGCCGATCTAGAGGCCGCTATTGATGTTTCATACGAGAATACGATCGATATTGAGTGGCAAAAGGGTGATATCGCCCTGCTCGACAACCTCAAAGTAATGCACGGCAGGCGCAGCTTTGAGGGGACCCGCTCGGTACTCGCCGCTTTATGCAGCCCGATAGCGCGTCCTGCGCTTGGGCTGTAACGCGCAACAGACATGACTCAAGGTCGAGACAGTTTATAGGTTGCCATGGCCTCATAGTGCGGCCGCATCGCGTCGGCCAGCGCTAAATCCTGAGTACTCAGGTTAACGGGCGCGGCAGACGCTGCTGAAAAACCAGACGACGCATTGACTGATTCATACCAGTGCGCTGCCCAAACACCATCACTCGGCCGAGCACCTTGCTTCCAGTTGGTCATGCACCCGTCGACCCATTCGACACAGAGTACCTCGCAAATCTCACGCATCATTGCTTTGGGATGGGCAAGAACATCTGCACTGTCGACCACTGGCGGTCGCTGTCCGGTCAGTGCTGTAATCTCATCGAACAACTCTCGCTGTCGGATAATACCGATGTCGTCAGGCGACACCGACGGCATTTTCTCGCGATAGGACGCAATAACGCGTTCGGGTGAACGAATTAAAAACACGTGCTTAATATCCTTGGTCCACAACAGATCAATACCGCGCGGCATGTGATGCGTCATGTGCTTCTCATACTGCAGGCCCGTCATTGCCGACGCGCTGAGATGCTTTGCTACAGCCTCTCGACTCGTCGATTGGCTGGCCAAAATTTGCTCACGCATAGGGTGGTCAGCACCCGACTCTTTGAGATAGCACGCGTAAAAAGGCTCATCGATCACCGAACAGTCGGGTCTAGACTCCCAGGCTCGCATCATGGCCGTCGATATATTTCGCGGTCCTGACCAGCCCGCAATTCGGACGGTCATATCAGACGCTCGCGTTCTGGGGCCGCCCACTTTCTGTTTCAACAAGCGCCCGATAGAGCGCTTGTAAGCGGTCAACCATCGGCCCTCTTTGCGTGTGGGTTAAGCTGCGTCCGTCGACCTCAAAAACAGGCGTCAACCCTGCAAACGTTCCGGTCACGAACGCTTCATCGGCACCGTAGACTTGCATGAGTGAAAAATTCTTTTCAAAAACAGGAATACCGTTGGCCTTACAGACGTTAATCACATTGCGCCGGGTAATCCCGTCGAGGCAGTAATCGCCAGAGGAGGTCCAAACCTCACCCTCACGGACAATAAAAAAGTGTGTCGAGTTGCAGGTCGCAACGTGCCCGTGCGGGTCGAGCATCAGTGCTTCGTCGTAGCCCGCCTTTGCGGCTTGAATGCATCCAAAAATACAGTTGAGTTTTGAATGGCTATTGATTCGGGGGTCCTGGACGTCGGCGTAACCCCTGCGTGTATAAACCGTATAGAGCCGGAGCCCACGATCATTGAGGCTGGGATCCGGCGCTTTGTATTCTGGAATAATGACAATGGTAGGCCCGCTAATCGTGACCGCGGGATCCTGATAAGGCGTTGACTTAATGCCTCGCGTCACCATCAAGCGAATATGGACGTGGTCCCTCATGTTATTGGCAATAAGTGTTTGAAAAAGTCGGTCCGCCAACGCATCGCGAGAGATACCCATGTCGAGATCTAATGCTTTAGCGCCCTCCCACAGACGCTTTAGATGCTGACTCAAAAATGGAATCGTGCCTTGGTGCACGCGGAGCCCCTCCCAAATTCCATCGCCAAGGATAAACCCGCTGTCGAACACTGATACGGTCGCTTTTTCACGAGGAATGAGCTCACCATTAATATTAATCAGTATCGAACTATTGCGCTCGTCAGGGCTGTACGTGTGGGTGCTGTTGGCCATAAAAAATAACTCCGCTAACCGAAAAGTCAGTCTGCGCATTGCGCTTCGTTGGTGCAACCACGGGAAAAATAATAGATTTAATAAAGAACGCGTCTGCCCGATTGACCAGAGCTTGCACAAAACGACCCTTAAAAAATCCACAGGACAGATTCGAAAGCGAGATACGGCGCGGCTTTTGATTCATCGCGCTGAAAGTCCCTGTCGTCGAATTTGGCTCACCATCATCCGCCGCGCTGTGAGATAACAAACTTGGATTTCTCCCTATTTTAATTTTAAAACCGAGATCAGTAACAGGATTTAACTATGAATTCGATGACACGGGTCATGTCCCGCACATTGGTAGCCAGCCTACTCGTATTTCTCGCCGCATGTTCAGACAGTGGTGATGGTGTTCTTTACAGCGGCGATCTTCCCGCAGCGCCAGAAGCAAGCACGCCAGCCCCAGAACCTTCGGCCGGCAACATCGTTGAAGTTGCCACTGCCAGTGGCAGCTTCCCAACGCTGCTCGCAGCCGTCGAGGCCGCTGGACTTGCTGACGCGCTCTCTGACGAAAGTGCATCGCTGACAGTGTTCGCCCCAACGGAAGAAGCTTTCGCAGCGCTTCCAGAAGGCACACTGGACGCATTACTGGCAGACCCAGAGGCGCTGGCAGGTATTTTGACGTACCACGTACTGGGTAGCGAAGTCGGCGTCAGCGCGGCGCTTGACTTAGCACCGACCACGGTAGAGACGCTGAACGGTGTTGATGTCGCATTGACTAAGCGCGACGACGATTACCTCTACGTCAACCTGTCAAAGGTCGTGGACTACGATATTGAAGCCTCTAACGGCGTCATCCATGTGGTTGACTCGGTTTTGCTTCCGCCAGATCTCACGCCTTCAACGATGACTGTTGCGGAAATTGCGTCGTCCAACGACGACTTTGAAACACTGGTTGCCGCCGCAACTGCTGCAAACTTGGTCGCAACTCTCAATGACCCCGACGCGTCGTTGACCGTATTTGCACCCACGGATGCGGCCTTTGAGGCACTCGGCGATGCGGCGCTCAACTACCTGCTTAACAATCTTGACGTTCTGGAGAGCACGTTGCTCTACCACGTTGTCGCGGGTGCAGAGCTTTCATCTATTGACGCGATCGCCGCTGCAGGCAGTGCCGTCGGCATGGCCAACGGCGATGAGGCGACGATTTCTCTCGGTGATTCAGGACTCATGATTGAGTCGGCGAACATCGTAGTGACGGACATCGTTGCGTCGAACGGCATTATTCATGTTATCGACTCGGTACT
>DGPO01000013.1:5977-10177 GCA_002390485.1 Halieaceae bacterium UBA4438 | reverse complement strand
CGACGGCTTCGTGGCCCAACTTCCTCATGTCTTGGGGTTAAGCAGTCAAAACGCCCGCGGACTGAGGCGGCGGCTCAAGCTGTCTAGTCAAAGCCCCTAAAGATCTCGGCAAACATCGCGGTATCAAACGGTATACGGGCACTCAGCACGTGAAGAGTAGCAAAGTGAATAAAGGGGTTGGCGGTGACGACCGTAAACGTGGCTTTTCCCATACCCACGAGCATTTGCGTCATGACAATGTAGGTCACGCTCAGCACTGACATTTCGGTCGTACTGTAGTCCACACCCGGGTCAAAGAGGCTAAACACTGCGTAAAAGAGACCGGCAATGGCGATGACAGTGAGTTTGCTTTCATACATCAGCATGAGTCTCGGAATGACGACAACATGCATCAAAATAACAACAGGCAGTCCGGCACCAAAGGTGTTCACCAAAACACTCGCCGGTACGCCGACTGCATACTGCTGCGCCGTCAGCGAAAAAAACGGGAGGCCGCCGATGATGGGTCCAAAAAAATCGAGTGCCCAAAACGCAGCTAAAATCCAAATATTTCTGCGCCATTGTAACGAGGCCAAGAATTCAGCGAGATTAAAGCCCTGAGCCCTCAACCAATAAAACGGTAGCACTACGTAAACAACCGTATTGGCAAGCATCCAGAGAACGACATCGATCCAATCGAAAACTCCCGATTCGAAGACAAACGGTCCGGGAAAGTGAAGCCCAATTGACAATACAGCACCGAGGAAAAGCTGCGTGACTAAGACATAAGCAAATGCAATTAGGACCTCTTTGGCCGCTCGGTCACGATTCACCCGGTACAGAGACGCCCAATCAAACGACTCTCTTCGGCGAGTGAGAAACAACAGAAGAAATACAGTCAGCACCAAGACGGGGAAGTACATCAGAAGGAGACTGGAGGCGGCTTCCATGGCGATGGGCGGGGTGGCTACTGCAGCACTCTCTGTCATAAAAAAGAGCCCCGCGACCAACAGCCAGACCACCGCTAAAATCAAGAGCCCCTTATATCCTTTGGTCATACTGTCCTGCCTCGTGTCGATCATTTATCCAGTGGCTCGTACGGAAAAAAGTAACGCCTCTGAACGTGATGTGTAGCGCAACACCCTACAGACTTTGGAGCAGTAAAGGTGAAAGCGTGCGGCGGACAGTAAGCGCAATCTGCTGCAAAACGCTTTATGATTTGCGTTAAATCTCTACTCGCAGGATCAAGCCATGCACCGCACTCTCTACTCATTTACAGCGCTAACGTGCATCGGGCTACTGTCCTCGTGCGGTGAAAACGCACCGACTGAATCGAAGCCACCCCTACTGATCGAGGGCATCAGAGCGACCGCGTCAGGCGTGCAAATTACCGCTGACTGCGAAACAGCGCTCAATGAGGGCAAGGCCGCATTTGACGCGTTAGAGGCGCAAACCGGCGAAGCCACCGTTGAGAGCGTATTTGGTCAATACGAAACCATGGCGGATGCGCTCACCGGTATCGGTGACGTGTGGCACTTACGTTCAGTTCACCCCGACGCTGATGTTCGAGAAGCGGCCAACGCCTGTAGCGAGCAACAATCAGACTTCCTCTCGCAAATTGGCTTATCGCGTCCCTACTTTGATCGTATCGCCGCGATAGACACTACCCAGCTTACAGCCGTCGAGCGACACATGGTGGAAGAAGCGCTCGAGGGATTTCGCCGCTCGGGTGTTGACCGTGACGCGGCAACACGCCAAAAAATTCGGATGCTTCAGAGCGACATTACGGCGCTGGGGAATGAGTTTGACAAAAATATTCGAGAAGACGTCCGTTCTGTCCAAGTGGACGCAAGCGAACTGGCGGGATTGCCGCAAGATTATATTGACGCACATCCGGCAGACGACACTGGGTTGGTCACGATTACGACCGACTACCCTGATCTTTATCCTGTCATGACCTATGCAAAAAGTGACGACCTGAGAAAGGCCCTGCGAATTAAGGCCCGGTCACGAGGCTACCCGGCTAACAAACGCCTTTTAGAGCAGCTGATCACGAAACGCCACGAGCTTGCCGGTATTTTGAGCTTCCACTCGCACGCGGCACTGTCCATGGACAGCCAAATGATCGAGTCGCCCCAGAATGCCCAAGCGTTTCTTGACAGTATTGGGGAGGCATTGAAGGTACCCGTCCAAGAAGAGTTGGCAGTCATGCTCTCTCGTCTTCAACAAGACCAGCCAGGTGCTGAATCGGTTGAAGTGTGGCAGTCCGGCTACATACAGAATCTGCTCCGCCTGGAAGACTACAAACTGGACGCCCAAGAAGTGCGAACGTACTTCCAATACGAACGCGTTCGAGATGGGATTTTTCAGCTCACTGAAGACTTATTTGGCGTCGAAATTACGCCATGGGATACCCCAACTTGGCATGAAGACGTTGAGACTTATGAAATAACAGAGAACGGCGCTTTGCTCGGTCGGTTTTACATGGACAATCATCCTCGTCCCTTTAAGTACCAGCATGCTGCACATTGGACGCTGAGAACAGGCATTAAAGACAAACAGATCCCCATGTCAGGTCTGGCCCAAAACTTCCCAAAAGGCCTGATGGAACACAGTCAAGTCGAGACTTTCTTGCACGAGTTTGGTCATCTGCTGCACAACATGTTTTCCAGCACACAAACATGGTCACCGGTAGCTGGAATGTCGATGGAGCGCGACTTTGTAGAAGCACCGTCACAAATGCTCGAAGAGTGGATCTGGGATTTCGACACCTTGAGTAAGTTTGCAATCAACGAGCAGGGGGAAACCATTCCGCGTACGCTCGTCGATAAAATGCTCAGGGCTCGCCACTTTGGACGAGCGATTGGAACAGCGACGCAAGTCTACTACGCCAACCTGTCACTCAACGCGTATAACCGGGAGCCAAGCTCTTTTGACCTCGACGATTTGACTCGTGAACTCGAATCGAAGTACGCCGCTTACCCGCACCTCCCAGGCACACATTTTTACGCAAACTTCGGGCACTTAAACGGCTATAGCTCAAACTACTATACGTACCAATGGTCACTCGCCATTGCGACCGATCTTTTTTCAAAGTTCGAAGAAGGTGGTCTGCGCAACACCTCGGTCGCCAATGACTACCGCCGCAAAGTGTTAGAGGCGGCCGGCAGTAAGCCTGCGACTGAGTTTGTAGCTGATTTTTTGGGTCGCGAATTTAGTACCAAGGCCTACATCAAATCACTACAAGAGGGGGACTAAGTTACTCGGTACTCGAGGCGGTCAGTCGCTGTGTACGCGTACAGAACAGCGCCAAGGCACAAACGTCGCAAGCGCCATGCAGTGTTGCTAAAACCAACCGGCATAGACTGCAAAAGACTGAAAAGTGATCCACAGGCGAGGCCCACGCTAAGGGTTGCAAGGACCTGCCACCGTTCAGCAGCGACGAGCTCACCCTTGGTACTTAAAACGACGCAAGCTCGCCCATCAGGTGCATACCGCACTTTATATTGACATAATTAGTGCCAATATGTGAGTCTCACGGCGTAAGAGGCGCTCTATCAGGCAGGCACGGCGATATGTGTCGGAGCCAGAACGATGCTCGGAGAGTGGCGCCTTTGGCCACCGACGGAGCTGACCGCACCAGGGGTGCATTCAGCATGAGGAAATACGCATGTCCGCTCGCTCTAAAATCTGGCTTTTCCCAGCACTGCTCTACGGTCTTTTTACAGTCTGGTACACCGATTTTAGCGGTCCATTGAGCGATGCCGAAGTCAGTGACTTTATGGCAGCCATGCAGGCCAACCAGAGCGAACCAGAGGTGATTGCGTTTATTGAGGAGTTCGCTCGGGCTGATACTGGCAGGCAATTCATCATGCTCAACGCAATCGACTATAACGATAATCCGGGATTTGTCGCAGGTGCTGAACCGGGCGAGGATGCCGAAGCGCTCATGGGACGTTACATGGCGCATATGATCCCAGCCCTGCTGATACGGGCCTCCCACCCCCTATTCATGGGGCCCGCCGTCTATCCAGCAATAGATGTGGTCGGCATAGAAGGTGCGGAAAACTGGAACGCGGGGGCGCTAATGCGCTATCGAAGTCGTCGGGACTTCCTGGAAATCGTCACCAACCCCGCCTTCAAAGGCAAACACCACTTCAAGGCGGCCGCACTCGAAAAAACGATCGCGTACCCAATCGAGCCTGACTTGCAACTGGGTGA
>DGPO01000013.1:0-5870 GCA_002390485.1 Halieaceae bacterium UBA4438 | reverse complement strand
TGTCACCGCCTAGGTCATGACACCGCGGGCGTGCACAGCGATCTCTGAGTGCTAGTTACGACGCGTGAGGTTCTTTAGGGCACTCTTAACAATTCGAACACTAACCTCTTTACTCAGTCCCTGATGGCCCCTAAGCCGATGCCACATCTCAAACGACGTCATCGCATCAACGGTCTCACGATCATCATAAGTCAGTGTGCCCAGCTCGGGCAGCCAGTCTTGGAGGTTCTGACGCAAGCCTCGCTGATTACGCGAATAGTTTTCACGCAATGTCTCGTAACGCCAGAGCTGCGCTTGTGTCCCCAACGCAAAGTTCCAGACCTCCTCAAACGCATCGGCCCGACGATCTACAATACGATCAAGACGCTCTTCGAACGTTCCCTCCCGATCGCCGCCAAGAAACAGAGCCTCATAAAATTCGCGGAACTGACTGTCGGCCGCTTTAAACAGCGCCTCCATGTCCTCAAAATGACGAAAGAATGTGCGGATAAGAACACCCGCGCGGTCTGAAATCTGTTGCGCAGTAGGGACTAAAAACCCTTCCTTTTGCAGAGCGAGTGCCGCGTTGATAATCGCGAGCCGCGTCCGCTCGCTTCTGAGACGACGTCCATCGACCGCTTTACCTCGCTTAATGTTTACCATTCGTTAGTCAAATTCCTGTTCATCAACCGTCATTTCAACAAGAAGTGCGCAGTAATGCACCGGTTTTATAGCCACAACGGTAACGGCCTGAATCACCAAGTGGCCCGCGGATGAAGGATGAAAGAGATCAATAACAACGGAATCTCTATCACCTCGGTGCAATGCCGTCACCGACACCGATGCAAACGCCGGTCACGCTATCGCCGCCTATTTCCCTTGAGCCACAGGCGTTACCGAGAAGCGAACATCCTCTTGGTCCCACCACCAGAACTCGGGAAGCGGCTTCTGCTCAGGCCATTGCTGATCCATTGTGTTCGCGTCATACAGCCGCCCATTAATCATTACCCTGCTAAGACTTGTGGTATTTCGAATATCGCTCAGCGGATTAGCATCAAGAATGACCAGGTCAGCGAGCTTCCCCACCTCGATCGAGCCAAGATCCTGATCGATACCGATAATTTTCGCGCCATCAATCGTGGCTGCCCTCAACACCTCAACAGGCCGCATCCCACCCATCTCAAAGGCCCACATTTCCCAGTGATACGCCAGACCCTGCAGTTCTCCGTGTCCACCAACACCGACCAAACCACCAGCCCGCTGGATTTTCGCGACCTGCGCCGCCCCCTGCTTAAAATCAAATTCATTATCACGGAGCCACGTTGATCGTCGCTGTGTCAGCTCATCCAGACGATTGTGCGGATAGAACCGCTGTAATTTCACATCGTCATGCACCTCGGTGCGGGTGAAGAAGTAGTCGACCAAGGTCGGCGCGTTGTATTGCACGACCAACGTTGGCGTATAAGCTGTTTTCGTCTTAGCGAACAGCTCGACCACATCGGTGAAAAAGGGTGCATCGGGGAGGGTGTGTTCGTTACCGTGCATGCCATCGATCGCATGAGTAATATTCAGCGCCTGATCACCCGCGCCCTCTGTCGTCGGCATCAGACCAAGCGCTTTACTGGCCTTTACCACCCATTGCCGTTGCTCCCTGTTACCCACTACATAGCTCTTAATATTTCGCGTTTTGTAGTGATCTCTGTAGCGCCGGAGATACGAGTAAGTCTCGTCATAGGACTGAAAGTCAGTATCGCCAAACACGCCACGCGCCGTCATGAAGGCACGCTGCCCAATCGATTGACCTATTTCGACGAAATCTCGATACGCCAAGTAATCGTTCGACGCCGTTTGAACATCGAGGCCCGCGGTTACGCCGTAGGCCGCATTAGCAACCAGTGACCAATTGTGGGGCTCCAATACGTCACTGGTTCGGAACTCCCAGTGCGCGTGAGTATCAATAAAACCTGGCGTGACATACCGACCTTCTATATTGATGCGCGTCACATCATCAGGCACCGCAAGTGAACCGTGTGCAGCGACAGCACGAATACGGTTATCAACAATCAAGATGTCTTGATCGCGTTCCACCGTATTCATGGCGAGGGTCGTCTCGCCCGCCATACTGATCACATTGGCATGCTCTAAGAGCAGTGTGCCTTCGGCCTTATCCCTGGGTCGCTGGACATTCATTTTGACCGCTGCGACTGCAGCATGCCTGTCCTCAGGAGCGAACGTCACGTCATTACCCTCTTCGTCATCATTGACATCAGCGTCGTCATTCACATCAGTGTCGTCAGAACGCAGATAGTCAATCGACGCCAAAGGTCTTGAGTAAAACGTGTTGCCAATGGCCCACCAGACGCCCTGACCGTCTGGCGTCCAACCCAGATAATCAGCACCAATATGGGTCAATCGCTTAACCGGTAGCCCGCCGCTTCGTAACGTAATTTCTGGTGCTTTGGCACCTGCGGGTGCCCGCGCGATGACCCAAACCTGCTTATTTGCAAAGGCCAGCACGTGTGTTCCATCGGGATGCATATAAATGGCTTCGGCTCGAGGCGGTGTTTTCCCCCTCCGATTACCCCGAGGTGCGTTAACAACCAGCTCGTCACGCCGATCCCTGCCGTTCAACTGAAGCGAAAACAACCCGTTCTCATCCGTCAAATACACTCGATCACGCTCTGGACCAAAATGGGGGTAGCGTGCGGTTTCTGTCGTCATCAAGACAGTCGAGGGGCCGCCCTTTGCCGGCAGTCTGACGAGCTCAAGGGGAATACGTAAGCCCCCAAACTCACTAAATGTTTGATTGCGTAAATACTCATTACCTCTCATCGCGACAATTGACTCACCGTCAGGGCTGTACGCCAGATCCGTATAAAATGCCGCGATCTCGGTCAGTCGCTGCGCGCGTCCTCTCCCATCAGACCGCATTCGATAAATGTGCCCACCTTTTGCCTGCGACCATGTCGTATAAGTGAGCCAACGACCGTCGGGTGACCAGACTGGCTTGAATTCTCCACTCATGTCGTCAGACAACCGCTTTAGATTTTCTCCGTCCGTATCCATGACGTAAATATTGGCGAGTACGGACGCGGCAATCCTGTTGCCGTCGGGAGACAGGCGAGGGTCCTGAATCAAGGTGGCCGTAAGATCTCCCTGGGGCACCCGGTATCCCGCTGTCAGATCTGGCCCCACATCAAGACTCACCTCAGCAGTAAAAGGTACTTCGGTCCTTTCGCTCGATGAGACCTCCACACGCCACACTTTTCCAAACGCGTTAAAAATAACCGCGCTTGCGTCTGCTGTGAACGTGTAGCCCGGCAGTAGATCGCGGCTTGGCGGTCTAAAGTTCTCCTGAGCATCTCGCTGAATCGGATAGGTGAGCCAGCGATCGTCACCCGACTGGAGGTCACGAATACGCAAGCCGGTCTGAGTCTCGAAACGAGTGCCGTAGACCATAAAACGGCCATCGGGCGAGAGCACCGGACGAAAAGCACCGCCTTCAGCTTGAGTCAGGGGTTCGATCTGTCCCGTGCTTAACGAATAACGAGAAATTTGAGTCGCGGGCATGTCTCGCCTGGATCCAACGCCCTGAGCGAAATAGAGCTGATCTGAGTCTGTGGACGCTTGAACACCAACCCCCCAAAATTTCTCATTCTCACCCGCACTGGACAGCGTAATACCGGAACCTCCGTCAACGTGATACATCACCAGCTCAGTATCGCGGCCTACTCTCGTGACAAACAGGTAGTTCCCATCCGAAGACCAGGCCGGTGAAATTAAACCCGACTGACGCTCTTTTGAGATTTTAAGAGGACTCGAGCCGTCCGCGTTCGCAACCCATAAGTTAGTGGCACCATCGCGGTCACTGATAAACGCAATGCGTTCGCCGCTGGGTGAAAAGACCGGCTGACTGTCATAGCCCAGTCCCGCCGTGAGGCGTCTGGCGACACCGCCTTCAACAGGCAACACGTATAGGTCACCCAGCAAATCGAAAATCAACGTCTTTCCATCCGGCGATGCATCGAGCGTGAGCCACGATCCCTCATTGGTCTTGAAGCTCAGCGGCTGAGTGTCGCCTGCGAGCGGTAAGTCACCGGCATCCTCCTGCACGTCTTCTGCACGTGCGAAGGCTGTGCAAAGCATCGCGACAACTCCCAAGCGAGTAATCCACATTTTAAGCGCCATAGTTCTATCCTTCGATCGACGAAATGGTCTGTATCACGAGGGGAGCAGAAATTTCCGCTACGCGCAAATCCGAGGCGCTGACGACGGCCGGACATTCACTGTCCGATGACTTAACTACTCATCAATGCACAGACAGGTCCGCAGCTGACCTTTTTATTGTTTCATTCATTAGCCTGTATAGTGATCCTTCGAATCGCGGCTAAAAAAACCATTACCGCGGAGGCCGGTCTCGCGTCTTTCATACGGAGAAGAACTATGAGTGCTGACGACGTTAAAACACATCATCGTGTTTGCCATTTGTGTGAGGCCATGTGCGGTCTCGTCATCAAAACTACGGGCGAGAGCGTCATCGATATTAGAGGTGATAAAGACGACCCTTTAAGCCGCGGCCACGTCTGCCCAAAGGCTGTCGCTTTGCAAGATATCCACGAGGATCCAGATCGTCTCAGAAAGCCCTTGAAGCGCGTTAGATCTGTTGCAGGTCACTATCATCACGTGGAAATTGAGTGGTCCGAGGCGCTTGATCTGGCCGCCGACGCGCTGGCATCCGCAATTCAATCGCACGGCGTGAACGCTGTTGGCGCCTACTTTGGAAACCCTTCCGTTCACAATTATGGAATGATGACGCATCAGCGTAATTTATTCCGTCACATCCGAACACGAAATCGCTTTTCGGCCACGTCGGTCGACCAGCTGCCACACCACCTCGTGTCAATGTGGCTTTACGGCCACATGCTGCTCAATCCGATCCCTGACATCGATCGAACACACTATTTCCTGATGTTAGGTGCTAATCCACTGGCCTCCAACGGGAGCATTTGGACCGTCCCAGATGTCCGTCGTCGCATCAAAGAGCTCACCGCGCGCGGTGGCAAATTAGTGGTTATCGATCCACGAAAAACCGAGACGGCAGAGCTTGCCAGTGAACATTACTTCATTCGACCCGGAACCGACGCGGCTTTTTTACTCGGACTCATACACGTCGTATTTCGAGACAACCTCGCCGCACTTGGTGCACTCGCAGAGTTCACAGACGGCGTTGAGGCCGTTCAAGAAGCAGTACAGGCGCTCACCCCCGAGTGGGCAGCTGACATTACCGGTATAGAGGCAGGGCACATAGAAAAGGTGGCACATGACTTAGCCTCTGCCAAAGCCGGCATTTGCTACGGACGCATGGGGGTCAGCACGCAAGCCTACGGAACGCTCTGCCAGTGGGCCATTCAGGTGCTGAACGTGATTACCGGAAATCTCGACAAACCTGGCGGCAGCCTCTTCACGCTGCCTGCGATGGATCAGGTTGCGAATACAGGCGCTGGGGGCTTTGGTCGCTTTGTCAGCCGTGGTCGCGGTCTACCCGAGTTCAATTATGAGCTCCCAGCGGTGACGCTCGTGGACGAAATCCGCACACCGGGTGAAGGCCAAATAAAGCTCATGTTTACGGGCGCAGGAAATCCAGTGTTATCAACCCCCAATGGACGGGCGGTGGACGAGGCTTTAGAGACCCTCGACTTCATGATTTCCTTAGATCCCGCACTTAACGAAACCACCCGACACGCGGATGTCATTTTGCCGCCAACATCACCCTTAGAGCACGACCACTACGATATTGCCTTCCATAATCTCGCTGTTCGAAACACCGCGCGTTTCAGTCCCGCAATATTTGATAAGCCCGAGGGAACCCTCCACGACTGGGAGATCTTCGC
>DGPO01000016.1 GCA_002390485.1 Halieaceae bacterium UBA4438 | reverse complement strand
CTCGACAGAGGCCTAACAGTGACTAGAGTGTCATCATAATTTTGATGACATCCTCCTCTCTCGCATCAAAAATGCGGTAGGCCTCGGTGCCTTCTGAAAGCGACATGTGATGAGAAAACAGGCCCTCCGCCTTGACACGACCGTGCTGAAGGAGCGGGATTAAGTGTGGCCATTGATCAATTACCGACGCCACCCCTGCCCGGATTGTGATGTCTTTGTAGAGCACTTTCAGCATGGGCAGCTGTACGTCAGGTTGCGGTAAACCTATAAATGAAGCCGTGCTGCCTCTCCCTGCAATTTTAATCGCTAATTCGACTGCCGCTTTCGCTCCAGATGCTTCAAAGACACGAGGAACTCCCGCACCTTTTGTCCCATCCATAATCATCGGTAAGGCCGTCGAAGGCTCTAAAGCCACAGCGCCAAGACCCGCAGCGTGCGCTCTCCGATTTGCCACTGGGTCAATTGCATAGACCGCGGAAGCGCCCAGTGCAAATGCCAATTCAACGCCAATAAGACCAATGGGACCAAGGCCTACAACGGCAACCGCATCCCCAGGCTGCAGGCTGGTTCGAGTCAACCCAAAATAGGCAGTGCACATGGCATCGGTCAGCAAGATGCTTTGCTCATCACTTACCCCCTCTGGAATAGGCTGTAACGTAAGATCAGCCATCGGCACATTTACGAACTCTGCCTGACCACCGTTGAGCCCTTTACTCAGCCCAAACGCTGTCCAATGGTCGCAAAGCGCCGTATGCCCCGACAAGCAGTGCTTGCAACGCCCGCAAGGTGCACCGCCCGAAGCTAGCACCCTCTGCCCAACTTTATGGCGATAGACGGCTTTTCCTACCTCAACAACTTCACCGGCAAACTCATGACCAACGCAAAATGGCTCAACACCCTCGCTGTAGTTCGCGTTTCCAATGCTGTCTCCATGGTACATATGCAGATCGGAACCACAGATACTGCATCGCTCGACCTTTACGATGACGCTGTTGTCGGTTGCCAACTCGGGATCTGAATAACTCTCGTAGCGCACATCGCGCGGACCGTTGAATACCAGAGCTTTCATGATCGCACTCTCCTTTGACTTCTAGCCTCGAGGACCGCGGTTGCGCCCCCACTGAAACCATACTACGACTGAGCAATACGATTTTGAAAAAGGGTGTAATAGAGGTTCACCGACCAGGCAGTAAGTAGGTCTAGTCCGACGCAATTTCGCCGCAATACTGGTCTAAAACGGGTAGTCCGTTTGCTCTAAACAAAGGCCCAGTGAAGGATTCCCTCGGCCGTCGCTCTGAGCGACACTACCCAGACAAAATAGCGACAATAAAAGGTGAGTCGTTGTTAAAGTAAACCCAGACGCGCAACTTGAACCGAGCGGTAAGGTAAAAAGCGGGTCTCAGAATTGAAAAAGTAAAATTGATTTGGCATATTAAATGCCATATCTTTTAAGAGAAAGACGTAGTCTCTATATAAATAACTCTAAAAATGAGGTTAAAACCATGAAGCCATCTAGCCCTAAGACGCTGTTAGCGACCGCTGTAATGACTGTTATGGCCGCCGAAACGGCATTTGCACAACTCGAAGAAGTGGTTGTCACGGCCGAGCGTCGTGAAGCCAGCGTTCAGGACACGCCGATTTCGATCGAAGCCCTTAGCGAAAAAGACATCGCTGAGCGTGGCATCAATAACAACCTCGACCTAATGAATGAGGTTGTGGGTGTGAATGGCTACGGCTCACCTCAAGGCGGCTCATCAACCGCATTTGTCATTCGCGGTATTGGCGACGGCGCGCCTAACCTCTCGCTCGACCCCGCCGCTGGTCGCTACATTGACGGCGTCTACATTGGCAAGAACCAAGGCAGCTCAGTGGATGTCGTCGACTTGGCACGAATCGAAATCTTGAAAGGACCCCAGGGAACGCTCTCGGGCCGTAACGCAACGTCGGGCACCATCAACTATATTTCAAAGGCCCCCGCAGACGAGTTCGGCGTCTCGCTCCGCGGAAGCACGGGTAATTACGGTCATACCGAGTATTCAATCCGAGCCGATATTCCACTTTCGGACACCATCAGAACCTCTATTTCGTGGAGCGACAGGCAGCGCGACGCATTTTACGAGAACACCAACCCTCAACTCGACGGATTCAACAGCATCGATCGTGACGGCTACCGGTTTGCAATGGCGTGGGATATGACTGACCGCCTGTCCCTGGACTATTCGTTCTCAAGTAACAGTGTTAACAACGAATTGGATAACCACAACGTAGTCACGGGGCTGAACCCTAGCTATGCCGCGCTTGCAGGCTATCTCGCTGCAGGAGGCGACCCAACATCGGTCCCTATTGACAGCGCCTCACGGATTCAAACAGTTCAAGCGATCGCCGGTGGTGTCGCACAATCTGTTCAGTTCGGTTTACTGCCGAACCTGCCACAGATTCAGCAGTTCCTCGGGTGGTCAAACGACTATGTGGAGTGGGCCAACGGCGTTCTCGCCAACGCAGACTCTCATCCGAACTCAGGCTCGACTGATGTGCC
>DGPO01000075.1:15058-15294 GCA_002390485.1 Halieaceae bacterium UBA4438 | reverse complement strand
AATATTGTTAGTCGACCCCGCGCCAGAGTCGATGAGGTAAAAATGTTCTGGCGTCACCACTGCAATGCAGGCTTGCGCTTGCCCCATGCCCAGCGGTGAGGCACTGCCGCAGACGAACACGCGCAAGCTTTCCGACTCTGGCAATCCCTGAGTGCCGCGCTTGGCAATCATGGCCGTACCGCGGTCGAGTATTTTGTCTTGGACGGGGGAGAGACTGAGGACAAGCAGCCCTAAAA
>DGPO01000075.1:10747-14945 GCA_002390485.1 Halieaceae bacterium UBA4438 | reverse complement strand
ATCAGTGATTCATAGAGACGTCAAAATATGGCACACAACGTGCCAACAAGAAAGTCGCCCCCTCAGAATTGCTCCGCTGAGACAGACATGAGGTTAGCGGCGCCACTTAAAATACCGGCTTCACACACCAGTGTACGTGGCAGAATACGATCGTAATAAAAAGACGCCGTCTGCAATTTCGCTTCATAGAAATCGGATTCCTCTGAACCGGACGCAAGCCCTTGCTGCGCAGTCAGCGCAGCTTTAGCCCAAAAGTAGGCCAGGCACGCATAACCCGAAAACATAAGATAATCGACAGATGCGGCGCCTGCTTCGTCTGCATTTTCAAGGGCCTTGGTGCCGATGTGGAGTGTTAAATCCGCCCACTTTTGGTTGAGCGCCATTAATGGAGTAATAAAGTGCTTGAGTGCGTCGTTCTGCGCGTTCTCCTTACAAAAGAGGTGGATTTCTTTTGTGAAATTTCGCAGCAATTCGCCGCCGGAGCCCAGAACTTTGCGGCCTGTAAAGTCGAGCGCTTGTATGCCTGTAGTGCCTTCATAAATCGTTGCGATACGAGCGTCTCTGACATTTTGCTCAACGCCCCACTCCTTAATGTAACCGTGCCCGCCAAAGCATTGAAGTGCCAGATTTGCTGACTCAAAACCGGTCTCGGTGAGAAAGGCTTTTGCTACGGGAGTCATGAACGACATCATGTCCTCGGCAGCGCGGCGGTCCTGTTCGTCGGTGGCGTGTTCAATGACGTCCACTAATTTTCCGGTATAGGTGATCATCATACGGCCGCCCTCTGACAGGGCTTTTTGAGTGAGTAGCATGCGGCGCACATCGGGATGAACAATAATCGGGTCGGCCGGGCCGCTGGGGTTCTTTGGGCCCGTTACTGAACGCATTTGCAGACGGTCTTTCGCATAGGCCAAGGCTTTTTGGTAGCCCAATTCCATGTGCGCAACGCCCTGCAGTGCGGTACCAATTCGTGCCGTGTTCATAAACGTGAACATGGCCTCGAGCCCTCTGTTGGGCTCGCCGAGCAAGAAACCCGTCGCGCCATCGAAGTTCATGACACAGGTCGCGTTGCCATGAATGCCCATTTTGTGTTCCAGCGAGCCACAGTGCAGCGCATTCCGGTCGCCCAGCGAGCCGTCGTCGTTAACCAGGTGCTTGGGGATAATAAACAGTGAAATGCCCTTTACGCCGACCGGTGCATCGGGCAGACGGGCAAGCACTATATGCACAATATTTTCGGTCAGATCGTGCTCGCCTGACGAGATGAAGATCTTTGTACCTGTAATGCTATAGCTGCCGTCGGCGCACGGATCTGCTTTTGTCCGCAGCATCCCAAGGTCGGTGCCGCAGTGCGCTTCAGTCAGGCACATGGTGCCGGTCCAGTGTCCCTCCACGAGCTTTTGTAAAAACACCGCCTTTTGCTCTTCTGAGCCGTGCGACTTGATCGTATTGACGGCGCCGTGCGATAGCCCCGGGTACATTCCCCACGCCCAATTGGCCGTTCCACGCATTTCCGTCAGAATGATCGAAAGCGATTCTGGGAGTCCCTGCCCACCGTACTGGGGATCACCAGCCAGCGCAGGCCATCCGCCGGCGACATACTGTTGGTAGGCTTCTTTGAAACCGGTGGGAGTAGTCACTTCACCCCCGTTCCACGTGCAACCTTCTCGATCGCCAACGGCATTAAGCGGCGACAACTGTTCGGAGCAGAACCGGCCAAATTCTTCTAATATGACGCCAATCAGCTCAGGGTTCACATCCGCACCTTGAAAGCGAGTCTCGTAGTGATGTTGATAGTCGAACACCTCAAACATTGAGAATGTAATGTCGCGAAGCGGTGCGGTGTAGTCAGTCATTGGGTACCTGCTTTGTGAGTCCAAGTATTAAGGAGCGGTTTTTATGCTGTTTGGCACCTCGTGCGTGGTGCTCTTCAATGGTGCCATTATGTGCCGTGAGTTATAGCGAAATCGACGCTTAAAAAGGGGTTTGAGTCGATATCAAGATAGCTCGTTCTTGACAGTCCAAGGAAATCATATTCGGCCACGACAAATCAGCATTCGTTGAGTGCGCCGTCATCCAGACCCTTGTTCAGCACTATAAAATCATTCTTGAGAGTCGCCTCTCTAGGGAATCAATGCACCCGAGAAAGATGAGACCACTGCGTTTCAATGTTAAGGCCTATGTGACGCCGCCTCAAAAGCCCACGTATCGCACAAAATCACTGTTGTCGGCGCGCGTGGAACGGACCTCATTTGCTGGAAAGTTATCGTCCGGATAGCCCAGTGCAATACAAATCATGATGTTTTCATCGTCCGGAATGCCGGCTAGGTCGCGCACGACATCCGACTGCATAATGCCCTGACCATTGATAACGCAGCCCAACCTGCGCTCCCAGGCAGCGAGAACAATGCCGTAGGCGAGCGACCCGAGCGCGAACTGGCTAATAGCGGCGGGCTCAAGGTACTTGTTGTAGGTCAGCACGAGAGACACTGGCGCGTCAAACTGCCGAAAGCCTCGAAGCATCCAGTCTAGACGTTTTTCCTTGTCGTCGCGCGCAATCCCCATCGCCTCAAACAACTGAATCGCCACGTCAATCTGTCGCTTGCGATGCTCACCCTCGTACTCTTCTTTGTAAGGAAAGTCTCTGACGTGGGGCTTTCCCTCGAGTGTGTTTTTTGTGTTGCCTTCGCGAATTCTATCGAGTGTCTCGCCTGTGACCGCGTGGACCTTCCAGGTTTGGGTGTTGTAAGAACTGGGTGCCCATTTCGCCGTCGCTAAGATGTCATCAACTACTTGTTTGGGCACCGGCTTATCGAGAAACCCCCTCGCGCTTTTTCTTGATTTTGCAAAATGAGTGAAATCCATACAATGCGTTCCTTAAGTGAGTCATGGTTGATGTGCTAAGGCCCGGAAGGGCGGCTGACCTGCTTGCCCAAAAGCCTGTTATTAATGCAGTGGAGTCATCACGCGGTCCCTATCGTTTTTCTAAACGCTTCCAAAGCGCTAACAGAGACGATATATTGGCATAAATTATGTCAAAATAAAGGGCGCGATCAAAATGAAAGTGTTACGAACGCCTGAGACGAGCTTCGCGTCCATTAAGGACTACCCGTTCGAGCCTCACTACACCAACGTCATGACTGAAGACGGTGCAACGATTAGGATTCATCACATTGACGAGGGCCCTAGTGACGGTCCTGCGGTTCTGTGTTTGCACGGCCAGCCAGTGTGGAGTTACTTGTTCCGTAAAATGATTCCCTACCTTACTGGGGCGGGGCTACGAGTGATCTGTCCGGATTTGGTGGGTTTTGGAAAAAGTGATAAGCCGGCTGCAAGAGAAGACTACAGCTACGAGCGGCAGGTCGAGTGGATGGGCGCATGGCTTGAGCAAAATGACTTCACTGCACTCACATTTTTTGGTCAAGACTGGGGCGGACTGATTGGTTTGAGGCTTGTTGCCGCGCACAGTACCCGATTTGATCGGGTTGTGATCTCCAATACGGGTTTGCCTTACAACCCCGATGTACCGCAAGAGCAGGTTGCTGAGGTTGAGGCCTATCGAGCGAGTGCGCCAACGCCGACCCTGTTTGATATGGCCAAGGAAATAGGACGGTTGTCTTGGGAAACGAAGGAAGCAAACCCAGCACGTGTTTTTGCGGTCTGGCAGAAGTTCTGCTGGGAAACCGAATACTTACCGATCGGTTTTATGCTCAGTTTTTCAACAGAGCCGCAAACTAAACTAATCCAAATCGCCCGCGCGCTTTTGCACAAACTTGGGTTCAGAGCGCCGCTTCCCTCGGCTGTCGCGCAAGCTTACGACGCACCTTTCCCGGCGGCTGAGTACACCATGGGGCCTCGGGCAATGCCGAGCCAGGTGCCGTCTTTGCCGACTTCACCGTCGCTTGAGCACCAACGGTTAGCCTGGGAGTTCTTTGATACATTTGGAAAGCCATTTCTGTGCGCGTTCACCGACGATGATCCTGTCACGAAGGGGTCGGATAAAGAGTTCAGGGAGCGGGTGCCTGGGGCAAAAAATGAGCCGCACACGACCCTACGTGGTGGTGGGCACTTCGTACAAGAGACTCGACCGAAAGAGATCTCTGAGGTCATTATTGACTTTATTGCACGTTCCCAGACGACGGCACAGCGTTAGGGGGCACACAGCGTTAGCGGAGAACGTCGGGTCAAAGCGACACCG
>DGPO01000075.1:989-10645 GCA_002390485.1 Halieaceae bacterium UBA4438 | reverse complement strand
TGGGCCTATTATCTGCCCGCTCGTCTAAAGAATCGTTTAACCTCGGCTCATGCTTGAAAACACACACCTAAGTCCAAAAAATGACTCAGAGGGCGTATTCCCGGAGTCGCAAGGCCGTCTCCAGCGCGATGCGGCGGATGGCGCAAAAATCACGAGTTTTACGCAGGTCTTCCTGCGCCATGGCTTATTAATGTTGGCTCTGGCCGCACTTTGCGTTCTCTTTCCCAATGCCTTGGTCGCCTTGTCGCCGAGCGTGGCCGGCTTTTTAGCTTCGCCACATTACTATGCGCTGGCCTTCCTGACCTTATTGGCATTTTTAATCGCTTACTCGCAGTTGTCGGACAAGGTTGTGAACCGTAAGCAACTGACGTGGATTGGGTATTTATTATTTATTTCCGTCGCCGAAGAATGGATCTTTCGTCTCGCGTTGCCGAATTTACTCAAGGGCTACCTAGCGCCCCTTTATGCAGTGGTGATTAGCAATGTAATCTTTGCCGCGATTCACTTCTTTACCCTTCGCTGGCGTTTAATCTGGGTCATTTTCGCCTTTCTAGGGGGGCTGGGGCTGAGTCGGGTAATGACCCACGGTGACTTACTGGTGGTCATATGGCTCCACTGGGTCGGCACGTTTCTGAATACGCCGTTCCCACCGGGATTGAAGCAACTCAAAGAAAAATCAGCACCATTACCGCAAGACTAAAACGTCATCGGCGTAAGCGCCAAGATTGATCATGCCAGTAGCTAAGAACACCAATTACGAGCCCCGCGATGCCGGTCTTTTAGTCGTCGAGCATCAATGCTGGGTTCGCTTCTGACGGCCGTTAGGCACGAGCGACGCGGTACCTCGGTCGAGGCGCCGGTCGCTGTGTTGAGCTTAATCACTAAACCCCAAAAAGGTGGCGGCTTCTTCGACACTTTTACGGTGTGAAATAACAGCATTAGCGGGAAATGTGTCGTCCGGCCAGCCCAGGGCTACGGCCTTCATAATGACCTGATCGTCAGCAATCTTGGCGTGCTCGCGTACCACCGGGGACTGCATGATCCCTTGACTATTAATCACGGCACCCAGTCCTCTGGACCATGCGGCATTGACCAGCGCCGTCGTGACCGCGCCACAGTCAAACGCCGTATCGTCGCTGTCTGCAAGTACGGCATCGTAGGTGATGATGACGCACACAGGCGCATCAAACTGCCTAAATCCGCGCAGTACCCAATCCTGCCGTTTCTCAGTGTCCTCACGTGCAATATCCATGGCTGCAAATAACTGTTTAGCCACGCCTACCTGACGGTCCCTGTGTTGCCCAGCGAAGGCCGTACCGATCCGAAACTCCCGTGAGTGCGGGACGCCTGCAAGGTTTCGCTCGGTATTGCCCGCGCGGATGCGGTCTAAGGGTTCTCCCGACACCACGGTGAAGTTCCACGGCTGTGTATTCATGGATGACGGTGAACGCATGGCTAAGGCCAATACTTCTTGAATCAAGGCCTTTGAGACGGGCTCATTTTTATAACCTCGAACACTGCGGCGTCCCATTACTACGTCATCAAATTGCACCTGCGCTCTCCTCAGTAAAATTCAGGCACACACGCTAGAGCAAGCTGGGGACGAACGAAAGGTCTATTGATATTTTTATGGCGCTGAGTCACTACTTAGCCTCATTTAGACCTGTACTTGCGCGAGGTCCGTTGCAGATTTTTGACGCTTACCGAGTGACAGTTGGGTTTGCTCTATACGCATCGCGCACGAAACCCCCACGAAACCCCCACAAGTTGCATTAACGGTCGCTGTCATCAGAGCGGCGGGACCGTATGCGCGTTCAATATTAAGGCGCTTTTATTGTAGAGTGAGGGCACAGGTTGGGCACACCGAATGAGAGCCTCTTTTTCTCATTGTTCTGTGCCACCGTCGCCCATGAATTCAGTAGGGGAATGCTATGACGCTCGTACAACGCTTATTTGCAGCAAGCTTACTCGTTTTAACCACTGTTGCGCCTGTCTCAAGTGCGGACGATGGTGCAAAAAACAATCCGCTCGCCGGCCTGCCCATGAGGCATATAGGGCCTGCCTTAATGTCCGGGCGGATATCAGACTTCGCCTTTTACCCTGAGAGTAATCAGACATTTATTGCCGGTATCTCGTCGGGCAATGTGTTTAGAACCACTAACGGCGGTACGACGTGGGAGCCGATTTTCGATAATGAAGACGCCTACGCTATCGGTGTTGTCGAGTTAGACCCCAATGACAGCGATACGATTTGGGTGGGTACGGGCGAGAACAATGCACAGCGCAGTGTGGCGGCGGGTACCGGTGTTTATAAGTCGGTGAATGGCGGTCAGTCTTGGGAAAATATGGGTCTCAAAGACTCGGGTCACATCAGCCAAATCTGGATCAATCCGAAGGATTCCGACGAGGTGCTGGTTGCCTCGCAGGGGCCGCTGTGGAGTGATGGTGGCGAACGGGGGCTCTACAGAAGCACTGATGGCGGCACAACATGGGATCTGATTCTCGATATTGACGAGCATACGGGTGTTAATGAATTCGTTGTTGATCCGCGCAACCCTAACGTCATCGTGGCCTCAAGTTACCAGCGGCGCCGGCACGTTTGGGTGCTCATCAATGGTGGTCCTGGAAGCGGTATCTATAAATCGACTGACAGAGGCGAATCTTGGTCGGAGGTCAAAGCAGGCCTTCCGTCTGACGACATGGGACGAATTGGTCTTGCTGGCGCTGCGAGCGACCCTGACATGTTGTACGCCATCATTGAAGCGAATGATGATGAGCAAGGGGTTTACCGATCGACTGATTTTGGTGGAACGTGGGAAAAGCGGTCGTCATACATGACCTCCAGTCCACAGTATTACAATGAAATCATTGTTGATCCGAAAAACTCAGACCGGCTCTATGCACTGAATACGTTTACGATGAAGTCGGAGGATGGTGGTAAATCGTTCACCGCGCTTTCAAGTCAGTGGCGACATGTCGACGACCACGCGCTGTGGATTGATCCCAATAATACGCAGCACCTCTACATTGGTGGTGACGGTGGTATTTACGAAAGTTGGGATCGTGGCACCACCTGGCGCCACCTTCGCAATCTGTCCATCACCCAGTTTTACCGCATACAACCCGATTACGTTGAACCGTTTTACAACGTCTGTGGTGGCACTCAGGACAACAATACCCTTTGCGGTCCCTCGCGCACGACCAACGTGCACGGCATTACGAACTCCGACTGGAATGTGGTCTTAGGCGGCGATGGCTACGAGCCCCAGTTTGACCCGGAAGATCCAAACATTGTCTACGCGCAATACCAGTACGGTGGGCTAGCGCGCTACGACCGCAGCACACAGGAGCGAGTGTATATCGTCCCGCATCCCGAAAAAGGCGAGAACAAGTACAAATGGAATTGGAATACGCCACTACTGGTGAGTCCACATGACTCCAAGCGGCTGTACTACGCCGCAGAGTATTTGTTCCGGTCGGACGATCGCGGCGACAGTTGGCGCAAGGTGAGCCCTGACTTAACGCGTCAGATCGATCGCAACACGCTCGAGGTTATGGGTCGCGTCTGGGGCGTCGATTCCATTGCCAAAAACGACTCAACGTCGATGTTTGGCAGCGCGATCATGATTAGTGAGAGTGAGCTCCAGGAGGGCCTCATTTACGTTGGGACTGATGATGGGGTAATCAATATCACCGAGGATGGGGGCGAGACTTGGACGCGAACGACGAAATTTTCTGGCGTGCCAGACATGACGTACGTTGACGACGTTCAGGCCTCACTGCATGACGAAAATACCGTGTACGCGGTAATGGAGAATCACAAGCGCGGTGATCAGAAGCCCTACGTGTTGAAGTCGACCAACAAAGGTCGGACCTGGAAATCAATTGTGGGTAATTTGCCGGTGCGGGGTTTTGCGCACACGATTGCCGAAGATCACGTCGATCCCAACTTACTATTCTTGGGCACTGAAGACGGCGTGTTCGTGACTCAAAATGGGGGTAAGACGTGGAGTCAGATGAAGCGTAATCTGCCCACCATATCGGTGAGAGACATTGAAATTCAGCGGCGTGAAAACGATCTGGTCGTCGGGACTTTTGGGCGCGGTATTTATGTGGTCGATGACTACACGCCACTGCGAACCGACGCCAGTTCACTGGAGGAATTTCACTTATTTGCGCCTCGCGATCCCTGGCTCTTCGTAGAGGGAGATCGTTGGGGCGGCTCTGAGAAGGGGTCGATCGGTAACGCCTTTTTCACTGCACCAAATCCCGATTTTGGCGCTGTGCTGAGGTATTTCGTCCGCGACGGTCTGGAGTCACGTAAGGAGATACGGCGTAAAGCAGAGCAGGTCATTGCCTCAGAGGGCGGCGATACGCCATACCCGTCATGGGATGCGCTACGCGCTGAAGACAGGGAACTAAAGCCTGCGGTGTATTTGATGATTCGAGACGCACAGGGGAGACTTATTCGTCAAGTGACGGGTAAGTCGGGTACGGGTCTTCACCAAACGGCGTGGGATCTTCGCCTGCCTGCACCCGAACCCGTGAGTATCACGTCAGGGGGAAGCCGGCCTTATTGGATGAGCGACCCGGTAGGACCCTTGGTGCTTCCTGGGAAGTACAGTGCTCGACTGGCCATTGAGCGTGATGGCGTCCTCACAGACACCGGCGCTTCACGATCGTTTACTGTGAAGGCGCTGCCTGGAAGCGACGAAATCACGACCGATCGCCAAGCGTTACAAACCTTTCAGCTCGAGGTTGCGTCGCTTCAACGCGCGGTTCGCGGGAGCGTAAAAGCAATGGGTGAGTTGCGAAACCGCCTAGCGCATATTCGGGCGACCATTAGCGTTACCCCCGCGATGACTGCTCAGGATCGGGAGGCTGTGACGTCACTTGAGGCGCGCTTGTCAGACCTGGGTGTCCGTTTCAATGGTGATCGGACGGTCAGTAGCCGCAATGAGCCCGCGCCAATGGGGATCACTTCGCGCGTCTCATCGATCTACGGCACCTTGGTGAATTCGCAATCGGCAGTAGGTCAGAACTTTCGTGACTCTTACCAAGTTGCAACTGAAGAGTTCTCACTGGCGCTGAGTGAGTTGGGCGCTCTAGCAAGTGAAACGACTGTGCTTGAGGCGTCGATGGAGCGCAGCGGTGCGCCTTGGACTCCTGGGCGCATTCCGACGATGCCCCAGTAACATAATCACTTGAGGCGCCCCGTTTTAGTGGGCGCCACTCATTGGTAAGGGCGTTCTCAGTAAGGTGCGAGCACCAGCACTTAAGACCTGAAGCGTGGCGGAAGAGGTAGGAGTCGAACCCACCAGGCGCCTTGTCAGCACCTCACTGGTTTTGAAGGCCAGGCGCCCCACCGGGGACGTCGCTCTTCCGAAAAATTTAATCACCAAACCGCTGCTTGATTACCTTTGCGTTGGAAATAACCCGAGCGTTTCCGTTGCGTTGGGTGACGTTAATACTGTCAAAAAACTCGAGTAACTCAATGGTTAATTTTCGGCCAATGGCAAAGTGCTCTTTGACCTCGACAACGGTGAACGGACGATCGCCTGCGAGAACAATAATGCCGGTTGCAATGTGCCGTAGCGTGTCAGCCATGGCGTACCGCGTCGCGTTAATTCGGTGAAGTTCTGCGTTAGACATCCCGTGCTTGATTGCAATCTTGAGCTCAAGTTCAGTTAAGCCGATTCGCGACCGTAGGTCTGAGAGAACCGGTACGTCTAACCGCGCAATTTTAAGCTCATCGCGCATTGCTAGCCAGTGTGCAATCGTTGGATCGGATCTGTTGATTGACTGGGCAGAGACGATGCGACCGTCTGCGAGCACGAGCGTTCCGTCTTTTAACAGAACCTCTAGCACGGCTCCCACGATCGCCACATGGGTCTTGCGAGCGGCTTGTAAAACGAGCTGTGGTTTGGCTAAGCCATGCGCCTCGACTTGGGTGTTCCGGTCTTGTTCGACCGCATTAAGAATGACGTTACGCGTGTTTGCGAGTGACGTCGCTGTGGCCACCCAGGTGGCCCCATCCTTTGTAAAACTGATGACCCCTTTTGGAAGAGTGGGCAGGGGGGCGTCTGGTTTTTGGTTGTAACACCTTGCGAGGTAACGCCAATCCACACACGGACGCTCGAGTACAAGGCGCTGAAGCGCCTCTTCTGCGTTCTCAGCCTTCAATGCACTGAGCCACTGAACTCGCCCAGACTTGGACTTTCCGTACTTGGGGCCCCACGGGTCGAGCACTCGGCCTCCGCCCAGGTTAATTGATTCCGAGTCATCTCTGATCAGAAAGCGCTCGCCCGTGAAAGTGCTTACCGAGCTGTCGAAGATCAGCTGCACAAGGCTTTGGTCCCCCGGCTGAAGTGTGCTCCCTGCATGGTCAATGAGCGCTATTCGGGCACTGAGGCGTTGTGCGCCAATATAGACCTTAACGGGCGTTAGATGTTTGAGACCATTTGGCGAGTGGGCCAAAATAGACACCTCGGCATCGACACGCTGTGAAGGACACGCCAAGGTTGGGTCTGTCAGGCAGTGACCCCGCTCAATGTCTTCAAGCTGCACCTTGCCTGTCACACAAAGCGCAACGCGTTGTCCGGTTTGGGCACGATCAGTGACTTGATCGTTAGCACGCAAGTCTCGCACGCGGACCTGTGCGCCTTGGGGCAGCAGGGTTAACGTTTCTCCGAGCGCTACCTGACCCGCACTCGCAGTTCCAGTCACGACAATACCGGCACCTTTCACGTGAAAGCGACGGTCAATCGACAGACGAAATCCTTGCTGATCGCCACCCGTGTGTCGACGCGGTACCGCCTTTTTGAGGTGTTGTCGCAGTGCTTCAATCCCATCGCCGGTCACACTCGACACATAAAAGACGTCGGCGCGAGTACCCAGACGCTGAGTCACCAGCGCCTGAGTCTGCTCAGCGACCTGTTCTGCTCGCGCCTCTTCACAACGATCTACTTTCGTGATGACAAGATCGAGCTGACTGAGACCAAGCAAAGCAAGTACGTCAAGGTGCTCGAGCGTTTGTGGCATCGGACCGTCATCAGCGGCAACGACCAGTAGGGCGCGGTCAATGCCTGATACGCCTGCAATCATATTATTGATAAAACGCTGGTGGCCCGGTACGTCAATGAACCCGAGGGTCTCTTGATGGTCCGATGGCACGTACGCGTAGCCCAGATTAATAGAAAGACCGCGCGTTTTCTCCTCAGCAAGCGTATCGGTATCGACGCCGGTCAGCGCTTTGACCAGTGAGGTTTTGCCGTGATCGACGTGACCTGCTGTGGCAATGATCAAGGTGACAGCTCAACAATTTGCTCAAGGAACTGGTCCTCATCGGTAGGTTCAAGACAGCGCAAGTCGAGCAGTAGCGCGCCATTGCTAAGCCGTCCTATCACCGGTCTGGGCAGTGTTCGTAGCTGCTCGAACAGACTGCGCAGTGGTGCGTCTGCGCCGTTTTCACAGCGGATACTCAGCGCTGCACTGGGAATTACTTCTACGGGCAACGAGCCACTGCCAATTTGACTATTAACGTCATCAATAGCGACCCGATAATGTTTGCCAAGGGCTTCGGCGACAGGCCCTAAAAGCCGCAGAGCTTGCTCGCGAACGTCGTTCTGGGTGCGCGTGAGCAGTCTCAGTGTAGGGAGTGTTTTTGTGAGTTCCTCTGGGTTCTGATAGAGCCGCAGGGTGGCCTCCAAGGCCGCCAGCGTCATTTTGTCACAGCGTAGAGCACGCTTTAATGGGTTGCGTTTAATGCTCTGGATCAAGTCAGAGCGGCCCACAATCAGCCCTGCTTGAGGACCACCGAGTAGCTTGTCAGCACTAAAGAGCGCCAAGTCTGCACCGTGACTTAAAGTTTGCTGAACAGTCGGTTCGTGCGGTAGGCCGTAAGCCTTAAGATCGATCAAGTTACCGCAACCCATGTCGACAACAAACGGAATATCGTGCTCTTTGGCAAGCGCTGCCAAAGCGCGCTCCGACACAATATTAGTGAAGCCTTCGATTCTGTAGTTACTGGTGTGCACGCGCATGAGAAGGGCGGTCTGATCGTCAATGGCCTCCGCGTAGTCCTTCAAATGGGTGCGGTTGGTCGTGCCCACCTCGACGAGCGAGGATCCTGAACGGTTCATAATGTCGGGAACTCGAAACGAACCGCCAATTTCAACCAGTTCACCGCGAGATACGGGCACCTTTTTACCAAGCGCAAGCGTGTTGAGGACGAGCAGCACAGCGGCTGCATTGTTATTAACGACCGTCGCGGCTTGTGCGCCGGTGAGCGCGCAAATAACTGCCTCGATGTGGTGATCTCGGTCGCCTCGCGCGCCCGCCTCAAGATCGTATTCTAAATTGCTCGCATGGCTTGCGACCGCCGTGATTGCCTGGAGTGCGGCCTCAGCCAATTGCGCCCGCCCGAGGTTGCTGTGCAGAACGACACCGGTGAGATTGAAAACAGAGATTAAAGACGGTGTCGCTGTTTGAGTCAGTTGATCTCTAATGGACAGTGCAATGGACTCGGGTGAAACATGAGCCTGCTTTTGCGATTGCAGCGCTGTGCGCACCCGGCTAAGTTCCGCGCGTGCGGCGGCAGTAACCGCCGTATGTCCCCACTGGAGGACTTCAGCCGTCAGCTCATCAAGGAGTGCACTCACCGATGGAAGATCTCTTAACTGTTGTTGGAGGTTGTTATTCACGCAGACCCAGTCGCCGTTTACCGACGTCAGTGTAGCGCGAGATTAAGGACGGTGCAGTGACTTAAGATTGTGTCAGAGGGGCTGCCGATTTGAATTCAGCCAGTAAATGGCGCAAGAGGTTAACAGTGCGGGAAAGACCTCGTGCAGTTGACTGCTCAGCCCAAGGCTTATCCAGCCTATGAGAACAGTCATCCCGAAAAGCATAGCCAGGAGGGTGGCACTCGGTGAGGCGACCCGGCCATAAAGTCCAAACACCACCGGTGGGAAAAAACAGATCGCGTAGAGGCTCCCCGAAAAGATAGTGATTCCGACAATGTCTCCCGGCGGATTCAAGGCCATCAGTGCGGCGGCACAGGCGAAGCCCACGACGGCAAGACGCGACGAGGTGACCTCATTTTTTACGACTCTAAATGGCGCAATAATATTTTTGTAGAGGGTCGAGGACGCGACTAATAAAACGCTGTCCATCGAAGACATGGCGGCGGATACGATTGAAACGATTAAGAGGTCAGTCACCCAAAAAGGGAAAATGGCTGCGTCGTTTACCAGCGTAGGAACGATGAGGTCGGTGTCTGACACATTGTCGAGTAAAAGATGCGCATAGAGTCCAATCGGGAACATGCAGCCGAGAATAATCGTCAGTCCAACGACGGCAATCCACTTACCTCGCCTGACTTCTGCGTCATTCTTGAGTCCGTAAAAGCGCGAAAGCTGGCGAGGATCGACGATCAGCTTAAGCGCGCCTGACAATGAAACGCCGAGAAGAACCGCGAAGGGTACAGCCCCGTTGAGGTCGAATAGATGCTGCTTGCTGGGTCGTTCCATGAGTTGACCGACTGCGCTGATACCCCCTGCGGCGCGGGTCACAAAGTAAAAAATTGTCATCGCCCCAAGGAGCATCAGTACGCCCTGTATGGCATCTGTTCTGATGACAGAGACAAATCCACCAATCGA
>DGPO01000075.1:0-953 GCA_002390485.1 Halieaceae bacterium UBA4438 | reverse complement strand
ACGCCAAGAAAAATCTGAAACAGATGCCCAGCGCCTTTAAAAATTGCGAGGAGGTATAAAAGGCTGGCAAATACAATGACAGCGGCAGACAGCAAGAGCAGGGGGTGTCTGTCATCCTTGGGCTCGTCGCCTAGTATTCGACCGCGGATATAGTCAGGGATAGTGAGTGCGTCCCACTCGGCCGCAAAGCGCCTCAGTGGAGGACCGATCCAACGCCAAGAGACCCAGCAGAAAATAATGAGCAAAATGGCCAGGGTGAACCAAGCGACTCCGTACTCGTAGCCTTTCCCCGCGTGTCCGATAAAGGTGTTGGTGGACGCGAAGGTGGCAAAAAATGAGATGCCAACGACCGTACCGCCCATCTCGCGATTGCCGACATAATAGCCTGCGACTCCAGTGGCCGCTTTGTTTCCCAGGTAGGCATTGTGCAGCAGCACCACCACATAGGCGGTGAGTAAGCTGCTGGCGATCCAATGTTCAACAAACCATGCCATTCAGACCTTCCTCGCGAGTGTCCGGGTGCTCAGAGGGCGTCGCTTACTGACTCGACCTTCTCGATACCCATATTTTTGAGCGTAAAGCTGTAAATGTCGGCGTACTGATCCACGAGTTTGTCGATGGGTGTTCCCGCTCCGTGACCGGCGTTACTGTCAATGCGAATCAGAATTGGGGCGTCCCCGGCATGATCATGTTGTAGTTGCGCTGCAAACTTATACGAATGAGCCGGGACCACCCGGTCATCGCGTTCGGCGGTGGTGATCAGTGTTGCGGGGTAGTCGGTCCCCGGTTTGGTGTTGTGCACGGGAGAGTAGCTCAAAAGGTAGTTAAACATCGCCTCGCTCTCTTCTGATGTTCCGTAATCATAGGCCCACCCCGCGCCGGCGGTGAAGGTGTGGTAGCGGAGCATATCCAGTACCCCGACCCCCGGCAGAGAAACTTGAAAGAGATCGGGT
>DGPO01000066.1:6881-8130 GCA_002390485.1 Halieaceae bacterium UBA4438 | reverse complement strand
GTAGAGCGCTCAACCATTCCGACGATGGCGGGTATGGTCGCCGCGCTTTCAGGTTTGTTTGCCAATACGCAGCTCCAACGGATGGCGTTACGCGAGCAGCAGCTTCTTGAAGACCAATTGACATCAGACCACTGAGTGGCCAGTTGAGGATTTTTAAGTGAGAAAAATTGGAAAACCACAAGCTGAAGAGGGTGCAGAAATTGATCTGACACCCATGCTTGATGTCGTGTTTATTATGCTGATCTTCTTCATTGTTGTTGCCTCGTTTTTGAAGGAGGCGGGTATTGAGATTAATCGACCTGATGACAACCAGCCTCAGGACCCGAATGACTCGGTCAGTATTGTTGTCGAGATTTCCGCCGACAATCAGTTGTGGATGGAGAACCGCCGCGTCGATGTGCGCGCTGTGCGGGCAAATATTCAACGACTGTTGGCGGAAGACCCTGAGGCTCCTGTCACTATTAAGGTGAGCAAAGGAGCAACGTCGGGTGTCGTGGCGGACGTCGCAGATGCGGCACGAGAGGCCGGCCAATACAATGTAAGTTGGGCGACGGACAAGGGCTAAGGTATGAGTTTAAGAGATCAAGCCGGCAGGTCCGCTGGCGCACAAGAAGAAAGTCAGATCGATCTGACGCCCATGCTGGACGTCGTCTTTATTATGCTGATCTTCTTCATTGTGACTTCTTCTTTTGTGAAGGAGCCTGGTGTAGAGATCGACAAGCCCGGTGCAGGAACGACTGAGGCATGCCCCAATGGCACCATTATCTTTGCCGTAGATAACCAAGGCAAAATTCACTACAACAAAAACGAAATTAAGCTTGAGCGCGCTAACTTTTTTGCCAAGGCAGCGAAAGACGAGACACCAAGAGCGAATATCGTCATTCAGGCTGATGAGGAAAGCCCGGCATACGTGGTCGAGCAATTATTTGATACTTTGCGCAGTACATTTTCTGCGCCTCCCTGTGTTTCGACATTAGATGAGTAAGAGAATGCCAGCAACATTGCGATCAATCGTTGGAGCTGTTGTAGCGATTCCTATCGCTATCGGCCTGTTTTACGTCATGCAGAGCTTAGTCACGCGTGATTTTGAACAGGAAGACGTCAAGGCCAGAAAAATTGCCGATATCGTCGTTCCGGATAAGGTTATTGAAACCAACCTAAAAGAAGTGCTGCCAGAGAAGGTCGAAGATCCCGACGAGCCTCCGCCCGATATGGAGCCTTTGGATTTCGACACGGACCTTGATATGAG
>DGPO01000066.1:4011-6833 GCA_002390485.1 Halieaceae bacterium UBA4438 | reverse complement strand
GGACTGTCCTCTGGGGACGGCGAGTATTTGCCAATTGTAAAAGTTGCGCCGATTTATCCACGTCGTGCGCAGACTCGCGGTATCACCGGCTTTTGCATTGTCACGTACACCGTGACAACAACCGGTGCGATTCGCGATCCGTACGTGGCTAGCGAAACTGATTGCTCGCCCAAGGGTATTTTTGAACGCGCATCGGTCAAAGCGGCACTTAAGTTTAAGTACAAGCCTCGGGTCGTCGACGGAGAGCCGATTGAAGTTGCGGGTGTGCAAAACAAATTCACTTACGAGCTCGAGGGAGGTCGTCGCTAATGGCTTCATTGCTGAAGTTCTTCCGGCACACAGTTATCACCACCTTTATGGCGGTGTCTGTTGTTGCGGTATTGGTGGTTGCTGATCAAGCCGCAGATCTGAGGCTGGTAGCAGACGCGTCGGCTCAAGATGCGCCTAAAAAGAAAGAACGTGAAACGCGAAAAACACCGGCGCTTAGGAATAATATTTACGAGAAGCTGGCCGAAGCTCAGGTGTTTGCGGAAGCGCAGCAGTTCGCTGAAGCTGAAGAAGTGCTCAATGAGATGCTGGACGCCACCAGCAAGAAAAGTAAGCTCAACAAGTATGAGCTCGCAAATGTTTACAACACGTACGCTTACCTTCGTTATGCCGTCGAAGACTACACCGGAGCCCTGAACTACTACCGAAAGGTCATAGACCAGCGTCCTGAAATTCCGCTGGCGCTTGAGATTGGTACGCTGTACACCGTCGCGCAGTTATATTTTCTGCAGGAAGAGTGGCAAAAAGGCATCGATACTCTTAATCAGTGGATGGCGGCCAGTGATAATCCAAGTACGAACGCCTATGTGTTACTTGCAAACGGTTATTACCAGTTAAAAGATTACGATAAGAGCCTGTTTAATATAGAAACAGCGATTGAGCGTGATCAGGCCGCGGGGAAGTTACCGAAGGAGCAGTGGTACAACTTAGCGCGATTTATCTATTTCGATCGAGACCAATACCGCAAGGCGCTCGATATTCTCGATATCCTCATCATGTACTACCCTAAAAAGTCGTACTGGCTTCAGGCGTCTGCGCTTTACAGCGAGTTAGGCGACGAACCTCGACAGCTCGCAATGCTCGAAGTCTCTTACGAGCAAGGCTTGCTCGATCGGAGTCAGGACATTGTCAATCTTGCATCAATGTACTTGAACGCTGAGGTCCCTTACTGGGGTGCCAAAGCCATGGATACTGGGTTCAGCGATGGGATCGTCGAAGAGGAGTCCAAAAACTACGAACTGGCAGGCGCCGCGTGGCGACAGGCTCAGGAAGTTGACAAGAGTCTGCCAATGCTAGAAGCAGCTGCTTCGACCTCTGAAAAAGGTGAGCTTTACGCGCGATTGGGCAACGTTTACCTCGACGTCGACAAGAATAAGCAAGCGGTTGAGGCGTTAAAGAAAGGTTTAGACAAGGGCGGGATTAAACGCCCAGACCAAGCGCGGCTCGCACTCGGCATGGCCTATTTCAACTTGGGTGAGTTTAATGCCGCACGTCGGGCGTTTCGTGATGCGCGAAAGGACAAGCGGGCCCGCAGCTACGCGGATCAGTGGCTCAAGTACATTACCAGCGAAGAGCGCCGCCTTGAGGAGCTTGCAAAAGATCTTGGGTGAATGTCTTAGAGATGTACAAAAAGAAAAGGCCGCTTAAAAAGCGGCCTTTTTTTTAGAGGGAAAAGAAATTTAAACAGGAACTACGTTCTCTGCTTGTGGTCCTTTTTGGCCAGCTGTGACTGTGAATTCGACTTTTTGACCATCGGCTAAAGTTTTGAAGCCATCGCCGTTAATCGCGCTGAAGTGAACAAACACGTCGGGTCCGCCTTCTTGCTCAATAAAACCGAAACCTTTGGTTTCATTAAACCACTTAACGGTACCTGTAACTGTAGACATACTGTTTTACCTATCGTTTAAAAATGTAACAGTGCATAACGCACTAACTCGGCCAGAAGTTACAAAACAACCTCTGAGCGGACTGACACTATAGGGGCTCAAGAGCCTCACGTCTAATGAACCTTTTATGGCGTTGTCACTTTTTAACCTATTGACAATAGTTTTATGGAGTTTGTGGCGCCTGCTTTTCCAATTAACGTCCCCATGGTCATGAGGATATGGTCGCCTTTCGTAATAAACCCGGCATCGCTTAAGAACTCCATCGTACGTGACTCGATGTCTTGAGGATCGAATGCCGTAATGTCAAAGTAAAGCGGTATGACCCCTCGGCACAGCGCCAGGCGCTGTAGCGTTTCAGCGTTGCGGCTCAGTGCAAATATGGGCAGGCCCGAACTCAGCCGTGACATTAAGGTCGGGGTACTCCCAACCTCCGTGTGAGTTGCGATACCCCGCACTCCTGGGAAGTGATTGGCGCCGTACATCGCAGACAGCGCAATGGTCTCTTGCGGCGATCTAAATTCGCGATCTTGTCGGTAGCGCGACTTGCGTGCTATCGGATGGCTCTCTGCGCCGACGGCTGCGTTGGCCATCGCGCGGACCACCTCAACAGGGTAGGAGCCGACGGCCGTTTCTGCAGACAACATAACAGCGTCCGTACCATCCAGAACGGCGTTAGCCACATCAAATACTTCGGCACGCGTGGGCATGGAGTTGCTGATCATTGACTCCATCATTTGTGTCGCGGTGATGACCATTCGGTCTCGCTTACGGGTTCTGGAGATCAGGTCTTTCTGAATACCAATCAGCTCAGCATCGCCAACCTCAATACCTAAGTCACCGCGTGCCACCATAACGCCCTCGCAGGCGTCGATAATACTGTCGAGTAGG
>DGPO01000066.1:0-3905 GCA_002390485.1 Halieaceae bacterium UBA4438 | reverse complement strand
GTACAATCGATGTCGGTAGCCGTTGCACTATCGACGCGCAACCGCATTTTTCCGTCATCTAAGAGGAGTATGTCGTCGACGGCCACGCTCTTGGGTAGATCTTGATATTCAATACCGACGCCTGAGGCGTCACCACTTTCGGAGTCAATCGAGAGGCTTAGCCGAAATGCGTCGCCCGCGGTCAGATCCACCTGACCGTGTGCGAAGCTAGCAACGCGTATTTTGGGTCCTTGGAGGTCTGCAAGGACGCCCACATAGCGGTCTTGGTGCCGCGCTTGTTTCCGAATTATGTGAGCGACACGTTGATGGTGCTCTGATGAGCCATGGCTGAAATTTAATCGGAAAACGTCGACGCCAGCGGCGATGAGACGACCAATCATCTCTTCGCTGTCGCTACCAGGGCCAACTGTGGCTACGATTTTTGTTCTGCGGTGTACGCGGTGGGCGTCATTTAACACTAAGATTATTTCCCCAAAAGTTGAAGTAGCGCTCGTGTTTGATCTGGAAAGTCTGAAAAAGCGCCGTCGACACCTAAGTCGATGAAGAGCTTTTTGTGAAGTGAGGCGAAGTTTACACCGGGTAAAGATTCGGAATCTGCACGTAGCGTGTAGGGATGTAAAAAAAGACCAAGCTTTTTTGCTGCTTTGAGCATTTCGCTAGGTGCGCCGTCGTCATCTTCGAGAAGACTGACGTCTGGGCCGATACCGTGCGCATACTGGGCGATCTGGTGAATACCCTCTGACGTGTGCATCATCTGGACATCGCCACGCATACCGAGGATGGTTTCCGTCAAAATCAGTTGCACCCTGGGGCCGTTGAAGATGCCGTCGGATTGAACGCGTTTGAGTGTTACGGGATCGAAGCACTGAATCACTGTTTCAGGGTTGTCGCCCAGTCGGTCGTACTCTCTCAGTACTTGCAATACCGATGCGTAGAGATCGGCGCCCTCAGACTCGTGAAATTCGGGTCGCTTTAATTCGATATAAAGTCCTGCGCACTTTCCTGTGTTGGCGTTCAGAGCGTCGACTAACTCGATTTCCTCCGCCAGAGTAGGGACCTCGAAGTGAACCCCTTCACCGCTGTACCGGCCTGAAAAAATGGCTTTCCCACTGAGGTCCGTTCGCTCATGCGCCGTCAGCTGTTTTATTTCGGCAAGTGTAAAATCGATGGCATAAAAGAGACCATCGTCTCGTTGCCTGCCTTCAAAGAGAGACGCAACATTGGTTGTGAGTTCTAAGGTGACGTCATGGAGCACTATTGGAATGCCGTCTGCGGTGAGCACGACGTCTTGTTCGAGGTAGTCAGCGCCCTGCTGATGCGCCAATTCGACTGCTTGGAGGGTGTGCTCGGGTAAATAACCACAGGCCCCTCGATGTGCAATAACCGCTGGATTTGCCATTGTCGACATGTCGAGACTCACTCCCTCACCCGGTCAAGACGCAGACAGCACTCGTTTATTGAGCCGGATGTCTCGCCTTTTTATATCGATGCTTGCTATTGTCTTTGGCGCACAGTTTACGCGCTTTAACGGGGTTGTCGTTGGTTTCTTGACCATCAGCCCTATCGTTCCCCGCGCTTTGGGTTGCAATGGGACGCGCGTTGACCGCACGGTATCGCGATATGAAACGGGGCTGGGGTTTTCGAAATAAACCCTGTATTTTTCCAGCTTAAGTGTTCAGTAACCTTGGGCGTTGTTTGAGCCACGCTGGTGTTAAATTAATTGGAGATTGTTAGGTGAGTGATCGTCCGGCTAGCCAAAGAGCATCAAACCCGCCGCTGGGTTATTCGAAAGAGTGCCACTTAACCGAGGCTAAGCAAATTCGGTTGGTTGCGGAGTTTCATGCGAATCGCATTCGGCCCAGCCGCATCGCCTACCGATTAGGTATTGATATTGCGTTGATTGACGCCTTAATTGGGGGTGACTATCAACCTCAATTTTTTAATGAGCAGCTGGTGTCGGCGCAAAAACGCCGACGTGATCACCGCGTCCGTTCGTCTGAGCGTCTGCGTGGACAAGCAGCCTATGAAATTAGAGCTAAAGCACAACGTGATTTTGACGCGTCGCTCGCACAGCTTTAAGCACAGTTCGAATAACACGAATAACAGGGAGACCCTATGACTGGATTAGAGCGTTGGCATCATGTGATGCGCGAGGGCGATATGAACACCCTTTACGACCTCCTGCACCCTGATTGTGTATTTTTGTCGCCCGTGGTCCACACGCCTCAGGTGGGACGCGACATTACCTACGCGTACCTGCGTGCTGCCAATAAGGCCCTCTCCGAAGACTTCCAATACGTTCGTGAAGTGACTCAAGAAAACCACGCCATTTTAGAGTTTACGGTCATGGTTGATGGTGTTTTTGTAAACGGCGTGGACATGATTACCTTTGAAGGCGATCAGATCATTGAGTTCAAAGTGATGGTTCGCCCTCTAAAGGCTGTTAATGCTGTTTGGAAGCAAATGGCGGAGATGCTTGAATCGCTGAAAAAAGCAGGTTGAAGAGTCGTGCGCTGATGTTAAAAAAAGGGGTTGTCCTCAGTTAGGACAACCCCTTTTTTGTTGCTCAGATAGTATTGCGTATCAGAAGGAAACGCTGGCCTTTACACCCAGATTGCGACCGGCAAGCGGCACTTCATTTTTAACAAACGAAGTGTGGCTGCGAGCGACTTCATCGGTTAAGTTTCGCCCAAATGCACTGATTGTCAGGACGGCTTCGTCACCTAGATCGATACTGTGTGACAAGCGTGCATTAACTAACGTGTATCCTGATGTCGGTGTTTCAAAACTGCTGACTGAGTTTTGGCTACCCACGTCCTGGAGCTCCAGCATGGCGCGCGACAAACCTCGGCGGTAGTCCACAGCCAATACGTTTCTTGACGGTGTAACGCGAGGCACGCTACCGCCTCGTGCGAAGTCGGCTTTAACCTGATCGCGTTGGAGACGAACTTCGAGCTCGCCACCAGCCACATTAAAACGTCGTCCGATCTCTATTTCGTAGCCACTGAAGGTCGCATCATTTTGCATGTACTCGGCAAGCATGAGGTCACCGTGCTCGACATGCTCTTCCTCGTGATCGTCGTCGCCTGCCTCATGCTCCTCGTGCTCTTCTTCAGATTCATCCCGTAAATAAATGTAGTTGTCGACATCGTTTCGGTAGATTGACGCGTTTGCGAACCAGGTGTTGTCGTCGTAGCGAAGATTGAAGTCAAGGTTGTTGGATCGCTCCATATCGAGGTTAGCGTCACCCACTTCATAACGGGCCACCGCTAAGTGCTCACCGTTCATGAACAACTCCATGGCAGACGGTGTTCGATTGACCAGCGCGATGTTAAGCGATGCGTGCAGAGAATCGGTCAGTTCACGACCGATCGTGACCGCGCCACTAAGCGACTGATCTTTGAAGGTAAAGGACTCGAGTTCAAAGCTACCGTGTTCATCATGGTGCTCCTCCTCCCCCTCATGCTCCTCGTCGTCGTGGTGCTCTTCTTCGTCTTCATGCTCGTCGTCATGATGCATCTCGCGAATCATCCCCTCTCGCTCAACATCGTCCCAGCGGGCACCAAAGTCGATATCAAACCCTGCGGTTTTGAAACCCGCAAACGCGCCGAGCGTCGTCTCACTCGACTTAACCGGCTCCATAAAGGCTTCTTCGCCGATGACAGCAACTTTCTCTGTGACTTGGTTCAGGACGATGCGCCGCGGGTGCTCTGCGTCACCCAAGTTAAAAACCATTTGCACTTCGGTCGAGTCGTTGGTGAATAAAGTGGGTTCTTCGGAGTGACCTTCGTGCTCATCCTCATGTTCGTCTTCATGTTCGCCCTCTTCATGCGCCTCTTCCGCATGCTGTTCAAAGAGCGTGTAGTTTGTATCTCGGACGCTAAACTGGATGCTGTTAAGAAGGG
>DGPO01000090.1 GCA_002390485.1 Halieaceae bacterium UBA4438 | reverse complement strand
GTCTGTGCTGGGTTCCATGATCCCCCTTATTGCCAATATGCCCGACAGCGAGGACATGCTGCGTTGCAAGGGGCAACTGAGAATGGCCAGGGGAGCACCATTTCCCGGCGAGCTACAAGAGATCTGGCGGGACAGATTCGGCGCTGAGATCGTGGGGGCACATGTTTACGGCCTGACCGAATCAAGCTTTATATCCATGCTTTCCTATAGCGAAGCTACAGACGCACCTCCGGGGTCATCCGGAAAGCTCAATCATCGTGATTTCGAGGTGATGATCGTAAACGACAGCTTCGAAGAGGTGCCGGCGGGGCAGACCGGAGAAATCGTCGTCCGGCCCAAACGCCCTAATGTGATGTTTGAAGGTTATTGGGGTAGGCCACAGGAAACCCTCAATGTTTTTGAGGGTCTGTGGCTTCACACCGGTGATATCGGCAAGTTTGATGAGAATGAATTTTTATATTTCGTCGACAGGAAGAAGGATTATCTGCGCCGTCGGGGAGAGAACATCTCCAGTTATGAAATGGAGACAACCTTTGCCCTGCATCCCGCTGTTAATGAGGTGGCGGTACATGCGGTTCCGTCGGCGCTCACCGAAGACGACATCAAGGTGACCGTGGTCAAGGAGGCGGAATCGCCCCTGACCGAACATGAACTGGCAACCTGGGCGATAGACCATGTCCCGTATTACGCGATACCACGTTATATAGAGTTTAGGGCTCAGTTACCCAAAAACCCTGTGGGTAGAATTTTGAAAAACCAGCTGCGCGACGAGGGCTGCACAGACGCTACCTGGGATCTCGAGCAGTCAGATATAACCTACAAGAAGGGCTGATCGGGCGACGACCCGCAGTTGGAATAGTCATGGAATATCGGAATATTTTTGTAGGCGGTCAATGGCGTGAGCCCGCATCAGAGAAGCGTATCTCAGTAGAGTGTCCTGCCAATCGGGAAATCATGGGTTCCTGTCCTGAGGCGACCGAACAGGATGTTGACGCGGCAGTAAATGCCGCCAAGTCGGCCCTCGCTGGGGAAAAATGGTCGAGCACCTCTGGTGAGGATAGGGCATCCCATATCGATGCGTTGTCTGCGGCTATCAAGTCGCGAACCGATGATCTGGCTGTCTGTGCCGCCCGGGAGATCGCTGCTCCCTACAGCTTCTGCAAAGGCCAGGTCGCTATGGCCAGAATGACGCTTAAATTTTACGGACAACTTGCCAGAGATTATGAATTTGAAGAGCGCAGGACCGGCTACTTTGGACAGGTGCTGGTGCGTAAGGAGCCGGTCGGTGTGGTCGCAGCGATTGTGCCGTTTAACGGTCCGCTGTTTGCTGCGATGCTCAAGATCGGTCCCGCATTGGCTTCCGGTTCAACGGTGGTGCTTAAGGTGCCAGTGGAGGCACCGCTGTTTTCATACGTGCTCGCTGAGTGTATTCAGGAGGCGGCGATACCGGCCGGTGTCATCAATATTCTGACAGCAGATCGCGACGCCAGTGAATATCTGGTGGCGCACCCCGATGTCAATATGGCGAGCATTACCGGCAGTGTTGTCGCCGGCCGACGGGTGGCGGAGATTTGTGGCTCCCAGATCAAACGAGCGGCTCTGGAGCTCGGCGGTAAGTCTGCGGCGATTGTCTGTCCCGATGCAGAGCTCGCCACAGTTGTCCCTGAACTGGCCAAAGCCTCTGTGATTAACAGCGGACAGGCTTGTGCCGCCCAGACTCGTATTCTTATTCCCAGAAAGCGTTATGAAGAAACGGTCTCGGCCCTGGGTGATGCTTACAGCGCAATGAAAGTGGGAGATCCTTTCGACCCTGAAACCGCACTCGGACCCATGATCCACGAGCGGCACTTTGAACGCGTGAAGGCCTGTATTAGCGCTGGCGTCGACGAAGGGGCTAGGCTTGTCACCGGGGGTGGAACACCTGAGCACCTTAAGTCGGGTTACTTTATCGAACCGACACTGCTGGCGGATGTGACCAGCGACATGCAGATTGCGCGTGAAGAAATCTTTGGCCCGGTAGTTTGTGCGATCGCCTACGATGACATAGAGGACGCCATTCGAATTGCCAATGACTCGGAGATGGGGCTCTCTGGTTCGGTCTGGACGTCAGATGTAGAAGCCGGAATTGAGATAGGCCGGAAAATACAAGCCGGAAATTTCACCATCAACGGTTTTTCGATGGATGTGGCGGCACCTTTTGGCGGTTATAAGTCTTCCGGACTGGGTCGCGAACTGGGAGAGGAAGGGCTGCACGACTACCTCGAATTTAAGTCCATAAACCTACCCGCAGGCTAAGGCTATGGATTTCAGTGATACCCCTGAAGAGGCGACTTTCCGCGCGGAGGTAAGGGCATGGCTCGACGCCAACGGCGCTGCTCTGCAGTCAACCGTTCCTGATGAGCTGTATATCGAGGCCGATATAGAACGCTGTCGTCAGTGGCAGCGTAAAAAGGCAGACGCGGGTTATGCACATATTGTGTGGCCCCGGGAATATGGGGGCATGGGTGGCACCTGGATGCAGGCGGCTATCTTTGACCAAGAAGAACGGCGCCTGCCGCGGCCTTTCAATTACTTTTCTGTTGGTATTGGGCAATGCCTGCCACCCATCATGACTTATGGCTCTGAGGAGCAGAAACAACTGATTCCACGCACCCTGCAGGGGGATTTGATTTGGTGTCAGCTGTTTTCCGAGCCCAGTGCTGGGGTGGATCTGGCGGCGGTGAGAACCCGAGCCGTTCG
>DGPO01000052.1 GCA_002390485.1 Halieaceae bacterium UBA4438 | reverse complement strand
TCTGATTGGTTTTGGCGGATTATTCCCCCGCGGATAACCTACTACACAACGCTCATAGGCGATGCCCCAATCAAAGTACCTTCACTGAATCTAATCCCAGAATGCGACAATTGGGTCTGAACTGAACATGCGCGCACAACGTGTTTAAGGTGCTGCACTGAGCGGTGACGCCGCATGAGTTGGAGGAGCCTTACTGCGGATTCTGGGGAAGCACGAGTTTGGGTTCAGTATTTGGCGAACAACGATATACTCCCGCTGGCTGGCACTCTGCCTTCGTAAATGCAGTCCAAACCTGATGCCGTTTCTTATGTTTGATTTCGCTGTTGTTCGAGACCCCAAAAATCAGGCATGGCTCCGATTTACGGACTGTCGTGATTTCAAGCATGCGACTCGACATGAGGACGTTGTCCGGGTTATTGACGAGGTTGAGCGGGACGCGCGTGAACGTGGACTTCACGCTGTGGGCTACGTGTCCTATGAGGCCGGTCACGCATTTGATAGTAAGTTTGAGCCGCAGAGCATCGACATGCCGCTAGTGGCTTTTGGCCTCTTTGCGCATGTTGAGTCTGTCTCAGACGCCAGTCAGCTAAAGGGTTTTGCAGAACGTTCAGTAGATCGCCTATCTCCCGATGATGGCCATGATTGGGTGCTTTCGGAGTCACAAATATCGTTTGAGACGAAGGTCGAAAAAATTCGTGAACACATCGCCGCGGGCGAGGTTTATCAGATTAACCTCACCTCGCGACTCGCAAGCGCCCGTCGAATCGACTTCAACGACTTTCTTCGACTCGCACAAGACATGCCCTATGCGACATTTTTAGAAGGCGATGAATTTTCCGTAGTGTCCGCCTCGCCTGAGCTGTTTTTTAGTCGCACAGATGGTCAGGTCGTCAGTAAGCCCATGAAAGGGACGGTCAAAAGGGGGGTTAATAATTCGAAGGATGCAGAGGTTGCATCTTGGCTTCACGCTTCGGTAAAGAATCGTGCTGAAAATGTCATGATTACCGATATGGTTCGAAACGATATGGCTCGATTGTCGGACAAGGCGAGCGTGAAGGTCGCGTCACTATTTACGGTCGAGCGCTACCCTAGCGTTTGGCAAATGACGTCGACGGTTGTCAGTGAGGCGACACCCAGTCTCACTGAAATATTCACAGCACTGTTTCCGGCCGCATCGATTACTGGTGCGCCAAAGCATGCGGCAATGAAGTTAATAACCCAGCTTGAGGACTCCCCCCGGGAAATTTACACCGGTGCCATTGGTCATGTCAGCCCCTGTGGTGACGCCGTATTTAATGTCGCTATTCGCACCGCTTGGTGGCAAAAAGCGTTCGACCAGACAAAGTTTGGCGTGGGGTGCGGGATTATTTGGGATTCGGTCCCCACTGATGAGTTTCATGAGTTGGATGCCAAGGCTCGAATTTTAAGTCAGCCCAGTCCTGATTTTCATCTGTTTGAAACCATGAAAGTGACCGATCAGGGTGTTTTGCGTTTGCCACTGCACCTGGATCGACTGGAAGAATCCGCGCGTTATTGGAACTTTGGTTTTGACCGGGCGTCCGCCGAATACTACCTGACGCAAGCGCTCTCTCTTATCGATGCGTCACACGGTGCAAGATTGCGGCTCGCTCTCGATCGAGTGGGGGTCTTGAGTCACACACTTGCGTCGCTTCCAGTAAACGATCCATCCGCGGTACCGGTGCAGCTTAAGTTGGTTACGACGCCTATAAGCTCGGCTGATCCGTTTTTAAGTCACAAAACCAGCCACAGAGTGGCCTATGCGCGTGCCGATAGTGAGGCAGGCAAGCACTGTGCGCCCTTGTTGTTCAATGAACAGGGAAACGTCACCGAAAGCTCGATCGCCAACGTGGTTTATCAGTTCGACGGTAAACTTTATACACCGCCCGTCCAAGATGGTCTTCTCCCTGGGGTTTTCAGGGAGTGCTTGTTACGGGAGGGCCAGGTTGAAGTGCGATCTTTGGCTTTGGAGGAGATGACTCGGGTGGAGGCGTGGTGGTTGGTGAGCGCGCTTCGAGGTTGGCGCGACTGCCAACTGGTTACTTCAGAGTAATCTTCTTTTTCATCAACTCGGTTGTGAGCGCTTGCCTGAGTCTCGATCGAACAAGCCGAACAGACCCACGACGATCGCCGTTTCATCGGGCATCGCGTTTTATAGTAGGCACATGTCGTCTGTAAAGCCTCTATTAACCGAACCCGAAATCTCACGCGTCGTTGAAATGGCGTGGGAAGACCGCACGCCATTTGAGGTCATTGAGACCACCTTTGGTCTTTGTGAGTCAGAGACCATTAAGCTCATGCGTCGCCACATGAAGCCCAGCTCATTTCGGCTCTGGCGAAAACGAGTAACGGGTCGAGTGACTAAGCACCGAAAGTTACGCGGCTTTGATGTGGGGCGAGGTTATTGCCCGACACAATATAAGCGGTAGAGGTCAAGCATGGTTGATATTGCACAGGCGCTGGTGTTGTTGCTTTTAGGAGGCATGCTGTTCTTCCCCAGTGTGGTCGCGCCCGTGGTGTTCGCGTCCTTGCCTGAGGCGCAGGCAGGTGCGTTTCTGCGAGCGATGTTCCCACGCTACTACGTCTTCATGATCATTTTGAGCCTTGCTGCTGCGGTGATGTACCAACTAAGCGAGGGTGCCGCCTTGAGCGTTGGCGCACTGGTCTGTTGCGCCGTGAGTGCGTCGACCTTGTGGGTCCGTCAGGGCTTGTTACCCCGCATTAATACGGCGCGAGACGCACAGCTTGCAGGCGATAAAAAATCGGGCGACACCTTTGAGCGGGGACACAAGCTATCGGTTGTAATTAATATGAGTCAGCTCGTTTTATTGGTTGCTCTGATCATCGCGACGTCTTAATACACCGTCACTTTAGTTCGCCTCTCACGGTAGACAGCCCCGGCAATTATTGGCCTACTAGGCGCCTGTTTTGATAATTACCAGAGGTTGCCCCATGAGTAAGTCCATCGAGTTTATTTTTGATTTTGGCAGTCCCAATGCGTACCTCTCTTACTTTACGGTGAAGGCGGTGGCGGCGCGCACCGGCGCGGAACTCAAGATTACGCCCTGTCTGCTGGGGGGGATTTTTAAATCGACCAATAACCAGCCGCCTATGATGAATTTTGCGGGTGTCTCCGGTAAGAACGCTATGTTCATGCGTGAGATCGAGCGCTATTGTGAACGTCATGAGCTGACCCAATTTGCTATGAATCCGCATTTTCCGGTGAATACGCTGTTACTCATGCGCGCGTGCGTGGCCTACGGCAAAGACCATTCGGTTGATGCTTACGTTGAGGCGGGCGTGAAGATGATGTGGGAGAGCGGTCTAAAAATGGACGACCCCGACGTATTCGTGAAGGCCTTCAACGATGCCGGTTTCGATGGTCAGGCGCTGCTGGAGTCCACACAAGATCCCGACGTCAAAGCACAGCTCATGGCCAATACCCAATCTGCGGTTGATCGCGGTGTCTTTGGTATCCCGGCGTTCTTCGTGGGTGACGAGCAGTTCTTTGGCAAGGATCACATTGAGGAAATGGAGTGGTGGCTTGAGAACAAAGCCTGACCACTCCGTGCTTTAGA
>DGPO01000082.1:4591-11603 GCA_002390485.1 Halieaceae bacterium UBA4438 | reverse complement strand
CCACTGCAGTCCAAGCTCCCGCCCCTCAACGATCTCCATCTCGACAATAATGGCCTCGACGAGCACCTGTGCGCGACGAATATCGAGCCGGCCAATCACCGACTCGAGCGCCGCCATTTCGTCTGTATCGGCGGTCATAATCAGACTGTTGGTCGACGCATCAGCTTCAATCGTTGACTTCGCCGCATTTGCGGACCGGCTTTGGCCACGACTTTCATCGTCAAGCCGCGCCAGATTCTGCATCACCCGTGTCAGCACTTCAGCCACTTCTGTCGCATCTGCGTATTCGAGATACCTAACCCGCACATTACCGCTCTGTTCCAGCGGAATATCGAGGTAGTCGATCAAACCATTGATGCGCTCAATACTCACCTCATCGGCGGTCACAATCACGCTATTGGTCCGCTTGTCGGCAACCAATGTCGCTTCATCATTGGCGTCAGCCCCCTCGCCTGCCCGCGACTTTTCAAGCGCCTTCAACATCTCAACCACGTCTGTGGCAATACCGTAGCGAAGTTGAATAATCTCAGTCTCTTTCACCGCAGACTCGTCCATGCGGTCAATAATTTCGGAGATCCGGTTAATGTTGGCACGAACATCAGAGATGATAATGGCGTTACTGGGCGCATACGCCGCCATGTGTGCCTGCTGCGGCACGAGAGGTCTGAGTACCGGTATGAGCTTGGCCGCCGACACATTTTCAAGACGAATCACCTGTGTCACGTATTCGTCGTTAATGATCGACGTACCCGAGATCACATCTACCGGCGCCGATCGTGCGTTCTTATTGGGAATGACGCGCACCACGCCCCCACTGCGGACCGCGGTGTACCCGTGAACGTCCAAGATTGATAAAAATAAGTCATAGAGCTCCGCTTTTGACACAGGCTTGCTCGAGACCACCTTCACTTTCCCTTTCACGGAGGGGTCAATCACAATGGTGGTGCCGGTAACGTCCGAGACAAACTCAATGAACTCTTGAATGTCGGTGTCTTTCAAATTGACCGTAAAGTCCTGAGCAAAGGACGGGCTAGAGAGCAGCACGACACTCATTGAGAGTGTGAGGGCGAGTCCTTTTGCCTTGCCGAGCATTGCGCGCATGATGAGGGTTACTCCTACTGGATGTTACTCAGGCTTACGTTAATAGATACAGGCGACCCCTTCCGATCAATATCAAAGGTCGCATCGGTTGCGTCTCGCATCAACTGATACAAACGCAATGTGTTGGAGGGGTCACTGAGCGCATAGCCGTTCACGGCCGTCACAATATCGCCTGCCTCAAAACCCAACGCTGTAAATTGAGCTGCGTCGCGACCCGGAGAGACTTTATAGCCTTTCAAACTCCCGTCCGCCTGCACAGCACTGATGGACACCAAACCCGCGAGCGACTGAGGGTCGCTGTAGAGTTGATCTCGATAATTAGTAGCAAGGCGGCCACGCTCCTGGCGGGTAGCCGTCGCATCCGGCTTTTTTTCCTGCGTATTCGTGTCGGGCGAGGTGGCCCGCGATTGAGACTGCACAATGCCTACAATCCCATTGTCATCAAACAAAGTGATGAGCTCGTAAGTTCCATTATTATCAATGACGACTTGCTTGGGCAGAATCTTTGCCAGCGTCACCTTTCCGTTTGCGGGCAAGTCATCACCGACCGAGTAGAGCTCTTGCTGCTTGCGCGCCTCAATCATCACCGTCCCCAATCCATCAGCGGTCGACGCGACAATGCCAGTGAGCTTGAGCGCCAAACTCGTCTCCTGGGCACCGTTCTCAATCCCATCTCTGGGCGCCACTGCAGAGGTCAGAACGGGCAACTCCGTCACCTGCTCACCGTCTGGGGCTCCAAAAACGCGCATCCCCAAAATCGACGACACATCAATAGTCTGCGCGCCAAGATTGGTCGCGTCCTGTGTCGGAGGCGGATTGACGGCTCCACCTTGCGAGACGGCAACAGGTCCGTTAGGCAGCAAAGCCCACGCGGCGCTCGAAAGACTGTTTAGGGCCCACAGCACCAACAGACCCACCAGCACGCCCTGAATTTTTGGCAACCGCTGATCATCCGCGGCCCAGCGATAGGCGTCGCGAAGTCGCGATTCCACATCAAGCTGAGTAAGCCACGAAGCTGGGTTATTCATACGGTCTACCGAAGTCTATTGATGGGTCCTAGTGTAACTGAGGTCGAGCGCTAAAGGGTGAAGCAAAGGAGCGACCGTCGCCCAATCGACCACCTTGGACGCGCCTTACGCCGGTGTTGTCAGCGATTGCTCTACCGACGACAGCAGTCTTGCTGCAATTTCGGACGCATCGGCTTCCTCAAGCTCACTGACATCACACTGATGAAAGCTCGCTTCGAGATTGAGCTCGATCATGCCGCCGGCACCATCGTCGATCATTTGGCCCCGAAGATCTGACTCCCAACGCGCCACAATAGCAGCCGCACTGTCGTCCGGCACATCCACGACCATCACGCCGAAGCTGTCCTCTGAAATGCGCCCTACCGCGTCGGTGTCGCGCAGAGCCGCACCAATTCGACTACCAACACCGCGAAGGATTCGGCTCTGAATATGCCGCTGCGATAGGTTACTCATGTTGTCTAAACCCACCAACTTCAGAACCACCATTAAGGGGGCCCGCTTATTTCGCCGCGCCCGACTGATCTCGCGCTCAAGATCGCGGAGCAAACCGGCACGATTGGCAACATTGGTGGCCGGATCCAACAATACAAAGTCGCGAATACGGTCCATTTCAATGATTCGATTAATCATCAACGGTACTCGCGCTACAAAGTCCTCAAGCAACTTCATTTGATCGTCATCTGCCATGACGGTACTTCGAGGATTCGCAACATGCACACTCCCCACTAATAGGTCGTGGTCCATGACTGGAATCAAAAGCGTTTGCTCGACGCCTGCCTCAGACTTAAACAGTGGTATGTCGTTAAAAATTGCAGAAGTCACTCTGTCCCAACGCGGCGTCTGATCGTAAAGAGAGACAAAATCGTAGCTGTCAGACAGCAGCCTCACGTGACCTGAAAGAACCCCGATCGCGTCTAGGTGGCGGTCCACCTCATCAACGGGGTCGTGGAGCCAAACTTCAACTTGGGTCCCGCCCGACAGCTGCCGAATCCCTGAAATAGCAAGATCCAAAAGATCGGCTAAATCGGTGGCAGACAACATTTGTCGCTCCAAAACCGCAACCTGTCGTCTTGTAAATTCGACGATCGAAAGGGGGGACTGCGCATCGCGCACTTCATTTTCTCCGCTGATTGAGTCCGTCATTACTTTTCCGGTTTTGACCTCGTAAGTTCACCCTTGCTACAGGGAAATTATTTAAGTTCCAAACACTACTGTGCGCGCTGATCTGTTACAATACACGTCACCTGCGGGGTGGCAATGCCTGAGATGCTCTTAGAGTAAACCCGTTGAACCTGAACCGGCTAGTACCGGCGTAGGAACAGGACTTTAGAGCACACTCGCTCGACCGCATCCCGTGTTTCCTTGTCGTCATACCCGCCATTTTGATCGCGCTCGACGTAGAGGAATTGTCACATTGAACGCTTACCTGCTTCGCACTCGTCTCTCAGCCATCGTACTACTTTTAAGCCTGTCCCCCGCGGGCATGACTCAAGATCAACCCACGATCGAGGAAATTGTCATCACCGCCACGCTGATGTCGTCCGATCGCGATCGAATGAGCTCAGACTCGCTCACAGCGGCCGACCTCTCAAGACGCGCAGCGATACATTTTGAGGACGTGCTCACAGCACTTCCAAACGTTGCTGCCTCAGCCGGCGCGTCGCGCCAGCGGTTTTTCCAAATTCGAGGTATCGGTGAGCGAAGTCAATTCATTGAACCGATTAATCCCTCCGTCGTGATTTTACAGGACGGAGTTGATATCAGCGGTATCGGAGGTGCTCTCACGACCTTTGACACGGCGCAAATAGACGTCCTGAGAGGCCCTCAAGGCACACTCATGGGCGCTGGGGCCCTGGCAGGACTGATTAACCTTCAAAATAATATGCCCGCTGAAACTAACGCAACCGACCTAGCGCTGGGATTAGAAAACTTCGGCGGTCGGCGCAGCAGTATCGTTGTCAATCGCCCCGTCTCGCCGACCTTGTCTGCGCGTATCGCCCACCAAAATTACCGTTCAAACGGTTGGATCGATAATACCCATTTAGGCGTCAACGACACGAACAACCGCGATGAAACAACGACCCGGCTGTCGATTCGTCAGCGCTACGATCGCAATACAATTGACATAGGCGTCAGTCGAATCGATGTCGCCAATGGGTATGACGCATTTTCGCTTGATAACACTCGAGAGACGCTCAGCGACAACCCCGGCGAAGACAGCCTAGCGCTCGACGTGGGTTTTGTCCGCTGGAATCACGAGGGCGACCGCTACGAGTCTCAGCTGCAAGCAAGTTCGGTTAGGGCTGAATCTCGCTACAGCTACGACGAGGACTGGAGCTTTGTCGGCATTGCGCCATTTTGGGAGTACAGCTCCTTTGACGCGTATGACCGAGACGTTGAACGCCAAACACTCGAGTGGCGTCTGCGCCCCGTCACGAGCGCCGATACGCAGTGGACCGTGGGTCTTTATGTGCGCGACGATTCGCAAAAGCTAAAACGGCAATATACGTATTTAGCCGCCCCATTCGAGAGTACGAATACGACGCAAACTTGGGCGGCTTTCGGGCAGGCTTCTCAGCAAATTACCGATCAGTTGGTCTTAACAGCCGGCGTACGTGCCGAGTATCGCGATGTTGACTACCGTGATTCCGCCGCGGTCGATACGACATTCAGCGACCGCTATTGGACGGGCAACGCCAGCATCGAATGGACAGTTAATGATCGCAATGCGCTCTACATTACGCTCTCTAGAGGGGTTCGAGCCGGCGGCTTTAATGCAACACTGTCGTCAACACTGCTCTCACTTACCGACGAGATCAATATTGCCCCCTATACCGATAACAATCGGTTTGGCGAAGAAGCAGTCGTCAATACCGAGCTTGGGTGGCGTGCTAGCCGTCTTAACGGTGACTTAAGAACCGTCTTGACGGTGTTTAATATGGCGCGTAGCAACCAACAGGTGAAGAGTTCACTGGTTATTCCGCGCGCTGACGGCAGCACATCATTTACCGATTTCACTGACAATGCGGCCAGTGGAACCAATCAGGGTCTTGAGGGCCGACTCGATTGGGACGTCAGCCAGGATCTTACGATTAATGCCGGCGTAGGACTGCTCGAGGCAGCCTTCGATCGCTACATTAATGTCGATGGCACTGATCTCTCTGGCCGAGATCAACCGCAAGCACCCTCATGGCAGTATCGGCTTGGCGCGACCTTGACCCTGACACCCGCGTTGAATGCGAGTCTTGAGGTCACTGGTCGTGACAGCTTCTTCCTCTCTGATCGTCACAACGTCAAATCGCCCACTGCAGAGCTGATCAATGTCGCGCTTGCGTGGACAGACGGTCCCTGGTCCCTGACGATCTGGGGTCGCAACATGACGGATGAACTCACCATTACCCGAGGGTTTGGTACATTCGGAAACGATCCGCGCAAGGAGTATGCGCTCGAACCCTACTATCAGTTTGGCGAGCCGCGTACAGTGGGTGCGACCGTCGGCTATCGATTCGGAGACTAAACATTGAGACTAACTGCAGAACTGAGTTTGTACCCGCTCGCAGGAGACGTAGAGGTGCCTGTTTGGGCATTCATTGAACACATCATCGCCAGCAATTGCTGTAGCGCAAGCACCAACTCAATGAGCACGCAGATCACCGGCGACAGCGGCGATGTTTTTAACTGCGTTCATGCGGCGTTGGAAGCAAGCTATGCGCAATTTGGCCGTCAGGTGTTGGTTGCCAAATTCATACCCGAACACCACGTCGACGTGGAACCCCCAAAACCGACATGAACCCCTTGGAAATCACCGCAGTAATTCTCGCCTTGGCGTACCTCCTACTGGCGCTGAGGCAAAACAGGCTCTGCTGGATCGCTGCGTTTATCAGTGCCGCCATTTATTGGATCATCTTCGCGGAGATCAAACTCTATATGGAGGCCGGCTTGCAAGTTGTCTATGCGGCCATGGCGATTGTGGGCTGGATGTCTTGGGGTAAAGACAACAGCGCCGACACCTTGGCGGTGACGACCCGTCCCCTGCGTTTCCACGTCGCGGTTATCGCCGGAATCTGTATCGGGTCTGCATCAGCAGGCGCCCTACTGTCGAATCTGACCGATGCGGCTCGCCCATTTGTTGATACAACCACCACCGTTGCCGCCATTGTCTGTACTTGGATGGTCACCCGTAAAATTCTCGAAAACTGGTTTTACTGGATCGTGATCAATATTGTTTCCGTTTGGCTCTATCTCGACCGAGGGCTCGAACTGACTGCAGGTTTATTTGTCCTCTACATCGCACTTTCTATAGCCGGCTACCTCTCATGGCGAAAAACCCTGATTACCGCTTAGCCTCAGTTCAAGAGGTGCTTGATCGTTGGCGTCAATGGAACGGTGATACCCCTGGGTCTCTGCGACCAGCGTTACACGAGGTGGTGGGTGAAGGTACGGCACATCGGGTGTACACCCTACGAGACGCACCGGACTGGGTCCTTCGTCTGTCGACCAAGCGCCATACGTACAGCGTAAACGATCATTCAGCAGAACTGGCGTCTTGGCGACGTGCGGCCTTAGCCGGACTGGCCCCACGCATTGGGTGTGAGAGTCAAGACGGTCAAGTAGTCATTACCCAGCGACTGATTTTTAACGATGTCCCCCCGCGTGATCACGCCGCTCTGCTAAGGTCGATTCATGCACTGCCAGACAGCTCACCGCCACTGTCGCTCAAAAAGATCACGACACAGTACTGGGAAGCGATCGTGCATAAATCGTTGAACGAATTGGCTCTAGACCCCCGTTCAGAAAGCATTTCGAAGGATCTTGAGCTGTTAGACTCAGAGTCGCCGTGTTTTTGTCACAACGACTTAACCCCTGAAAATATTGGCCGCAGC
>DGPO01000082.1:0-4540 GCA_002390485.1 Halieaceae bacterium UBA4438 | reverse complement strand
ATCGCCAGCGAGCACATGGCCCTTTCAAAGCGGTATGCTTTTGCCAAAGCGGTCGCTGGCAATGCGTTTAAAGAGGCCAACTGGCAGGCCGCCTGCCGAGTCGCCTTGCTCACCACGCATCTTTGGCAGTTGGCCGTGAACAACACAACCAGCGAGGCGCTTACCCTAAAAGCGCTTGCACGAATCTGGACGAATCTGGACGAATCATGACTAAACCGTGGCATATATTGGGTGTGGGAAGTATCGGGGGGTTATTTGCCCATCGGTTGTCTCAGGGCGGCGCCTGCGTGAGCCTACTCACTCACAGTGCCGCGCCGTCAAAGAGGACGATTACGCTTGAGTCAATCGAACACGGCACAGTTGAAAAACAATTTAACTGTGACTGGGAAGCCAATAGCGCTGACATCAGTCGATTACTCATCACCACTAAAAGCTGGGCCGCCGGCGACGCATTGCACCGAGTGGCTCACCGATTGACGCCCGAGACCGTGATTGTGGGCATGATGAACGGCATGCAACACATTGAAGACATCAGGCGCATTGCACCAGAGAGTCAGTTGTTCTGGGCGTCGACAACAGCCGGGTGTCACCAGCAAGGCGATAAGTGGATTTCGGCAGGGTCGGGCCACACCATGATCGGTACTGACGATACAGCGCTAGAGCCAGAATGGCTCGACGACTGGAAGACCGGTGTGCCGCATCTTTCGTGGCGAGCGGACATCACCACCGGACTGATTGAAAAGGCCGCCATTAATGCGTGCATCAATCCGCTTACCGCAATACACCGGGTCAAAAATGGCGCGCTACTCGAGTCGCCACTTAACCAAACACTGGAGTGCATCATTGCGGAAGTGGCAGGCGCGCTGACCACGCTGGGCTACCCCGCGCTCGCTGCAACGCTGCGAGATACCACTCACAGGGTCATTCGTGACACGGCACAGAACACATCGTCAATGCTGAGCGACATACTCCACAAAAGGCAGACCGAAGCCGATTCGATACTGGGGTGGTTTCTTCGCCAAACGAACACTGAGTTAACCGAGGTTGAGCAACTGGCTATTCAGCTGAGAGCGATCGAGCAAGCTTAGTGAGTGCCGCGAGCCACACCCGATCATCGGAGGTATTAATCACAGACGAGTGATGAAGGCAGTGGGGGCCGGCACCCTCGTGCTGCACCAACAACTCGCAAATACCCCGTGCACAACTAATATCCATTGAAATCGAATCCGAGTTTGCCGCCTGCGTTTGAATCCATGACTGGGGCAGTGAATCCTTAAATACTGTCCGCACCCACTGGCTATTGAAGGCACTGGGTAATACCGTGGCTGGCGAGACTCGCGCTGTATCGACGTGGAGTGAATAACGGTGTTTCGGTTGGTACGCGGCAAGGCTCAAGACTGTCAAAAGCGCACCCACTAGCAACCAACGCCGCCCCCGACCCTGAGACTGAGACCCTGCCCAGTGCGGAAAATCAAAAACGTTTTCTGGAGTGGGTTCGGGTGGCAATCGACGCTGCACCAGTCTTGATAAGCTGGCACGGCTCAGGGGCTCTAGCCAGCGATAGCTGAGTTTTAGTTTATGCTCAAGATCGAGTGCACCAGGACGCAAACTTGGATCGATCCGTGTTGCGGCAGCAGCCACATTCAATAGATCCGAGAGCATGTCAGCTCGAGCGTTTTGCTGACTCATTTCAACAGCAACCGCTGTTCTTTGGTCGTCAAGCACAACTGTAGGCGCGGCCTTGGTAATGAGCCATATGATCACCGCACCGGCTGACCATGTGTCCGCTGTCGGGAGACTGGCACGCTGTGTGGGCCGCTCAGGTGCAGCAAAGCCGACTGTCACAGCAGCCGATTGCGGCTCGCCCACACGGCTGCACGCCTCGAAGTCTAAAAGCCGAACTTGCCCGTGTACATCGACAACGATGTTGTTCGGCGATAAATCGCCGTGCACGAGACCCAGGCGCTCAAGACAGGTCAGTACGCTAATTAAATCTCTAGAAATTAAATAGATGCTTTCTGGACTGAGCTCCTCCAACAAATCAATAAGAGGGACACCCTGAACAAACTCCCCTACGAGCCATGTTTTGCGACCGTCAGGGATGACAGCAAAAACGGTGGGGATTGCGGGATGGACTGAGTCCACGCGTGCTTGCAAACTTTTCAAGATATCCTCGGACTGCGCATCTAACAGTGAGTCCACCCGCTTGACCGTGACCAGTCGACTCAGTAAGCGATCCCGTGCGAGCCAAACCTCGCCTTGACCCCCTAATCCCAATCGATTGAGAAACGTCATTGGCGCATGCGTATCAGCCGATAGCCACGGTGCTTTTAGCCACTTAAACCACCTCATTTTCCCGCACTCATGCTTCGAAGTCGCTGCGCGATAGCCGACCTCGAAACCTTAAGTCGGCGGCTCAACGCATCCAGATCTTTACCCACATCGGCAATTGCTTGCCGAATATCTCGATCAGCCAGCTGCCCCATCAGTTTCACGCTCGCAATGTGTCTGAAACGCCTGTAAATCGCTTGTCGGGACAATCCCAGACGACGCGCCGTTTCTGCCACCTCGTAATTTGCGGCCTCATGAGCCTCAACCAACTGCCGGTCAGTGATCTTTAACGGTTTGGTTTTAGTCGGCTCAGTGGTTGGGCGCCTGACACGTTTCGCATCAAGATCGAGCGCGTTTCGCTGCGCCGCGAGCAGGAGTTCGCGGACATTACCCGGCCACGCTTTATACAAGGCCGAAAAGCAAAAGCTCGCCCACGCAGCCGCAATATAATGCGACTCGCGAGCCGCGCTAAGATTTAGCGCAACACTGTGTTTCGCTGTCTCGGCATCCAACGAGAGAAGCAGTAAACCGACGTCTTCACAGCGATGACTCAGTGGTGGAATCTTGATCGTGATACCTGACAAGCGCTGCAGCAGCGCATTCTTAAAATCGACGCGATTGTCTAAATGAGCGTCAGTGGCCGCAATAATCCTCACGTCCACGGTCGTCGACTTTCCGCCAACAACCTGAACCTCCCCCTCTTGAAGTGCTCTGAGTAACTTCGGTTGGAGCGAGGCCGGTAAGTCGCCAATCTCGTCAAGAAATAAAGTGCCTTCGTCGGCGTCAACAAAGTAGCCACTGCGCTTTTCAGCCCCGGTATAGGCACCACGAGCGACCCCAAAAAGCGCCGTATCAATCAGACTTTCAGGTAGCGCAGCCATATTAACGCACACCAAACGTTTGCCAGCGCGGGCGCCTCGCTTGTGAATTAAACGCGCCACCACCTCCTTACCAACACCAGACTCACCCCGAAGTAATACGGGTAAGTTGCATCGAGCGGCGACATCAATCAGCCGACGAACCGATTTGGCTTCAGGCGAGACTCCTGCAAAACCACCGGCGTCCAAGACGGGTGTTAAGCCCGTTTCTGGCACGAGCCGCAGCCAGCACACCACCGCATGACCGAAGCGAACTGCCACCCCACTGCTCAACTCACTGTGAGCCAGTGACATTGATGACGACTTATCTCGCCCTACCTGAGTGTGCGACTGCGTCGAAATATCAGAGACATCGAGACCCCGCGGATGTTGTTTAAGCCCCATTGCGCGTCGACTGATGTGCGGTTCGCTGAGCGCGAGACCATCGCTGAAAAGGGGTGCATTGCGCCCAATGACACTGGCCACAAGTCTCAAAGTACCGGAGGCGTCGAGCGTCCCCAGTTTCATTGAAGCGCCAATACGATCCAGTTCAGGATGGAACACCACAGTCAACATCAACTGCAGTGATTCGGTTGGCTGATCAACGTCTCCGGTTCGCAACGGAGCCCTGGTTTTTTCGCCGGGTTGCATGCTTCCCCCAGACCTTTGCTTTGTTATTTTTATTAACTTCAGCCTAGTTGAGATTCAGACTACAACCAACTTTATCTAGGTTTTGGCCCGAAACGGCGGGGTTCAGGCCGATGACAGAGGCTCATCATCTTTACTTAAGTGCAGTAAATAGAACGCGGCGCCCGCACCGAAAAACGCCGTCACACCGACGCTGCCAAAATACAATTGATAACCAACTGCCTCGCCGTAAGTTGTAATGAGGTAGGTGTTCAGCATAGGCATGTAGATGTCTGGCGTGTATCCAATCATCGACACCATTCCGATGGCGAGACCGGCGCGCTGTGGCGCCACGCGAGTGGTATTAAAAGACGCCCAGTAAATACCCCGGACCCCGTAGATCAAAACCGACGACGTTGCGACCGCAAAGTACAGCAACGTATAAGGTGAATCGGCCGGCAACACTAAAAGTCCCAGTAACGACAGGCCGGCAAATGCGATGGCCACGCCCAGTGATCTGACCGGATGATAACGGTCACCGATGAAGCCCGCGATGACAGCACCGACCGGACGCATCCACAGCCGCACTGTCGTCAGCGCGGCTACCGCGACTGCATCTAATCCAAACTGTGTCTGCAAAAAAGCCGAGTAAGAGTAGGTTGCCCAAAATACTTGGTAGCCAGTGAGAATGCAGAGCGCCACGAGCCACACCCGAATATTATTCA
>DGPO01000128.1:29285-29508 GCA_002390485.1 Halieaceae bacterium UBA4438 | reverse complement strand
CGGCTCAAGGAATTGGCGAGGTGGGTTCGACACAATACCGCATAGCAGCGAATGATACGTTGGGTGCGATCGCACAGGCGTATAAGCCAACGGGGATCTCGACCGATCAAATGATGCTGGCCATTAAGTCAGCCAATCCAGAGTCATTTGTGCGAAACAACATCAATGGTATTCGTGCCGGCGTGATGATTGATATTCCAACTGATTTAACCCAGGTGCCGAG
>DGPO01000128.1:28937-29159 GCA_002390485.1 Halieaceae bacterium UBA4438 | reverse complement strand
CCGGAAGAGAGGGCTGTTGGGCGCACTGCCAGCAATGAGTTGGCAGCGATAGAGGCGAGGCTGACGCTGCTCAGTTCGCAATTGCAAGATATTCAAGCGGTAGTCAATACCAAGGATCAGGAGATTGCGCGACTCGAGGCCGAATTGGCCGAGCGCCCAGTGCGGGTTGATGCGGCTCCTGAGACGATTGATAACAGTCAGTCTGTTGCGACTCCCACTAAT
>DGPO01000128.1:1176-28827 GCA_002390485.1 Halieaceae bacterium UBA4438 | reverse complement strand
TCATGGGTAAGTCGGTTGATGATCTTTTGCCAGTCCCTAAGTCTCGATCGGTCGACGCCGTAAGTGGTGGTGCAGTGCAGTCTGAGCGAGGCTACGGAGAATCGTTGCTGACCGGTTATGCTGCCGATCAGTCGATGGCCGACGCAGTGGCTGAGGCTGATATCTACGTGGCCTATGGGCGACACCAGCATGCTCTGGATACCCTTGAAGCCGCATCCGCCGCTGAGCCCAGCAGTGCTCTGGGTCTGATGAAAATGTTGGAGATTTATGTGTCACTTGATCGCATCGACGAGGCTCGTGAACTGCTCGGGCTCATCGAGGCGACGGGCGATGAAGGGGCGTTAATAGCATCACAGTCGAAACTTGACACCCACCAGGCCCAGCTTGCGGGGGATCAAGCCGCACACGATTTAGCGCAAGGACCTCAGTCAGAGAGTGAAGAGGCGTTGGATCTGTCGCTTGACCTCGATTTTCAGCAGGCATCTCGATCAGAGTCAGAACCTGAGGAGAGCGATGCTTCGGGTGTGTTGGATTCCGAAGATCCGGGTGAAACAGCACTCGACCTGGCGCGTGCTTATCTGGATATGGGCGATCAAACCGGTGCCGCAGAGTTACTCCAGAGCGTAATCGCCATGGGAGATGCTGCTCAATGTGAACAAGCCAGAGCACTGCTCGACAGTCTCGACTAGTGAGCGAGATGTTCTCCAGTCAAAGGCTCGAGCCTGGAACACGGCTTGCCCTTCGGGTTGAATACGATGGCCGTGCATTCAACGGTTGGCAAACTCAAAAAGGCAGTGATGTCTCCACCGTCCAAGCGGCATTGGAGCTGGCGCTCAGTCGTATTGCAAATACGCCTGTTAAAACGGGATGTGCGGGCCGTACCGACACGGGTGTTCATGCCTCTGCACAGATCGTACATTTTAATGATCCAGTAGGGCGGAGCATCAAGTCTTGGGTGCTGGGCGTGAACAGTGAACTACCCGCATCCGTCGTGGTTCATTGGGCGGGTGTGGTCCCCCCCGAATTTAACGCCCGTTTTAGTGCTCTATCGCGCCGATACCGATACATCATTTGTAACTCTGTGACGCGTCCAGCTCAAATGGCTGGATTAGTAACCTGGTACCGACGACCGCTCGATGCCGCAGTGATGAATTCAAGTGCACAGTGTCTTGTGGGCGAACGTGATTTCAGCGCCTTTCGTGCCGCCAGCTGTCAATCGAGTACGCCTTGGAGAAAAATGATTTCAATTAGTGTGGAACGCTTAAATGACTTTGTCGTCATTGACTTAGAAGCTAATGCCTTCCTCCATCACATGGTGCGCAATATTGCCGGGAGTTTACTCCTCGTAGGTGCCGGTCTTAAATCGCCTGATTGGTTTGCCGACATACTGGAATCGAGGGATAGAACGCGCTCGGGCGATACCGCGGCCAGTGCGGGGCTCTATTTGGTCTCTGTATCGTACCCAGAAGCAATTGGAATTCCGATTGCCCCCAGTGCGCCAGCATTTTTGTCGTATCGTGTTTGATACACTAACCCGCCGTTTAGCGAACTAATATTCATGCAAGTAAAGATTTGTGGTATCACGCTTATCGATGACGCACTGGTCGCAGTAGACGCGGGTGCTGATGCGTTAGGGCTTATTTTTTATGAGGGAAGTCCGCGTGGAATCGATGTGGAACAGGCCCGCGAAATTGTAAGCGCTGTCCCGCCGTACACAACGGTCACTGCGTTGTTTGTGAACCCCGAGCGTTCTCTGGTTGAGCGCGTTTTGAAGGCGGTACCGATTTCACAAATACAGTTTCACGGAAATGAATCCGCCCAATTTTGTCAGGGTTTTGGGCGTCCCTATGTCAAAAGTATCGCCGTATCGACCGACGACGAAATGCGACAAGTTATGCGTGAACACTCGGCCTCGAGAGCGTTTTTATTCGACACGTTGGTGCCGGGTAAGCACGGGGGTACGGGAAAAACCTTTGATTGGACAAAAATACCGATGAAAAATGTTGGACATAGGGTCCTTGCGGGTGGGTTAAATGCGGAAAACGTTGCCGAAGCGATTAGAATAGGGGGTCCAGACGCCGTGGATGTGAGTAGCGGGGTCGAGAGTAGCGCCGGTGTAAAAGACCACGATCTTGTTCGACGATTTATTGCAGCCGCGAAGCAGGCTGGAAAGGAAATTACCTAATGACAATAGATATTAATCCAGAGCTGTACGCTCAAGTTCCTGATGCACACGGGCGCTTTGGTGTGTATGGGGGAAAGTTCGTCGCTGAGACGTTAATGGCCGCCTTGTCTGAGCTTGAGAACTTATACAACGAACTCAAGGATGATCCAGTCTTTTTGCGCGAGTTTGACCTTGATCTTGCCCACTATGTCGGCAGACCGTCTCCGCTGTATGAAGCGGCCCGCTGGTCGGACATGATTGGGGGGGCGCGTATATTTTTGAAGCGTGAGGACCTGAATCACACCGGCGCTCATAAAATCAACAATACGATTGGTCAGGGTTTGCTTGCCAAGTACATGGGGAAGAAACGTGTGATTGCTGAGACTGGTGCGGGGCAACACGGTGTTGCCAGCGCGACAGTGGCGGCCCGTCTTGGTCTGGAATGTCACGTTTTCATGGGTGAAGAGGACGTGAGGCGACAAGCGCTCAATGTTTATCGGATGAAGCTTTTGGGGGCTGAGGTGATCCCAGTGTCCTCAGGATCGAAAACACTCAAAGACGCAATGAACGAAGCGTTACGTGACTGGGTGACCAATGTTGACGACACATTTTACATTATTGGCACAGTAGCAGGTCCGCACCCTTACCCCATGTTGGTACGGGACTTTCAGAGTGTGATTGGTCGTGAGGCTCGGTCTCAGTCACTCGCAATGACAGGAAAACTGCCCGACGCCTTGGTTGCGTGTGTTGGTGGGGGCTCAAATGCGATCGGTTTGTTTCACCCGTTTTTAGGGGACAATGATGTGGCTATGTACGGCGTAGAGGCGGGTGGTAAAGGTGTCGAAACGGGTGAGCACGCGGCGGTGCTGAGTGCTGGAACCCCCGGCGTGTTGCATGGCAATCGGACCTACCTCATGCAGGATGACAACGGTCAGATTATTGAAGCCCATTCAATATCCGCGGGTTTAGATTATCCCGGTGTTGGTCCTGAACACTCATGGCTCAAGGATATTGGTCGAGTGAACTATGTATCCGCGACTGACACTGAGGCACTTGCAGCGTTTCACAGAGTCACACGCGTTGAGGGGATAATGCCTGCTCTTGAGACGGCACATGCCTTGGCCTACGCGGAAAAGCTGGCGGCAGAGATGACACCCGACCAACACATGATTATTAATCTGTCAGGACGAGGCGATAAAGATATTCTCACCGTTGCTGAAATCGACGGCATTGATTTGGGAGCACTTTGATGTCCCGCTTAGGCCCCGTTTTTCAGCGTCTGCGCGATGAAGGCCGCCGTGCAGTCATTCCGTATTTGGTGGCCGGCGACCCCAACGAGGGACTCACGGTGCCATTGATGCACAGCCTCGTCGAGGCGGGTGCGGACGTCATTGAAGTGGGCGTACCTTTTTCAGATCCAATGTCAGAAGGGCCTACGATCCAGAAAGGTCATGAGCGTGCGCTGGCCGGTGGTACGAGTCTTAATTCAACACTTGCTTTGATTGCCGAATTTCGTCAAACCGACCTTGAGACGCCATTGATACTCATGGGCTATGCGAACCCACTCGAGCGAAAGGGCTATGCTGCAGTCGCAGATGCCTGCGCAGAGGCGGGTATTGATGGTCTGATTACGGTTGATTTGCCGCCCGAGGAGGTGGCCGTAATGAATACCGAACTTCAGCGACATTCGATTGACAATATTTTCTTGATCTCCCCCACCACGACCGAAGATCGAATTATTACGATTACCGAGCAGGCCAGCGGGTTTATCTATTATGTGGCGCTTAAAGGCGTGACGGGCGCAGGACACCTCGATACAGAGGCGGTCGAGGCGCACTTGGCAATCATTCGTCAGTACACTGACCTTCCCGTTGCCGTAGGGTTCGGCATTAAGGACGCGCAGACCGCAGCGCGCGTTGCTGTTTGTGCAGACGCAGTTGTTGTAGGGAGTGCTTTGGTGGATGAGATAGCTGCCGACTTTTCTGAACATCAAGATGATGCCCGCGCAATCGCGATCGGTGGATCATTGATCTCAAGTATCCGTAAAGGCGTAAATTTGGCAACTTCCAACTAAAACTGTCAACGACGTATACTGCCTGTCGAGAAGTACAGGGGATCAAAATGAGCTGGATTGATAAAATTATTCCCGCGGGTGTGCGTAAAGCTGATGGGGATGCCAAGACTAATATTCCAGAAGGGCTTTGGCGCAAATGTGCCAAGTGCGACGCGGTCTTGTATCGACCAGATCTTGAGCGAAATGCCGAGGTCTGTCCAAAGTGCGACCACCACATGCGGATCACGGCGCGTCGCCGCCTCGATTTGTTTCTTGATGAAGGGGACCGAACCGAATTGTTTCCAGAGATGGAGACGGTGGATCGTCTGAAGTTCAAAGACAAGAAGCGTTATCGCGATCGACTCAGTACGGCGCAAAAGAGCACGGGCGAAAAGGATGCCATTATTGCGTTCCGCGGACAGTTGCGGGGTATGGACGTGGTGGCCGTCGCTTTTGAGTTCAATTTTCACGGCGGTTCGATGGGCTATGCGGTAGGCGAAAAGTTTACGCGTGCGGCTGGCGTGGCACTGGAGAACAACATCCCACTCGTATGCTTTGCGGCATCGGGCGGTGCGAGGATGCAGGAAGCACTGATTTCTCTGATGCAAATGGCAAAGACGTCAGCAGTCATAGAGCGAATGAAGGCGGCCGGCGTACCGTATGTATCGGTGATGACTGATCCTATTTACGGAGGGGTTTCCGCTTCTCTCGCCTTGTTGGGAGACATTAACGTCGCCGAGCCTGATGCGCGCGCAGGTTTTGCCGGCCCGAATATTATTGAGCAAACCATTCGCCAAAAGTTACCGCGCGGATTTCAGCGCAGTGAATTTTTATTGGAACACGGTGCCATTGACATGATTATTCATCGCGCCGAAATGCGCGACACGCTCGCACGCGTTTTAGCAAAGTTCACAGACTCTCCTTTGGCGGCCAACGTCACCGAGAGTGTCTAACTTATCTTTAGCGGGCTGGCTTGAACGCTTAGAACAGCTCCATCCTTCTGCCATTGACCTGGGCCTAAGTCGCTGTGGTGAGGTTGCCCAGCGCCTTGATCTTGTTGATACCGGCATTATCACGGCAACTGTGGCGGGTACCAACGGGAAGGGCACAACAGTCGCGGTGATGGAATCGGTGCTGTCTACCAGCGGAGTGCGCTGTGGTGCCTTTACCTCACCACACCTCATTCGATTTAACGAGCGAATACGCGTCGATGGTCAGGAGGTCTCAGACGAGACCATTGTCGCGGCGTTTGAGGCGATAGAGCGCGCGCGCGAAGAGATTTCGCTGACGTACTTTGAGTTTGGTGCGCTCGCTGCCTTATGGATCTTTAAAACGTTTGATGTCCAGTACCAACTGTTAGAGGTGGGCTTAGGCGGGCGTTTGGATGCGGTAAATATTATCGACGCAGACGTCACTGTTATTACGGCGATTGGACTCGATCATCAGGAGTGGCTGGGTGAAACTCTGGATGCGATTGCTGTCGAGAAGTGTGGCATCGCGCGGCGTGACGTTTCGTGCGTCGTTGCTGATGTCAAAGCACCCGATTCGGTGTTTCGCGAGCTGACACGCAGGGGAGCCAAACCGGTCGTCGTAGGCGAAAACTACCAATACGATGAGCGAGTGTATCGCAGCAGTCGGGGCGTCTCGATTGAATGGGAACTTGCACCGGGTGTTCTGGGTATTAATGCGGGTGCCGCTTTGGCTGCGCTCGATGTGTTGGGGGTGTCGCTGTCGAGCGAGATCATCGCGACTGCCATGGCAAACCTCAACTTGCAGGGTCGACGAGAGCGTCGTCAGTTACGGGACATCGAGGTCATACTTGATGTTGCTCATAATCCGGACGCAGCAGTGCAGCTGAAGGAATTTCTACAGGCACAACCACCCGCGGAGCACACTGTGGCGGTCTTCGCTGTCATGTCTGATAAAGACTGTCATGATATGATTTCTGCGCTAGAGGGACTCATCGACTTTTGGTGTTTGCCCGCTGGAGTGGGCGGGCCTCGAGGTCAGGCGCCCTCAGTGCTCAGTAAGTTAATTTCAGACGAAAGTGCCGTCTACACATCGTTTTCCTCGGCATGGGACAGTGCGCTCGCGCGAGTGGGTGCGCGGGGTCGGGTCGTTGTTTTTGGCTCGTTTTTCACGGTCGGAGAGGGTTTGGCTGCGCTTGATAATGCAGCCGCTGCGCACTTGGAAGTGGGATTATGATTAAGCAACGCCTTATTGGATTTTTGGTGATCATTGCGCTCACGATCATTTTTTGGCCGATCGTGTTTGTGGCACCGATGCAAGAGGATGATGTCGTGCTTCGGGTGTTTGAAATGCCTCCCAAGCCGGACATCACGGCTTCGTCGCGCAAGGCGCCTGAGACGAATCGTCTTAATGTCGAGCAGTTACCTCAGATACCTTTGCCTGAAGTGCCCACAGAGCAACCGATTGATATCGCGGTGGCCAGCAGTGAAGTATCCCTGATTGCCGCCGAGATTGAGCCTCTTCAGCAATCCTCAGCCCTTGAGAGGGCTACTTTTGACGAACAAGGTTTACCGATCAGTTGGGAGTTGCAGATTGCAACATTCAGTACTGAGTCGCGGGCTCAGTCGATTGCAGAGCAACTTCAAAATAAAGGCCACAAAGCTTACGTTTCCCCTGTTACCATAGACGCGAAAGGTCTATACCGAGTTCGTATTGGGCCAAACATCCAAAAATCGCGATTGCTTGATATCCAGCGTGATATTGATGCGTATTACGGGGTCAAGTCGGAAATCATTAAGTTCGGGGTGTAGACCGATTCATGGAAGACTCGATAGTAGATTTACTGGAGCAGTTTAATCAGTTCGACTGGGTGGTGACGGGACTTGTGCTGGTCTCGGGGGCTTTCGGACTGATCCGCGGATTTGCGCGCGAGGCGACGTCGGTGTTGGGCTGGGTGGGCGCATTTGTGCTTGCCAACGTTTTGGCACTGCCTATTTCCGAAACCATGGTCGGTTTGATCGATGATCGGTCTATCCGTTATCTCGTATCTTGGGTCTTAGTCTTTATTGCAGTGGTCTTCCTTTTTGGAAGCATTGGTCGCGTATTGTCCAAGCAGCTGAGGCAGCCTGGGCTTAATTTTGGCAATCGACTGCTAGGCGCTGGCTTCGGTATGGCGCGTGGTGTAGTCATTGCGGCTATTTTGGCGCTGATGTTGCGGGGCCTGCTACCTGAATCAGAGCGGACTATGCTCAAAGAGTCTGAGTTGATTGATCCTATCAATGTCGTCGCCGCATGGTTGGCCGATAACTTTGAAGACGTTATTAATGGTGACACTCCACCCCTTGTGGATGACGCCCTAAACAGTGGAAAAATGCTTTAGGAGCAACGTTCATGTGCGGCGTGGTGGGAATATCATCTAACGAAAGTGTGGCTACCGACATCTACGACGCGCTCACTATGCTCCAGCATCGCGGGCAGGACGCAGCGGGTATTATGACCTGCCACAACGGCCAGTTCTTGCAGCGTAAGGGCGAAGGTCTTGTGAAAGATGTGTTTCAGGCAAAACACATGCAGCAGTTGGGGGGTAACTTTGGTCTTGGCCATACCCGCTACCCAACCCAGGGCAGCTCAGGGTCCGCACTGGCACAGCCGTTTTACGTTAACTCACCCTACGGCATTGCGCTTGCCCATAACGGCAACCTAACGAACTCCTCGACCTTGTCCGAGGAGCTCTACCAGACGGATTTGAGGCACCTTAATACCGACAGTGATTCTGAGGTGCTGTTGAACGTATTTGCACACGAGTTACAGCGCCAGGGCAAACTTACGCCCACCTCGGATGATATTTTTAAAGCCGTCGCCACACTGCATAAACGTTGCGAAGGGGGCTACGCAGCCATCGCAATGATCGCAAATGTGGGATTGGTCGCCTTCAGAGACCCCAACGGCATTCGCCCACTCGTGGTCGGTGTAAGGACGGTGGATGATCACAAAAGTTATATGATTGCGTCTGAGAGCGTTGCGTTGGATGTATTGGGGTATCGGCTGATCGGTGACGTGGATCCAGGTGAGGCGCTCTTTATAGACGCCGCCGGTGAGCTTTACCGCAAGCAATGTGCAGATTCACCCAAGTTAAGGCCCTGTATTTTTGAGCATGTTTACTTTGCTCGGCCTGACTCATTAATGGATGGTATTTCCGTCTACAAGACGAGAATGCGACAAGGCGAGCGGCTAGCGCGTAAAATTATGCGTGAGCGTCCCGACCACGATGTCGACGTTGTGATTCCCATTCCGGATACCAGCCGAGTTGCAGGACAGGCACTCGCGCACGAGTTGGGCGTCAAATTTCGCGAAGGGTTTATGAAGAATCGCTACATTGGGCGAACATTCATCATGCCAGGGCAAACGCAGCGAAGGAAATCGGTAAGGCAAAAGCTCAATCCAGTGCCGCTTGAGTTCGAGGGTAAGACCGTGTTGTTGGTGGACGATTCCATTGTTCGCGGGACCACCTGCCAGCAAATTATTCAGATGGCGCGTGATTCCGGTGCTAAGCAGGTCTACTTTGCCTCGGCCGCACCGCCTGTGCGATACCCCAACGTATACGGCATCGATATGCCGTCAGCTGAAGAACTGGTGGCGCACGGTAGAACGATTGACGAGGTGTCGGCGCACATTGGCGCTGACTGGCTGATCTATCAAGAGATTGACGATTTAATTGAATGTTCTCGAGAGGGTAATTCTCTGGTTGATGGATTTGAGCTTTCAGTATTCGACGGCCAATATCAGACGGGTGTCATTGATGACGCGTACCTGTCTGGACTCAGCGATGCGCGCTCGGAAGAGTCGGTTGATCGGGCGGAGGGAGCCTTAGTCGGTCTCCACAATCGGAGTTAGACGTTGTGACTAAAGACTGGCTGCGGGACGCGGGCTTCGAAACGCTTGCTATTCGGGAAGGACTTTCGACAGGTTCTGAGCAGGAGCACTCGGACCCTATTTACGCAACGTCGAGTTTTGTATTTGACTCGGCCGAGCAGGCGGCAGCGACCTTCTCTGGTGAGCGAGAGGGTAATACCTATTCGCGCTTTTCAAACCCTACGGTCTCCGTCTTTGAGAAGCGGCTCGCTGCAATGGAGTCTGGCGAGGAGGGTGTGGCGACCAGTTCGGGTATGAGTGCAATCCTCACCTTATGCCTGACAATTTTGCGCTCCGGTGACCACGTCGTGTGCTCTAAAAATGTGTTTGGGAGTACTGTCAGTCTTTTTAACAATATACTGACCAAACTCGACATTGAGGTCAGCTTTGTTGCGCTTCGAGACCTCCGAGAGTGGAGAGAGGCTGTTCGTCCCAACACGAAGTTATTTTTTTGTGAAACACCCTCGAATCCGCTGTGTGAAGTAGGCGATATTCGACAGATTGCTGCGATTGCGCACAATGCCGATGCGTTACTTGCGGTGGATAATTGCTTCTGCACGCCGGCACTTCAACGGCCCTTAGAGCTTGGTGCTGATGTAGTCATGCACTCGGCGACAAAATACCTCGACGGACAAGGTCGCGTACTGGGCGGTGCGCTGGTCGGCACAGCAGATTTGATGACTCAGGTGCGTGCGTTTGTCCGTGTTTGTGGTCCGTCAATGAGCCCATTTAATGCCTGGGTGTTTAGTAAAGGACTCGAAACCTTACATTTACGCATGCAAGCGCACAGTGAGCGTGCCTTAGCACTGGCGCAGTGGCTTGAGAATAACGCCGCGGTAAAGACGGTGAATTACTGCGGCTTGGTGTCACATCCGGACCACTTACTCGCTGCCTCTCAGCAGTCGGCTTTCGGGGGCGTTGTCTCCTTTGAAGTCAACGGTGACCGCAAGCAGGCGTGGGAGTTTATAAACGGCGTGCGTCTGATGTCACTTACCGCCAATCTGGGCGATGTTAAAACGACAGTCTGCCATCCTGCATCGACAACGCACGGTCGATTATCGGACGAACAGAAACGCGATGCGGGCATCACAGACGCACTCATTCGCATTGCGGTGGGTCTTGAGGATATTGCTGACATCAAGCGTGACTGCGAGCGCGGCTTTGATTCGATTAAGCCAATGTAAAGCGGCTATTGCTGGTTCTTAAAGACACACCGCAACACCCCTAGAGGCGGTGCTGCGGTGTTTTTAGATCGTTAACTAAGCAACTTCCTCAATGAGTGCAGCGGCAATCCGTTGGCCGTCCTTAGCCAGCGCCTGAAAGCTCTGTATCTCGTTGAAGTTCATGTACCGGTAGATCTCAGCTGACATTGAATCAAGCTTTTCAGCGAAGCCAAGATACTCTTCCACCGAGGGTAGGCGACCTAAAATGGCGCCCACAGCTGCAAGCTCAGCGGACGTGAGATACACGTTAGAACCCTCGCCTAAACGATTCGGAAAGTTTCTCGTCGAGGTAGAAAGCACCGTGGACTTTGGCGCAACCCGCGCCTGATTCCCCATGCACAGCGAGCAACCGGGCATCTCAGTGCGTGCGCCGGAACGTCCAAAGATTGCGTAGTAGCCTTCCTCCATGAGCTGGTGTTCGTCCATGCGGGTGGGTGGGCAAATCCACATACGCGCCGCCACACCTCCCGTGTGCTGGTCGAGTAACTTGCCAGTGGCACGGAAGTGGCCAATGTTGGTCATGCAACTGCCAATGAACACTTCATCGACCTGATCACCGGCGACTTGACTGAGGAGACGTGCATCGTCTGGATCATTGGGTGCGCAGACCACCGGCTCGTTGACCTGAGCAAGATCAATTTCGATGACGGCCGCATACTCCGCATCGACGTCGGCTTGAAGCAGGTCGGGGGTTTCTATCCAGGTTTCCATGTTGCGCACGCGACGCTCCAAGGTTCGAGGGTCACCATAGCCCTCGGCGATCATTGCGCGCAGGAGAACCACGTTTGACTTCAAGTAACTGCCAATGGTGTCCTCTGACAACTTAATGGTGCAGCCAGCAGCTGAACGCTCAGCGGAGGCGTCTGAGAGTTCAAACGCTTGCTCTACAGTCAGATCTTCAAGACCTTCGATTTCAAGGATACGGCCTGAGAAAATATTCTTTTTGCCTTTTTTCTCGACCGTCAGCAGCCCTTCCTGAATGGCGTAGTAGGGAATAGCGTGCACCAGGTCTCGCAGTGTTATGCCCGGTTGCATTTCGCCTTTAAATCGCACTAGCACAGACTCAGGCATATCGAGTGGCATGACGCCTGTTGCCGCGGCAAATGCGACGAGGCCAGAGCCTGCGGGAAACGAAATGCCCAGTGGAAAACGGGTGTGCGAGTCGCCCCCTGTACCAACGGTATCCGGCAATAACATCCGGTTAAGCCAGCTGTGGATAATGCCGTCCCCGGGGCGCAGTGAGACGCCTCCGCGGTTGCGAATAAAGTCGGGTAAGGAGTGTTGCGTCTCAATGTCGACGGGTTTTGGGTATGCCGCGGTGTGGCAAAAGGACTGCATGGTGAGGTCCGCTGAGAACCCGAGACAGGCCAGATCTTGCAGTTCATCGCGAGTCATCGGCCCCGTGGTGTCTTGAGAGCCAACCGTCGTCATTTTAGGTTCGCAGTAGGTCCCAGGACGCACACCTGCAACGCCGCAGGCGCGGCCTACCATTTTCTGCGCCAGCGTGAAGCCTGTGTCAGTATCGGCGGGCATTTCGGGTGTTCGGAAGAGCGTACTCTCTCCAAGTCCGAGTGCGTCTCTTGCCTTTGCCGTTAAGCCGCGGCCGATGATCAGGTTTATTCGGCCACCGGCACGTACTTCATCGAGCAACACGTCCGAGCGCAGCTCAAACTCTGAAATCACGTCGCCGTCAGCATTAAGCACTTGTCCGTCATAGACTCTAATGTCGATGATGTCTCCCATCGCCATTTTCTCGACGGGTGCCTCAAAGACGAGCGCCCCCGCGTCTTCCATGGTGTTGTAAAAAATAGGTGCGATCTTTTCACCGATGCAGACACCACCCATTTGCTTGTTGGGCACCCCTGTGACGGGCTGTCCAAAGTACCAGAGCACGCTATTTGCCGCTGACTTTCGCGAAGACCCCGTGCCGACTACATCGCCGACAAACGCTACCGGCAATCCGCTCGCTCTTACGGCGTCAATTTGAGCCATGGGGCCCACGCTGCCGTGTTCCTCTGGCTCCAGGCCGTCGCGCGTCATTTTGTACATCGCGCGAGCGTGCAGTGGAATATCGGGGCGAGACCACGCATCCGGAGCGGGAGAAAGATCGTCCGTATTCGTCTCCCCAGTCACTTTGAACACGACCATCTTGAGCGATTCGGGCAGCGTTTCGCGGCGGGTAAACCACTCCGCATCTGCCCAAGACTGCATTACTTCTTGCGCGTGTTTATTGCCGTCTTTGGCGAGGCTGGCGACATCATAGAACGCGTCAAACATCAGCAGTGTGTGCTTGAGCTCTGTGGCCGCGAGGCCTGCGAGCTCGGCATCTTTCAACAGCGTCACCAGTGTTTCAATATTGTAACCGCCGTGCATATCACCGAGTAAATCAATCGCCTTCGCTTTATCGATAATCGGGCAGTCGACTTTGCCCAGGGCAATGTCTGAGAGAAAAGCAGCCTTCACGTAGGCTGCCTCATCCACGCCGGGCGGTACGCGACTCGAGATCAGGTCGAGCAAATAAGACTCTTCGCCACTAGGAGGCGCTTTAAGCAGTTCGACAAGGTCAGCAACTTGCTGCGCTGACAATGGCTTCGGTGGAATATTAATAGCCTCACGGTCGGCTACGTGATTTCGATAAGCTTCAAGCACGGAATTTCCCTCTTCCCCAGAATGTGTGACGGCGTCGGCTCGGTGTTTTTAAGCGCGCCCTTTTTTAGCGCAGGAATTATAGCTTGTGACCAGGTCTGTCGACAGCGATTCGATCAATTCTGTGCATTCATGCGGTGTTTATCCTAGACTCTCGCGTCATGTCGACGGGTAATTCTCCTCAAATTAATCTCGAACCCATACGAACACCCTGCATTGGGGTGTGTTCGACGGGGATTGGCGACAGTGTGTGCCGAGGTTGCAAGCGCTTCAGCCATGAGGTGATTGACTGGAACGGGTACACCCAAGAGGAGAAGCGCTTTGTTGACAAACGGTTATCGGGATTTTTATCGCAGGCCTGCGCGCTTAAATGTACGGTGACGGACCGTGAGCTATTGAAGTGGCAGTTGGATACACAGCAAGTGCGCTATGCCGCTGATCACGATGAGTATTGCTGGTTATTTCAGCTCCTGCGAGCGGGTGCGGGTCAAATTAAAGATGCCAGCAAGTACGGGTTTAGAGTGCACGGTGAGTGGGCGGACCTGACGCTTTTACAACTGCGCGATCAGATCGATGAGGACTTTTGGGTGCTGTCCACCGCGCACTATGATCGCTATCTGGCGACCCCCGACCTTTTTGCCGGAAAATGACGAAACAAGACGAATAACGATGACCGACTTATCCCGTATCTACGACTTTCTACCCTGCAGAACACCCGCGTCTTGGGTCGAGGTTGCGGTTGAGTCCTTGCCTGTTTTACTCATCGATCACGCAAACTGCGAGAAAAAAGCCGCCGCAACGGCCATGAGCCTAATGCACCGTTACACAGAAAATACAGGCTTGTTAAATAAGATGTCGCGGCTGGCGAGGGAAGAGTTACGTCACTTCGAGCAGGTGCTCAAGCTCATGACGCAGCGCGGCATTCGATACGAGACAGTCACTGCGTCTCGGTATGCTCAGTCGCTGCACACCAGTGTGAGGAAAAAGGAGCCGCACAAGCTTGTAGATACGTTGATTGTGGGTGCGCTGATTGAGGCACGATCTTGCGAGCGTTTTGCAGCGCTGGCGCCACATGTCGATCGAGAGCTCAGTGACTTTTATGGCTCGCTTCTTAAAAGCGAATCGCGTCACTTCAGTGACTACCTTGCGCTTGCACACAAAGTCGAGTCTTCCGCCGCCGTCGCTGAGAGGCTAGACGTATTTCGAGTATTAGAGAAGCAGCTGATTGAAGGCGAGGACAGGGAGATGCGTTTTCATAGTGGCGTCCCCGCGCTGTAACTAGAGTGGAAATTGCTCGAGCGCTAACGTGACTCCGTTGTCGCGCAAGCACCAGCCGGTAGACGTCCAGTCGCCCAAGACAATGCGCTCCGCATCAGCTAGACGATGACGCTGGGGTCTGTGCGTGTGGCCGTGTATTAAACGAGCCACACAATGTCGCTCGAGGGCGTCCTCGACCGCCAGGTCATTGACGTCCATGATGTCTTCCGCCTTGTTACTGGCCGCATCCATGCTCATGGCGCGCAGTTGCTGAGCCAACGCACGACGTTCCTGGAGAGGTTTTGCTAGCATTTCCGCCTGCCACTGGGGACTGTGAACAAGCGCTCTGAATTTGAGGTAGTCGGTGTCGTCAGTACACAGTGTATCGCCGTGCATGAGCAGTGCTTGCGAGCCTGCGACCTCTACACAGACCTCGTCTTCGAGCCGCGTGCCACCAAACTGTGACAAGTAGTCTGCGCCGAGTAAAAAATCGCGGTTACCAGGGGTAAAGAAAATACGTGTCCCACGCTGAGCACGCGCAGTCAATGCGTGGGCGAAACGTCTTACCAGATCGCTGTCATCATCATCACCAATCCAGGCTTCAAAAATATCGCCCAACAAAAAAAGGCGAGCGATCTCACCTTCATTGTCCAGGAATCGATAGAAACCTTGCTCGATATGGTCCGTCTCTTCACTCAGATGCAGATCACTGACGAAGAGGGTGTTGGCCATTATGCGTCAGCGAGTACCGACACAGACTCGATAACAATCGGGTCGTTGGGTACGTCCTGATGACCTGCTTGGCTGCCTGTGGGCACGACACGAATCTTATCGAGCACGTCTTCGCCGGCGACCACACGACCAAATACCGCATAGCCCCAGCCCTGCATGTTTTCGCCCGAAAAATTTAAGAAGTCGTTGTCAGAGACATTGATAAAAAACTGTGCGGTGGCCGAGTGTGGGTCCATTGTTCGCGCCATGGCGACCGTGCCACGGTCATTTTTAAGCCCGTTGTTTGCCTCGTTTTGGATCGGATCGTTTGATGTTTTCTGACCCATATCGGCGTCGAATCCGCCACCTTGAATCATAAAGTTGTTAATCACGCGATGAAAAATAGTGCCGTCGTAGTGCCCGCTTTCTGCGTATGCTACAAAGTTGGCCACCGTTGCGGGTGCCTTGTCTCCGTCTAATTCGAGTGTCATGTCACCGAGAAGAGTTTTTACTAATACGCGTGTCATTGCCATGCCGGATACCGTCTATAAAATGGGAAAGCGCGGATCATACAGGGTCGCTCAAGAGCATTCGAGTAAATTACTACCAGCCTCGTGCGCTTAAGTGCAACTGACTTGATCTCCATCACTTGATAAACTCGCGCCTCGTAGAAAGGTCAGGCCCATGGATACAGAACTTCGCAGCAATTTTCTGAGAACCCAAATTCAAAGTGATCTTGATCAGGGGCTCGTCGATCGGGTCGTCACGCGGTTTCCGCCAGAACCCAATGGTTTTCTCCATATCGGTCACGCCAAGTCAATTACTGTGAACTTTGGCTTGGCGCAGCAGTACGGTGGTCGCTGTAATCTTCGGTTTGACGATACGAATCCTGAAAAGGAGAGCCAGACTTTTATAGATGCCATTGAAGAGGATGTTCGGTGGCTGGGTTACGAGTGGCAGGGTGAAACCCGTTACGCGTCGAGCTATTTTGGTCAGTTGTTTGACTGGGCAGTCTTCTTGATCGATACCGGAAGAGCCTATGTTTGCGATTTGAGTGCTGACGAAGCACGAACCTATCGTGGGACGCTCACCGAACCCGGAAAAAATAGCCCGTACAGAGATCGAACAGTCGCCGAAAATCGGACGTTGTTCGAAGCAATGCGAGCAGGAGAGTACGAAGACGGTGAACGTGTGTTGCGGGCAAAGATTGATATGTCATCACCGAACATCAATCTCCGTGATCCCACGCTATATCGCATTCGTCGTGTGACCCACCATCAGACGGGCGACGATTGGGTGATCTATCCCACTTACGACTTTGCACACGGGCAAGAGGACGCAATTGAAGGTATCTCACATTCGATTTGCACACTTGAGTTCGAAGATCACAAGCCACTTTACGACTGGTTTATTGAGTGCTTGCCCGTTCCCTCGCGTCCTCGTCAGTACGAATTTGCCCGTTTGAATGTGAATTACACCGTAACGAGTAAGCGAAAGTTAAAGTTACTGGTCGATTCGGGGGCCGTCGCCGGCTGGGATGACCCCAGAATGCCGACAATTGCCGGTATGCGTCGCCGCGGGTATTCACCTGAGGCGTTGCGGCACTTTTGCGAAGAGGTGGGGACGTCACGCTCGGACGGTGTGGTCGACGTCGGTATGCTTGAGAGCGCCGTGCGTAATGATCTCAATGTCCATGCGCCACGCGCAATGGCCGTGCTGAACCCACTGGCGCTTGAACTCACAAATTTAGCGGCAACTGAGATATTGAGTGTTGCGAATCATCCCGCGGACGAGACTATGGGTCGAAGAGAGGTCACTCTGAGTCGCAACATATGGATCGATCGGGAGGACTTTAGACAGGAGGCGAACAAGAAATTTAAACGCCTCGTGGTGGGTAAACGGGTTCGGCTGCGCGGCGGTTATGTGATCGAGGCAGAGCGTTGCGACGTGGATGTCCACGGCGAAGTTACGAAGGTTTACGCCACCGTGGTCCCTCAAACGCTTGGTGAGGATCCGGATGACGGCGTCAAGGCTAAAGGGGTGATTCATTGGGTCGATCAGTCGAATGCTGTCGAGGCCGAAATTCGCAGTTATGACCGGTTATTTGCGGTTTCAGATCCCTCTAGCGCCGAAGATTTCGATCAAGTGATTAATCAGAATTCGTTGACGACAAGCACGGCTTTTCTCGAGGCTTCGTTGGCGTATGCAGTGCCTGAGGCACGTTATCAGTTTGAACGCGAGGGCTATTTTATTGCGGATCGTTATGACCACAGCAGCGAGCAACCTGTATTCAATAAAGTGATTGGTTTGCGCGATACGTGGGTGACTAATGACTGAGCTTTTTCTGACGAACAGTGAGAGTGGCGTTAAAGCGGTATTTACGCCTGTTGATGCAACGCATATAAAATTCTATGTTTGCGGCCCGACGGTTTACAACCTTGCGCACATTGGAAATGCACGGCCCGTTGTCGTCTTTGATACCTTATTTCGGGTTTTGCGGAGCCTTTACCCAAAGGTGACGTACGCGCGCAACATCACAGACATCGACGATAAGATCATCACTGCTGCCAAAGAGCGTGGCACTGATATTTCGACCGTCACGCAAGAGTTTACAGGGAAGTTTCGAGAGGACATGCGCGCACTCAATGCGCTGCCGCCGACGTTAGAGCCACACGCCACGGAGAACGTCGGCGCAATGCTTGATCTTGCTCAACGTCTTATTGACCGGGGACATGCCTATGAGGCCGAGGGTCACGTGTTATTTGACGTCACGTCTATGCCCGACTACGGGGCACTTAGTGGACGTAATCTCGACGACATGTTGGCAGGCGCTCGCGTTGAGGTCGCGTCTTACAAACGACATCCGGGTGATTTTGTGTTGTGGAAGCCCTCCAGCGATGACGAGCCGGGTTGGGAGAGTCCTTATGGGCGCGGCCGGCCGGGGTGGCATTTAGAGTGCTCGGCTATGATTCACGATCATCTCGGCGACAATATTGATATTCATGGGGGTGGGCGAGATTTGATCTTCCCACACCACGAGAACGAGCGCGCGCAAAGCTGTTGCGGTTATGACGATGACTTTGTTGGTATTTGGATGCACAACGCCTACGTCGATATGAACGGGGAAAAGATGTCCAAGAGCCTCGGCAATGTCAAAACGGTGCGAGAACTTCTGGACCACTATGCGGGCGAGACACTGAGGTTCGCACTATTGTCGGCCCACTACCGATCACCACTTAACTTTTCTGAGCAACTTCTCAATAGTGCACAGTCCACATTAGACAGCTTTTACTTGGCGTTGAGAAACGCCGGCGATGTCGCCGCTCAAGCCGCGCCGGTTGAGACGTCACCGGTATTTAGAGCGCTGCTGGATGACCTCAATTCGCCTGCCGCGATCGCCGAGCTGCACCAATTGGCAAAAGCTTTGAACAAGTCAAGCGGAGACGCGCGCGTGGCCGCCAAGAGCGCTTTGCTTGCCGGAGGCGCCGCTCTCGGAATTCTTTCGAATGATCCTGTTGCGTGGTTCGAGCTTAGGGGAACGGAGGCCTTATCAGCAGACATAATTGAGACGCTTTTAGCAGAACGCACAAGTGCGAAGGCGGCAAAAGACTTTGCGCGCGCAGACGCCATTCGTGACGAACTGAATAATTCGGGCGTTGTTATTGAAGACAGTGCATCGGGCTCGACGTGGCGAAGAGCCTAGTCAAATAGTCGCCTAGTGAAGTGAGTGATCGATCCGAGATAAAAAGTCGATCAGTATTCGATTGACCTCATCGGGTGCTTCTTCCGCGGTCCAGTGGCCAACATTCGACAGCTCTTTGGCAATGAGTAGGTTTTCGTAGTTCTTTTTGACATGCTCTAAAAAGCTCGTACTCAGAGGGACGAAGTGACTGACGGGATCCAGCTCTCCGGTAATGAAAAACGCGGGTTGTGAAATCTTCGTGTCGCTCAGGTGTGCGAGCTGCTCCCAATCGAGGTTCTGCGCCCGATAACGGTTGTAAGGACCGCGTTTTCCACTGCGTTGAAATTGGCTGACGAGGTAATCAAGATCTGTCTGTGAAAACCAGTCGGGGAAAGTATCAAAGTGCGTCATACCGTCGAGCAGTTTGGCATCGGCGGCTTTAAGACCCAGAAATCCACCTTGTTTATTGTGCTGTTGATGTTTCATGCCGCGAGCATCGATTGCGGTATAAACGAGGAACAACGATGTCTCCAAATCAGCCTCGAACTCGGCCTCAGCCGTGCCTTCATTGAGAAAGTACAGCTGATAGAAAAATCGGTCCTTATAAATCGCTCGCCACAAATCCAGAGTCGGTAGCGGGGCGCGCGTTAAGTGGGGAACTGATAACGAGCCGGTAGCATAAACGCGCTCAGGGTAGAGCAGGGCCGTCGTAAGCGCGATTGGACCACCCCAGTCATGGCCAATGGTGATGAATCGCTCGAAACACAGCGCGTCAGCGATGCCGATGACATCGGCCGCGAGTTCCTTGAGGGTATACGCCTCGATCTGATGAGGTTTGTCAGACTCGCCATACCCCCGCACGTCATAAGCGACCGCTGTAAATCCAGCCTGGGCCAGGACGGGGAGTTGGTGCCGCCAGCTGTACCAGCTCTCCGGCCAGCCGTGACAAAGAATAATCAGAGGCCCACCACCTTGCATGGCAAGCCGCAGCGTCACGCCGTTGGCTACAACACTTCGGAATGTTAGGTCAGCAAGCACGGCGTTTTTAACGGTGACGCCCAGTGATTCGACTAGGCAAAGGCTTTCTCGCCCGACTGAACGGTTTGCATGATCAGCGTATTGATGGTCATAGGGCCCACGCCACCGGGCACGGGTGTGTACGCCTTGACGCGGTCGACAAGTGGGGTGAGCTCAATATCACCGACGCCACCCGGGTGGTAGCCTGCGTCCACCACAATAGCGCCATCCTTGATCCAGTCAGCGCGGATGAATTCAGGGCGCCCAACAGCGCCCACGACGAGGTCTGCTTGGCGAATATGCGACTCGAGGTCGCGTGTTCGGGAATGACAGATCGTCACAGTGGCGTTGGCTTGAAGCATCATCATGGACATGGGTTTGCCCAGTATGGGGCTTCTTCCGACTACGACAGCGTGGAGACCGGACAATGAGAGCTCGTAATGCTCCAACAGTCGCATTATTCCTTGGGGTGTCGCACAGCCGTAGGCAGACTCACCCATACTCATTCGTCCAAACCCTAGACAGGTGACACCGTCGACGTCTTTTTCCAGCGCAATCATGTCAAACGCTGCGCGCTCGTCGATGTGGGAGGGCACTGGGTGTTGAAGCAAAATGCCGTGCACGTCTGGATTGGCATTGAGCTGCTCGATTTGACTCAACAGCGCGTTGGTTTTTGTGCTGGCCGGTAACTCGATGGCCATTGACTCCATACCAATACGCCGACAAGCATTAGCCTTCATACGCACGTAGGTGGCGGAGGCGGGGTCGTCCCCCACTAAAATAGTGGCTAGGACCGGCGTTCGGTTCCCTGTCTTAGCCTTTAGTGCTGCGACGCGCTCGGTAAGATTAGCCTCGGTGAGTTGTGCAACATATTTTCCATCTAAGAGCAGTGCCGTCATGGTGTTCCCCCTAATAAGTGGTTTGATTTTTCCAGAATTTAATTCTCAGCGAAAGTCGATTACTACAATTGACCGGGAGAGCCCAAACCTTGTAGACTCGCCGCCCGCAAGACGTTGAACGTCTTTCGATATTCGGGGTGTAGCGCAGTCTGGTAGCGCGCCTGCTTTGGGAGCAGGATGTCGGGGGTTCGAATCCCTCCTCCCCGACCACTAATCTTCGACCCGGTCGCAATGGTCGAGATCGAGAGGCCTAAGCCTTTCTTAGTGGTGGCTGTAGCTCACCAGGTAGAGCACCGGATTGTGACTCCGGAGGTAGTGGGTTCAAGACCCATCAGCCACCCCATTTCCCGTATGGCCATTTTATGCCGCAGCGCTGTGCGTCTTCTCACGTGCAGGTTGTGACAGAAGCGCTTCAGCGTGTTCAGCGGCGACGATCTCAGGACTGATTTTCCTGGCGTGTGCGTCGCTTAAAATCGATTGTGTCCGCTCGGCAATGTCGGCGACGCCGCACTGCACAGCATCAATACTATGACCTTGTCGACGGTGATAAACGTCGATGACACCGCCGGCGTTGATCAGATAATCAGGACAATACAAAATGCCTCGCTCGTGAAGTGACAGATGGTCGGTTTCATTCAGTAATTGATTGTTGGCTGCCCCCGCAACGATCTGCGTGCTTAACCGCGGGATAGTCGTCTCGTTTAAAATCCCACCCATGGCACAAGGCGCAAAGATGTCGCAGGGGTTGCTGAATATTTCTTCGTGCCCCAGTGGCGTCACTGACAGTTCATCGACGGCGCGCAGCAGTGCATTTTTATTAGTGTCGCTCGCTCGAACATCAGCGCCTTCGCGGACGAGTAGCCGAGCGAGTTCGAGCCCGACTTGGCCTATGCCTTGAATGTTTACACGCATGCCGTTGACCGAAGGTTGGTCAAAGCGTTGTAGGACTGCCTTTTTCAGACTCAAAAAGACGCCTAATGCAGTGCTTGGCGAGGGGTCGCCACTACCCAATTCGTGATCGAGGCCCGCCACGTAGGGAGTCGACTCAGCCATCGAGGCCATATCACTGGGCGATGTTCCAGAGTCTTCAGCCGCTATATACAGACCACCGAGGTCATGAATCGCCTTTCCCATTGCGCGCATAAGACTTGCTGACTTATCGCGTTTTGAATCGCCAATAATCACTGACTTGCCGCCACCCGATGCGATACCGGCAAGTGCATTTTTGTAGGTCATCCCGCGTGAAAGTCGCAAAACATCGGTCAATGCATCCGAAGCGTTCGCGTAGGGCCACATGCGGCACCCCCCGATGGCCGGTCCGAGCTGCGAACTGTGAACCGCAATAATTGCCTTCAAGCCTGATGCCGCGTCTGTCACGAAAACAACGCGTTCGTGGTTGCTGAATTCGGGATGAGTCAGTGTATTCATTAAGACCTCGTATGAATTAGGGGGTTTGGTTTGTGGGAATGATCAGGGTGAGCATCGTTCTTAAATCTGCACGAGTTGCGAGCCACTTCTCACGGTTACGGCTGCGCACGTGACCATAGCCTCGAAGCGTGGATACACAACCGGCAAGTTCAGTGGCGATGTTAATTGTGTGTTGATCGACCGATACTGCGATGAGCTTGAGATCATCGAGATACCGCTGCAGGTCCTCGCGCTCTTCCTGTCGCTCGCGCAGGAGGCTGAAGGGGTCGAGGAGCGATCCGCGAAGAACCCTGAGACGCGCAAGGAGCGTTAGAGGCACTAAGATCCACGACCCAAAACGAAACTTTCGCGGTTGACTGTTGTGACTGAAGATCTTCGATAAAACGGGTGGCGCAAAGTAAAAGCTGGGCCTTGTGGCAGTCGCTTTTCCGAACACCGTGCCGGCCTTTGCGCTTGATGTGAGTATTCGGGCAACCTCGTACTCGTCTTTTAATGCCATAAGCCGGTAGAGCTGTGTCGAAACTTCACGGAATAACTCAGTACTTTCGAGCGCATCCGAAACCTCGGACTCAAGCGATCGCACCTGCGACACATACGCCTGAGCGTAATCCTTTGACTGATAATCGGTGAGACGCATCATCCGGTCTTTCACGATATCGTCCACATCGGTCAATCTCGCTGGCTCTTCGTCATGAACGAGCGCGTCTACTCGATCGCGCTGGTGTACGTACCGACGACCCCATTCGAAGGCTTGTCGGTTCATCTCTATGGCTACCCCATTGACTTCAATGGCCTTTTCAAGCGCGGGACGACTGAGCGGGAGCAGCCCCTGTTGATAGGCCATGCCAACTAAGAATAAGTTAGCTCCCATCGCATCTCCGACCAGTCGAGTTGCGTAGTCGGACGCATCGACTGCGAAAAGACGCTCGTTGGGTACGGTTGATCTCACCGTTTGTGTCAACCCGGCGGTTGAAATTTTGAAGTCTGGATTTTGAATAAACGCGCTGGTTATAGACTCATGGGTATTGAGGACGCTACTGCAGGTCGTAGGGTGTAGCTTGGTCAGCGTTTCGCCGTTGGCAGCGACCACCAGGTCACAGCCAATTAACAGTTGCGATTGGCGCTCTGCGACACGCACGGCGTGAATGTCGGCCTGACGGGCAGCGACTTTTAAGTGACTTACTACCGCGCCAAATTTTTGTGCGAGCCCCGTCTGATTCATTGTTGCGAACCCTTTCCCCTCGATGTGTGCCGCCATCGCAAGAAGCGCTCCGACCGTGAGAACACCGGTGCCGCCAACGCCTGCAATTAAGCAGGTCCACGGCTCCGTCAGGTCGACTTGAGTTGGATCGGGCAGGGGGTCGAAGAGTGGGGAGGCGGTCTCAGGGTTCGCTGTGACCTGGAGGTTCGAGGTCGTAGTGACGCTAATGAAGCTCGGGCAAAAACCATCAACACAGCTCAGATCGGTGTTGCAGCTATGCTGGTCGATCGTTCTTTTAGTCCCCAACTCTGTCGTGAGCGGCTTAATCGATAAGCAATTTGATTGAGTCCCGCAGTCGCCACAGCCCTCACAAAGTTCCGGGTGAATGACAATCTTCGCCGTGGGGCTTGGTAACTGTTTGCGCTTTTGACGCCGTCGCTTTTCGTTGGCGCACAGTTGTTGATAAATAATGACCGTCGTGCCCGTGTAGTCACGAAAACGCCGCTGTAGTGCATCGTAGTTTGCGCGCCGAACGAGCTCTATCCCATCGGGGATCTCCTTGGCGTGCAGCTCTGCACTCACCACCGCAATGCGGGTCACGCCTTCGGCACGAATTTGTGCGATCAAATCCAGTAGCGAAAGCTCGCCGTCGACCTGTTGCCCTCCGGTCATTGCAACCGCTTCATTAAACAAAATTTTATAGGTAATGTTGACGCGACTGGCGACGGCCGCTCGAATCGCAAGGCTACCTGAGTGGAAATACGTGCCATCACCTAAATTTTGGAACACATGTTTTCGTTGGCTAAACGCGGCTTGTCCAATCCAAGCCGCTCCCTCACCACCCATTTGTGAGAACGTGCGTGTATCCCTGTCAGGCATCCAAGTTGCCATGTAATGGCAGCCTATCCCGCCCATGGCAACGCTCCCTTCGGGCACTTTAGTGGACGTGTTATGAGGACAGCCTGAGCAGAAATGTGGCGTTCTCGTTGGTGTGTCGTTGGAAGTCAAAAGACCCGCACTCGATAGTGCGCAAGGACGTCGAGGTGGTGCGAGACCGAGGGCAGTCAGTCGATCGGCGATCGCGTTGGCAACTTGGTCTGGGTTTAACTCGCCACTGTTTGGCAGGAGTGACTCACCTGCGTCGTCAAATTCGCCAAAGATTCGCGGGCGAGCTGCCCCCGCCAGGTTATACAACTGGGAGGTGAGTTGGTCCTCGATCACGGACCGCTTTTCCTCGACCACCAGCACCTCACTGACACCGGCGGTGAAGACCTGAACGATTTCCGGGTCTAGCGGCCATGGCATTCCGACTTTGAGTACGCGAATACCGAGCCTTGACGCTTCCAGCGCATCAATACCCAAGAGACTGAGTGCTTCCATGACGTCTAAGTAGGCTTTGCCGGAGGTTATAATTCCAAGCCTTGGTTTAGGGGTGTCGATGACAATCCGATTTAGGCCGTTGATGCTTGCAAACAGTCTTGCTGCATAAATTTTATAGCGATTAAGCCGCTTCTCTTGATCGAGCGGTGTGTCGGGCCATCGCGCGTTCATGCCGTCGGGAGAGAGCGACTGCGGCGGTGGGAGGCGAATGGAATATCGGGCCTGATCTATCTCAACGCCCATGGCCGAGTCCATATTGTCGGTAATGGCTTTCAAGGCCACCCAGCATCCGGTAAACCGCGACATTGCCCAGCCATAAATGCCAAAGTCGAGAACCTCTTGCACGTTGCTCGGTGCAAGTACAGGGACTGAGGCGCCCATGAACATATGCTCTGATTGATGCGGCAGTGTCGAAGATTTACAGGCATGATCGTCGCCTGCGATTGCTAAAACGCCGCCGTATTTAGAGGTCCCAAAGGCATTGGCATGCTTGATCGCATCCATACTTCGATCGACGCCAGGACCCTTGCCGTACCACATACCAAAGACACCATCGAATTCTGAATCTGAGACAATGCCGAGTTGCTGTGATCCCCAAACCGCAGTTGCCGCGAGCTCTTCGTTGATGCCGGGCTGAAATTGTACGTTGTGGTGCTCAAGCGTCGTATTAGCACTCCAGAGCGCTTGGTCCAGTCCACCCAGTGGGCTGCCCCGATAGCCTGAAATAAACCCTGCAGTATTCAGACCTGCACGTACGTCCAGTTCGTGCTGGAGTACCGGAAGACGCGCGAGTGCGTCGATGCCCGTCATAAACGCGACCGTGGGTCCAGGCGCGAACTTTTCATCAAGGGCTGCGTGTCGAAGGGGTGGCGGTGTGACCTGCGTCATGTAATCACCTCGATGGCGGTCTAAATTTATTATTCCAGTCGAAATATTGATCCATTTAAGGCGAATACTTTCTTCTTTTTTCCTCAAATATCTCGTATAAGAGACTAAATATTATTTACTATTTATATTTTTAGGATTTTTTATGCGAGAAAAATGGGGTACTCAAGATGTGGCGATAATGAGTGCGTTACAACACGACGCCAGTCTGTCAACTGGCGCGCTGGCGGAGCGCCTCAACAGTTCTCAGTCGCCAATATGGCGTCGCATCAATCGCTTGGAAGAGGACGGTGTGGTTCAGCGGCGGGTCGCACTGCTTGACCGCGCGGCGCTCGGCATGGAGATCGTGGTCTTTGCCACGGTAAACCTCACTCAAACCGGCAGGAAAAATCTGTTAGCGTTTGAGAATGAGGTTGAGGCATATCCTGAAGTCGTCGAGTGTTACACGATGGCGGGCATTTGGGACTACGTACTGAAGATTATTTGTAAAGACGTACGGCATTACGAAGACTTCATCCGCAACACGCTATTGAGCGGCGACTTAGTGCGAGAGATGCACTCGCACATTGCGGTGACCGAGATTAAAAACACGACGGAGCTGCCACTTTCGACGCAGCTCAAATAGCTCACTGATTAGGCATTGCGACCTTTACCGGGCGCTTAGCGCCCTTGCCATAAAGGTTGACCTTCAGACTAGAGATGGCGTGTACAAGAATAATAGGCTCGATTTTTTGTTTGCCCGTCCAGTGAATGTTTGGAAATCGCTCTAGGATGCGTTCATAGGCCATTCGTAATTGCATCTGTGCGATTCGGTTGCCAAGACAGCGATGAACGCCGTGGCCGAAGGCGACGTGTTTTTCAACATTTTTACGTGTCAGATCGAAGACGTCGGGGTTAGGAAAAACAGCGGGGTCTCTATTGGCTGCGCCGTACCACATGATCACCTTTTCGTTTTCGGCAATACGCTGCCCCGCTATTTCAGTGTCCTCTGTCGCTGTACGTCGCATATGCATCACTGGCGACGTCATTCGCAAGGCTTCGTGTGACATTCGATCGATTAAGCTGGGGTCATCAACGACCATCTGACGTTGCGATTGGAACTCAGTCATTAATCGAATAGTCCCTGAAAGCGAGTTTCGTGTCGTATCGTTGCCGGCAAAAATAATGAGCAACCAGGATCCATCAAGGTAGTTCTGCGACAGGGGCTTGTCGTCAAGCGTGGCGTTTGCGATTACGGTTAGAAGGTCATTGCGGGGATTTTTGATGCGGTCCGCCATGACGCGTTCGCCATAGTTGAACATGTCTTCGAGCATCTGATTAAAGCGGAATAAGAACATCGGTTCCGCCATGAACATGCGAAATGGGTGGGTTAAAAATTGCGGTGCGAGTTCGAGGTAATGCATCCATTTGATGATATTGGGTCGGTCCTCCTCGTCGACCCCCAGCATTTCACAGAGCGTATACATGGGCAGCTCGGTGGAAAACATTTTGGCAAAATCGACTTCAGGGCCCGCTCTTTCCATGTTGTCGAGCAGGTCGTCTATTTTCTTGCCGACTCGCTCTTTCAAAGTTTCAACGTATTTTGGGAAGAAAAACTCCGATTGCTGAAGCCGCAGATCTCTATGGACGTCTGCGTCGAGGTTAATCAGCGAGTTGTGCGCCGCGTACATCAAACGATCGGCCTTACCACTGGCGGCTACCACCGCCATGTGCATGCTGCCACGTTGAGATGAGAACGTTTTAGGGTCTAACTCAACGCGTTTAACGTCCTCATAGCGTGACACTGACCAAAAACCAGAAGTCGGCTTTCGCCCTGGAGTCCACATGACGGGTGACTCTTCGCGCATACGCTTGTAATAGTCAAAAGGTTGTCCACGCGTCCACGCGTTGGTTGACCCTAAATCAAAGCCACGTAAGCGCTTGTAAATTTCAGGGAAACTCGGGTCTTTTGCACCGGTGTCGACAAAAATGTCATCACTTACTGATGCGTAATGGTCAATGTTCTGCGGCTGATTCATAGGGCGACCTAAACGGTTAAACGCGGGAGGCGCGTTGGATAACGAGAGTACCTAAATTTTCAGGCGTCCAACGAGTGAACTGTGTTTTTTAAGACAACTGGCACGGCTTCAGGTCAAGTCGTTCCCGTTGTTGCTTACCCAGTTCTTACGCCTCACTGCATAACTTGGTTTTACAAATCAGCGATAGCAACCCGTTTGTGTTTTTC
>DGPO01000128.1:0-1058 GCA_002390485.1 Halieaceae bacterium UBA4438 | reverse complement strand
GTGCTGCTGCTTTGCGGGTTTATTGCACTTTGGATAGTGGTCAAAGACCTCGCGTTGCCTGCCTAATGGTTCACTAAAGTAAAGCTAAGCGACTGTTTCTTTTAGGGAGGCCCCATGGCTGGAGCACAAGCCGATATTCACACGAAAATTTTAACCGCCAGCACCACTGAGGAGTTGATGGGTATTTACGACAACTGGGCTCAGGGCTATGAAACACAGCTGCTCGATGAGTGGGGTTATACCAGCCCGCAGACGGCGGTTAAGCTCCTAGCGTCTGCAATGCAGCTGGACGCAGTGCATGTGCTGGATGCCGGTTGTGGCACCGGTCTAGTTGGTCTTGCTCTTAACGAGGCAGGCATCGTGCATCTTTCAGGCATTGATTATTCGCCCGGTATGCTTGCGGAGGCTCGCCAAAAAGGGGTCTATCAGGCGCTTGACTGTATGGATATGAATCAGCCACTTGCCATCGCCGCGGATGTCTACGATGCCGTGACGTGCATTGGCACATTTACCTCCACCCACGTCGCTCCCGAGGCCCTGTCTGAGCTGATTCGTGTTACTCGCTCGGGAGGTACTGTTGTGTTTACTGTGCGCGACGACTACTGGGTTGCCACAGGGTTTGCCAACTTGGTGGCAGAACTTCACACGTCGGGCAGGGTGGTCATCGAGCAAATACGCCTCGAGCCCTACATTCATTCGGAGGGTTCTAAATGCCGATTTGTCGTACTAACCGTGCTTTGAAAGCGTCGGTCTGCACAGCAAGGGAATTAAGTAGAACCAGCCCAGTAGCGGTAGCGGCAGTATCCAAAGTAGCGACCACCAGCCTGACTTACCCACATCGTGCAGTCGCCTGATGGTGACCGACAGCGTTGGAATTCCCATGATGGGGCGATACATCAGGACCAATACACCCACCTCAGGATCAACCAGTCCCATGGGAATATATTGACCAAACGGGAGATCTTGAATACTGACGGCTGAGGTCACGAACACTTCATCGACGGTTGCGACCACCAGATACAAAACAACAAAAAGAAGCATGAAATACCAAAAGTCGG
>DGPO01000053.1 GCA_002390485.1 Halieaceae bacterium UBA4438 | reverse complement strand
GCGAGCCAAAGTAAAGATTGCCGGACAAGAGATGGAATCGAAGGTCGAATCCGGCACACGGGGCGTGGTTTTCGAGATGGATCTGCCTGCTGGAAAAACTACCTTGGAAACCTGGCTCTACGACAAAAAAGACGAAGCTGGCGGCGCCTATTTTACTGAAGTTGAATTAATGTAAGTTCTGAAATGAAATTATTTATATTTAAACAAATACTGGTAGGGCTGACCCTTTGCTCACTGCTCCAAGCGTCCGAAGTACTGGATTTTCAGTCGTCACTGGAGGACCGGGCGGCGTGGCTGGACGAAGATAAATTCGGTCTGTTTATTCACTGGGGGCTCTATTCCCAAATCGCCAGGGGGGAGTGGGTCATGCACTCAAAAAAAATCCCCATTGAGGAATACTCCAAGCTGACCGAAACCTGCAACCCGACCAAGTTCAGCGCCACCGAGTGGGTGCAGATCGCCAAGGATGCGGGGATGAAATATATCGTCATCACCAGCAAGCATCACGACGGCTTCGCGCTCTTCGATTCTGCGGTCAGCGATTACAATATCGTAGATGCCACTCCGTTTAAACGCGACATGATCGCCGAACTCAAGGCCGCCTGCGACGCGGAGGGCATCAAGCTCGGCCTCTACTACTCTCACGCCCAGGACTGGTATCACCGTGGGGGCTTCCCTAGCCATAACTGGAAAATTCCCTCCGGCATGGACGAGATGAAGGACTACCTCAACAATATCGCGCTACCTCAGGTCAAAGAAATCCTCACCCAATACAAACCCGATATCATTTGGTATGACACGCCCCGCCGCATGACCCCCGCAATGGCGGAGCCCTTCTCCAAGCTCGTGCGCGACATTAGCCCAGGCACCCTGATCAACAGCCGCATTGCTCTCGATGGCAACAAGATGGACAAGGTCACCCCAAAGGACCTCGACATGCTTAAGAGCCTCGGCACCGACTACCTCTCCTACGCCGACCGCGAAATCCCCGCCAACAGCCCATGGAACCACTGGGAAACCTGTATGACTCTCAACGGGGCCTGGGGGTTCACCCAGGGCGACAACGCCTGGAAAACCCCCAGCCATGTCGTCCAGCAACTGCTCGAGGTGGTCAGCAAAAACGGCTCCTTCCTGCTCAATGTCGGCCCAAAGCCAGACGGCTCCTTCCCCTCAAAATCCGTCACCGTGCTCAAGCAAGTCGGGGACTGGCTTAAGCTCAACGGCGACGCCGTCTACGGTGCCCAACCCGTCTCCTTCAACCTGCCCGGAACGCCCACCGCAGCATCCCTCAAACGCAAAGCCGACAAGGAGGCCCGCTTCGCCAAGCTTAACCGGCCCGCTCCCCATACCTCCCTCGAACGAGACTTCCCCTGGCTCGCCACCCGCAAAGGCGACACCATCCACCTCACCATCTTCGACTGGCCGGCGGACAACGCCCTGGTCATTGAAAATTTTACCGAAAAAATAACAGACGCTCGGTTTGCCTCGAATCCGGACGCCCCGTTGCAAACCCGCCTCTACGGAAACACGCTCCGCATTTCCCTGCCACGCCACCCCGGGGGCGATCTGCCTCCCGTGATCCGCCTTTCCCTCAAGTAGGTAACCACCCGCGAATGTAAAGATGAGATAATGAGACCACTTGATGATTCACCGGGGAAACAACGCATCCTCTTCTTCCTCGCGGGCGTAGGCTTCGCCTTCGTTTGCGGATTCATCCAGTTCAAATGGATGGATATTGTTCCGTACGTTGCCTTTGATCAGCAGCCCGACTGGGTCAAGGGACTCCGGGAAGTGGTCGGCTGGCTTCCGTGGATTGCGTTTCTGGGTGTTCTCGTACTCCGTTTTATCAAAGGTCGACGCGTTCGCGTCGTGTTCTATTTTCTGGGCACAGCAGCACCGTTGGTGCTGTTAAGCGGATGGCTACTCCTGGGTGACTCCGTCGCCAATCTCGTTTCTCAGCAGAAGTTTGACGCTGAGACCTGGCGAAATCAGGAGCACGTCGAACACGACCACATGTGGCTTCCTCGTCTTTGCATGGTGGATCATCTCATGTCGAGTGGCCAACTGGATGGCTTGAGCAGTCATCAGGTGATTGAGCTTCTCGGTCCACCCCATGACAAGAACTTTCCACACGGCGCCGCATCCTGCGACATTCACTACTATCTTGGACTGGAGAGAGGGTTCCTCGGAATCGATTCAGAGTGGCTGTTTATCACCTTGAATAATGACAGCACCGTGAACAGGTACTGGCTATATCGAGACTGAAAAAATGCGCCCAGCGGACGATAACAAGCTCAAAGCGTTCATTTATCCTGCCGTTCGTTAAAGGCGCACGCGACGCTATCGCCGTTCTGAACGACGCGTTTGAGTGAGTGTGTGCGATTCTTTGTTTTTGACTTATTCCGGCTTAGATTGTTACCATTAACAGCTAAATTAAGATATGACTATTTTAAATATTAAACTCAAGGCTGTTTGGTTGAGCGCTGCTAGCGCTGTATTGCTTGGATTTTCACCTGTGGTGGCAAGCGAATCAGCCGCGCAACCAAATATACTCTTCATCCTGACGGATGATCAAGGTTACGGCGATCTGGAGCGGCACGGCCATCCGTATTTACAGACCCCGCATACTAATCGCTTGCACGATGAAAGTGTGCGCTTTGATAATTTCTATGTCAGTCCATCCTGCTCGCCAACGCGTGCCGCGCTGCTGACTGGGCAACATGAATTTCGCAATGCGGTGACGCATACGCTGCAACCGCGGGAGCATTTATTTAAGGATGCGGTGACTTTGCCGCAGTTGTTGAAAACCGCGGGTTACACTACGGGGTTTATTGGTAAATGGCATTTGGGGGATGGCCCGGGTTATAATCCGGAGCATCGCGGCTTCGATTGGTGTGCCACCAACACGATGGGGCCGCGTAAGCACTTCGATCCAGAGATCATTCGCAACGGCCTGCGCACACAGCGCAAAGGGTTCCGTGAGGATTTGTTTTTTGACGAGGCAATGACCTTTATTGAGGAGGCTGGCGATCAGCCGTTCTTCTGCTACTTGGCGACCTACTCGCCGCACACGCCATTGGCGGCGCCAGAGTCGTATATTGCGCCGTTCCGTGAGGCGGGCTTGAATGATACACATGCCACGTATTTGGCTATGATTGAGAATCTAGACACCAACGTTGGGCGGATGTTGGACTTTTTAGAAGCTAAGGGTTTAGATGACAATACGATCGTTATTTTCATGAATGATAATGGTGTGACTGAAGGACTGGATGTTTATAATGCTGGGATGCGTGGTTGTAAATGCACTGCCTGGGAGGGAGGCTCACGCGCGATGTCTTTCTGGCGATGGCCAAAGCATTGGCAACCGCAGACAGTTGATAATTTGACCGCACATTTAGATGTATTACCGACGCTGTGTGAACTGGCTGGTGTTGAGGTACCCGAGACGCTGCAACCGGAGTTGGAAGGTTATAGCTTGTTGCCGCTGTTAGAAGCGGAAGCACCAATCAGTTGGAATGATAATCGCATGCTATATCATCATGTGGCCCGTTGGCCCAGTGGTCTGGCCGAGTCGCATAAATACGCGATGGTCAGTGCGCGCAAGGGTGACTATCTGTTGGTGCGCAGTGCGCCCTGTGGTGATTCCGCGTGTGAAGATTTTCAGAGCCAGTGCACCACTTTACGAGC
>DGPO01000108.1 GCA_002390485.1 Halieaceae bacterium UBA4438 | reverse complement strand
GTTACTCAACCGCGCATAAAGCGGAAGTACCTGTATACGATCGCGGCCCCGCAGTGCCTTCGCCAGATCACGAATTTGCCGCTCGCCCGGACAAAAAACCAAGATGTCCCCGCGCGGACCGTAGTGCTCCTCGGCGATCTCATCGACTAACTGTACGACTTGCTGCTGAACACCACGGTCACGGTCTTCAACGCTGTCGAGATAGCGCACTTCAACCGGGAACGTCCGACCAGAGACTTCGATGATGGGCGCATCGTTAAAGTGTTTACTAAATCGTTCAACATCGATCGTCGCCGACGTAATAATGATTTTTAAGTCGGGTCGTTTGGGCAGCAAACGCTTGAGATAGCCCAATATAAAGTCAATATTGAGGCTTCGTTCATGCGCCTCATCAATAATGAGCGTGTCATAGGCTTGTAACTGTCGGTCACGGGAGAGCTCCGCCAGCAGGATACCGTCGGTCATCACTTTAACGGCAGTCTGGTCAGTCACATCGTCGTTAAAACGAACCTGATAGCCTACCAACTGGCCGACAGACGTCTTGAGTTCCTCTGCGATGCGACTCGATACCGCCCGCGCAGCAATGCGTCGTGGCTGCGTGTGACCGATACGCTTGTATTTTCCGCGACCCAGTTCGAGGCACATTTTCGGGAGCTGGGTCGTCTTACCCGAGCCTGTTTCACCGGCCACTATCACCACTTGATGCGCTGAAATGGCGCGCATAATGTCCTCTTTGCGCGCGACAACCGGGAGACTTTCTGGGTAGTCTATGCGTTGAGGGGTCAGACGCTCGACCTGCTGTTCCTGTGGTTCTCTTCTCACTCGCTCCTCAACTCAACTGCGCAACACCCTAGTCGTTTGCCGCCTCGTCCCTCAGTTCACGACGAAGGATTTTACCGACGTTAGTTTTGGGTAGATCGTCTCTGAAGACGATCGACTTAGGCACCTTGTAGCCTGTCACCTGCTCACGCATATAGGCGATGACATCGTCTTCAGTGAGTGCTGCATCCGACTTTACAACATACATGCGAATGCCCTCTCCCGTCGTTTCTGAAGGCACACCGACGGCGGCACATTCGAGCACACCAGGATGTCTCGCACACACGTCCTCAAGTTCGTTGGGGTACACATTAAAACCCGAGACAATGATCATGTCCTTAATGCGATCTACGATTTTGAGGTAGCCGTCGGGCTGGATCACGGCGACATCACCCGTCGAAAACCACCCGCTTTCGTCAAGCACTTCGGCAGTAGCCTCAGGCCGCTGCCAATAGCCTTGCATGACCTGTGGACCCTTGATGCAAAGCTCGCCTGCATCCCCAAACCCCAGCGTCTCGCCGTGTTCGTTCACGGTTTTTACTTCTGTTTGCGGTACAGGAATACCAATAGTGCCCAACTGTCGCCCATTCCCTGGATTACTGGTCGCTGTTGGCGAGGTCTCGGTTAACCCGTAACCTTCATAGACTTTACACTCTGTGACTTCAGCCCAACGCTCTGCCGCGTCCTGCGTCAACGCCATGCCGCCCGACATCGTGAGCGCTAAATTTTCAAACGTTAGGCTCTGAAACCGTGGGTCATTACACAGCGCCACAAATAGCGTGTTTAGACCGCAAAATACGGTCGGCTTGTATTGCTCAAAAGCATCCACGACCGACCCTAAGTCTCGCGGATTGGGAATAAACAGCGTATGCGCGCCCTTTTTCAATGAATACATGGAAATAGTGAACGCGTAGATGTGGTAAACCGGGAGCGGCTGCATGAAAACACTGCCCTGCGCCTCGATGCCAAACGTCTCAAAGAAACCATCGAGCTGCATCACATTTGCAACGATATTTCCGTGGCTCAACATAGCGCCTTTCGCCAAACCTGTTGTACCGCCCGTGTACTGAAGCATCGCAAGGTCATCAAGCGATACGTCGACCGGCGTAAAGGCCTGGGTTGCGCCACGCCGCAACGCCTGATTGAACTTTATGACATTGGAAAAATGGACCTTCGGCACCATTTTTTTGACATACTTGACTACGCCGTTGACGAGCCAGCGCTTGGGAACCGGGTGCAGGTCAGCGATCTCCGTTAGAACAACGCGCTCGACCTTCGTCTTCGCGACGACCTTTGACGCAACTTCCGCCACATTAGCCTGAACAACCAGTACGCGAGCGCCCGAGTCATTAAGCTGATGCTCCAGCTCGCGCTCTGTGTAAAGTGGGTTGGTATTAACGACAACCATGCCAGCCCGCAACGTCCCCATACAAGCCACGAGATACTGCATTAAGTTAGGCATCTGAATCGCCACACGATCGCCCTTTGCAAGCCCGGAGTCGATCTGCAGCCAGCTGGCAAAATTAGCTGACAGCCTGTCAAGCTCTTGGTAGGTCAGTGCGTGTCCAAGGCTTGAACACACGGGCAGGTCTGCAAAATTGCGCATGGCCTCTTCGAACAGGCTTACAATAGACGGATATGCCGTGACATCGACGTTCCACTCAATATTGAGATCTTGGTACCGAGCCGCAATAGCGGCACTGATATCGGCTTGCATTCGGTTAACTCCGTTTTATTCGTTATGATGTTTTTGTAATGTCTATTCTGATGTGTTGTCTGATGTCTTTCCTAAAGCACCCCAATCAGTGACCCACACGAGGCCCCCATGGAAGTAACTAATAGTACATTTGACGAACTAGCGGTAGGAGATGGTATAGAAGTTAGCCGTCTAGTCACAGCGCGGGACGTCGAACTTTTCGCCGTGGTGTCAGGTGACCACAATCCACTTCACCTCGACCCTGAGTATGCAGCGACAACACAATTCGGCGAATGTATCGGGCATGGAATGCTCATTGGGGCCTTCGTCAGCGCCGTAATTGGACTGGAATTTCCGGGTCCCGGCACCGTGTACCTCGGACAAAATCTCGAGTTCCGCTCCCCCATTTTTCTAGGAGACACGCTGACTATTGCACTGACCGTGGACAGCAAGCACCCTAAAAAGCCGTGGGTCACACTGTCCTTATCGGTAAAAAACCAAGAGGGTAAAGAGGTCTGTCGCGGCGAGTCGCGCGTTATTGCACCCACACAAAAGCAAACCGTGAAAGTGATACCACCCCCTGCTGTTGAGCTCTTAGATCACGACTCCCCGCGATTAGCAGCGCCAGCAAACTGATTGGGGTCCATGTATAAAAGCTCCATAACAATGAGCGGCTCACTGGCTGACGGTGTCATCGACACCATCAAGACGTTAATCTCGGCCTCGTGCTGAGTCGGACCCGAAGCGCCCATCAGTCGGGTGTGTGTGGGGTTTCCATCACCGTCTCTGCCCTCGAATAGTTTGAGGGCGCCTTCCCTGCTCAGCGCGGTCAACAGTTCCTGGAGCAACGCCATAATGCTATCGCGAAACTTGGAGTAATTAAGGTCTCCCTGGTACTCCGCATGATTAAGTTTGACATCTAATTGAACCGTCTCGTCGCCCTCGAACTCGAGCTGAGTCACGTGAACCAACTCGCCGTCCACAAGGCGTCGATAAATACTCTTAGACACGGTTCTCGTCGTTTCAATAAAAGCCTTGTTTAACAAGTGAGCAGTCAGTTGGCCCAACTGGTCGTTTGTCATCGTAGAATTACCCAAGGCCATAATATTTCCCCAAAAAAACAGTGCGAATGACGAATACCTTACAATCACCGCTCGCATCACTACGGATGCGAATTACGGCGTCTTTGCGTCGATGTGAGAGCTTATCAGTATGATCGAGCGAGGCAACAAAGATTGGCAGTTAATGTCTCGTCCCGAGATCGATTTTGTCGACGGGACACCGCGATCCGCTCAATTCGATGACGACTACTACTCCCCAACAGATGGGTTAGCGGAGAGCGAGTACGTGTTCCTAGAAGGCGCCGACGTAAGGGGGAAGATGGCGTCTCTCGCGTCAGGACAAACGCTCGTGATCACAGAGCTGGGCGTTGGAACCGCACTGAACCTGTTGCTTCTCATGGAAGCATGGCAGGACGTTGGACCCGCTGACGCCCACTGCCACTACATTGGAATCGAAAAATACCCCCTGACCCTGACGCAACTCAAGACACTCAACAGCCCTTTTAAGCGGCTTAGCGAAAATTTAATCACGCTCCTTGAGCGTTGGCCAAGCCCACTCCCGGGCTGCCACCGACGGAAAAATGTAGTCAAAGGATTCATGGCCGACTTTTGGTTCGAGGATGTCAAGGAAGCCCTCTTTGATCTTGAAAGCCACCATCAACGCTGGGTTGATATCTGGTTTCTCGACGGATTCACTCCCGTTAGGAACGAGTCCATGTGGAGTAATCAGGTCCTAGATTGCGTTGCCCAGCTCAGCACACCCGGTGCAATGGTTGCGACATTTACAGCGGCAGGACGGGTCCGAAAGCGGCTTGCAGACCGCGGCTTCACGGTGACTAAACGCGCGGGTTTCGGAAAAAAACGCGAATGTATTCACGCACACTTCCTGAGGGATGTACCGACGATAACCACACAATTTCCAAGCCCCGAATTTACGCAGTGGGACCAACCCCAACACTGGGTTGCGCCCGAACACTGCCTCGTTATCGGGGGCGGTTTGGCTGGCTGTCACATCGCACGGAATATGGCTGAGATGGGGTGTCGCGTCACCCTGTTGGAGGAAAATCAGATCGCCTCTGGAGGCTCTGTGCAACCTCAAGGAGTCATCTATACTCGACCTTCGCACAAGCACAGCAAGCTCTCGGATTTTTCACTGGGTGCCTACGCCTATTCGGTGGACCATCATTATCAGAAATTTGCCAACAACGCGCTCGAGGTGGGTCGTGACGGTGAACTCAATGGGTACATCCAACTAAGCGACTCACAAACCCACGAAAGGCTGGCCTGCGCATTTGATCACCCTGATAGCCCACTGCGACTCATCAGTGCGTCTGAAGCCAGTCGAATCTCTGGGATCAAGCTTGAACGACCCGGCATCCACTTCCCACAATCGGGGTGGCTCAACCCTCAAGGTGTCTGTCGAGAACTGCTTGTACACGACAACATCCGGGTGATCGAGGGTGTGGGTCCTGTGACACTTGAGCAGCACGAGTCTCTTCTCTGGATCGCCTGTAACGCCGAAGGAAAAGCCTTGGCGGTCGGCGACACCTGTGTCGTCACCACTGCATGGGCTGCGAATCAAGACACGCGACTGCAATGGCTGCCGCTCCAGCCGATTCGCGGACAGACGACCCTGATTGCGTCAAAGGGCGCGCTGGCGCACCTCAACTGCACCGTCTGCCATGAAGGTTACACGCCCCCAGCACGACTTGGATCACATTGTGTGGGGGCCACCTATGGTCTCAACGACGTCGAGACAGATGAACGTGGCGAGGATCACCAAACCAACGTCAATCAGCTGATTCACAATATCCCCTCGCTTGCCGAATCCGTCACAGCCGAGTCGTTTCGTGGTGCCGCGGCGATTCGCTGCGCCACCAGCGATTACCTCCCCATCGTCGGCTCGGTTCCTAACGAAGCCGAATTTAATAGGACCTTCGCAGGATTGAAGCACGACAGAAAACGAATAATTGATGCACAGCAACCGAACTATTCAGGTCTTTGGCTTATGACCGGTCTGGGGTCACGTGGGCTCACCTCAGCGCCCATTCTCGCGGAAGTCCTCGTGTCTCAAATGTTCCGACGTGCGCCGCCACTGCCCCGCTACCTGCTACAAGCAATCTCCCCGGCGCGATTTTTGAAGCGCCGGTTGATCAAGGGGAACTGATGAACACTCCCTGCCTGAACCCGGGCTTAAAAATAGCGCTCACACTGTTACTCATGGCACCTGGGCTGTCGTCAGACTTGAGCGCAGACGAGATTCAGATCTTTGACTATGAGGTTGTCGAGAAACGCGCCATTAATCGCGAAAATTTCACGCAAGGGCTGTTAATTTGGAATGACGCCTTGTGGGTCAGCTCGGGTCTCTACGGCGAGTCGTTTATCGCACGATCGGACTGGCCCTCAATGACTAATCGCAGCCGTAAGAATCTTCCTAACGAATGGTTTGCAGAGGGCTTGGCCGAGTTAGGAGGACAGCTGTATTTACTGACGTGGCGATCTCAAAAGATGCTCGTTATCGACCCTCAAGATCTGTCCATTATCTCGACAATCCCATTGCCCGGTGAGGGATGGGGCGTCACCAGCGATGGTCAACAGCTTTATGTCTCCAACGGAACAGCTCAGTTGTCCGTATGGCAGGATGGCAAGCAAGTCCAAACAATCAAGGTCACGCTTAACGGAAAGCCTGTTTCCCGACTCAATGAGCTTGAATGGATCAATGGGGAAATCTGGGCAAATGTATGGCTCACTGATCAGATTGTGCGAATCGATCCCACCTCAGGGCAAATCAGCAGTATCATTGACGTCTCGCACTTATTGCCCGCAGGCGAACGCCAGCCAGGTACCGATGTACTCAACGGCATTGCTTTTGATCCCCGTAACAAGGGAATCTGGTTAAGCGGTAAACGATGGCCTTATCTCTACCGGATTAAACCGGTAGAACGGTCCGGCAAGAAACCATAGGAAAAAACATGAATGCAGTAGCGACACCATCAGTTCACCCAGCCTTCGAGCTGGCGCGCAAAGTCACCATTGAATCCCTCGGCATCGAGGTGCAAGAGTATCTGCACTTGGCAACCGGCGCGCGTCATCTCCACATGGCCACCGACTCGGACGAGAACGTTTTCATGGTGGCACTGAAGACGGTTCCGGAGGACTCAACGGGTGTCGCGCACATTCTGGAACACACAGTGCTGTGTGGCAGTGAGAAGTATCCGGTCCGTGACCCGTTTTTTATGATGTTAAGGCGCTCTCTCAACACGTTTATGAATGCCTTCACCAGCTCAGACTGGACCGCCTACCCCTTCGCCACACAAAATCCAAAGGATTTTGACAACCTACTGTCGGTTTATTTAGATGCTGTGTTTTTCTCTCGACTTGATCCTCTCGACTTTGCACAAGAGGGGCATCGTATTGAGCTGGCAACTGAAGATCCCGACGCGCCGTTGGTCTATAAGGGCGTCGTTTTCAACGAAATGAAAGGTGCTATGTCGTCAGTCTCATCCGTTTTGTGGGATCGACTTTGCTTTGAGTTGTTCCCCACAAGCACCTATCACCACAACAGTGGCGGTGATCCCGAGGCAATACCAGATCTTAGCTACGACCAGCTGATGGCATTTTATAAAGGCCACTACCACCCCAGTAATGCCATTTTACTGACGTTTGGTAATCTTCCAGTCTCACAGCATCATGACGTTTTCGAGCGCGAGGCTCTCGGACGCTTTGAAAAATCCAGTGAGCAGATTGAAGTCGGTCTCGAGGTGCCATTTTCAGAACCGAGGCGAGCCGCACATTGCTACGCTCTCGAAGACACCGACACGGCCGACAAAACACACCTCATCATGGGCTGGAAGTTGGGCGAAAGCTCAGACCTAGACACGTTATTGGAAGCGCAGCTCTTGTCGTCCGTGCTCATGGAAAACAGCGCCTCTCCGCTCATGCAGTGGCTAGAAACCAATGATCTTGGAGCAGCGCCGTCGCCGCTGTGTGGTCTCGAAGATTCCATGCGAGAAATGGTTCTTTGCTGTGGTATTGAGGGCAGTAATGAGGAACACGCTAACGCGTTCGAGACTCAAGTCCTTGATGTTATTAGAGCCGTCTCAGACGACGGGGTGAGCCCTGAGCGGCTCGAAGCGATATTGCATCAGATCGAATTGCACCAGCGTGAAATCACAGGCGATGGAATGCCTTACGGACTTAATTTAATGCTGCGGGCGCTTGGGGCTGCGACGCATAACGGCGACGCTGTCGCCGCGCTTGATCTAAGTCCCGCGGTAGAGCGTTTACGCCAAAAAATCACGGATCCCGACTTCGTTAAAACTCGATTACGTGCACTCGTACTGGAGAATCCGCATCGAGTGACCCTTGTTGTCGCACCTGATTCCAAACTTGATCAGCAGCGCAAGGCACGAGAGACAGCTCGCTTACAGGCAATGCGAGCAGATCTCGATCAGTCCGCTATCGACAACATCCGCAAACTCGCGCAGGACTTGGAAGACCGCCAAAATCAGGTGGATGACGTCAGCATACTGCCCAAGGTGGGTCTTGCTGATATTCCAAAAGACGTTGTAACGCCCGCATTGACGCGTCTAGATATTGACGAACACACACGACATTTTGTTGGAACGGCAGGCACCAACGGCTTAGTCTATCAACAGATTGCGCTGGAATTACCGGCCTTGACCCCCGCTCAGCAAGAGCGACTTCCCCTTCTCTGCGCCCTTGCCACTGAGGTGGGACTAGGGGACACGACCTACCTTGAGATCCAAGATCGGCAGTCTGCGAGTGTGGGTAGTTTGAGTCTGAGTGTTTCCACTCGAGCATCCAGATCCGATGTCAATGACATCTCTGGCTTTTTGGTCATGTCCTCCAAAGCGCTCGCGCACAAAGTTTCCGACCAAACCCGCTTAATGACCGACACACTGACTGCGGCGTCATTTGTTGAGGGCGAGCGTATTCGAGAGTTGGTCAAACAGATACGCGCCCGCAGAGATCAGAGCATCTCGGGCGCAGGCCACAGTCTGGCGATGACTGCGGCCTGCGCAAGCATGAGTCCGTTGGCAAATCTTTACCACACACAAAGCGGACTTGAGGGTATTGCGCGACTCCGTCGCCTAGACGATAGTTTAGCCGAGACGTCGAGCCTTAGATCTTTGAGCGAGGAACTGACCGCGCTGCGAACGCATCTACTCACCACGCCGTCGGTAAACCTGCTGACGGTGAGCGACTCTAAAAACTGCGAGGCGTCAACAGACCAGTTGAGAAGCGCCGCACATGGACTGACCTCTGCCGGGAACCTGCAACCGTGGTCACTGTCAGAAAGCGCGGCTGGGACCAATCAAATATGGGCAGCCAACACGCAGGTAAACTTCTGTGCAAAGGCTTACCCGACAGTGTCGAGTGGTCACCCAGATGCGCCGACACTTTCGGTGTTAGCGGCCTACCTCAGAAATGGTTTTTTGCATCGAAGCATACGTGAGCAGGGTGGCGCTTACGGTGGCGGTGCAAGCCATGACGGCAATGTGGGTGCCTTCCGTTTCTTTTCGTACCGAGACCCTCGAAATCTAGGAACACTCTCTGACTTTGACGCATCGATCGACTGGGTGCTCTCGGCTGAGCCTGACTCATTGGCTTTAGAAGAGGCCATTCTCAGCGTCATTTCGAGCCTGGATAAGCCCGCCTCACCCTCAGGTGAAGTTAAAAAAGCGTTTTATGACGGCCTTTACGGCCGAACTGCGGATCACAAACGCGCACTCAGAGCGTCAATTGTATCGACAACGGTAGAAGATTTGCGCCGGGTCACAGACACCTACCTAAAACCGGAAGTCGGCTGTTCGGTGATCTTGACAGATCCCAAGACAGCAGCGAGTGAGGCACTTGTTGATCTGGGCTGGACGCATCACGATCTCGCATAAACACGCGCAAGCCGTGCTCAAAGTTCCAGGGCAATCCCTTGATTGCCCTGGAGCCAAATACTCTGCCAATCGTCAAAACCCAGCGACAGATAACCGCGAGTAGGGTCTGCGACTAAAACATGACCGCGATCAATTCCTTCAACGACAGTAAAGTGCCCAAGGTCATCGAGGCGTACCCACGCAATGAGAGGAAACGAGGCGTCTAGCAGCGTGTCGGTCGTCATCCATCGCGCTGTAAGCGCCTGACCATATACAGCGGCTAATCGCTGCAATTCACTCACCGAAAACCCACGATCTCGGTACTCTTGAGACGCAGGCGCTATCAGTGTGATCGCAAGGCCCGAGAGCGAAGTCAGTGTGACCGGCTTGGGCGTGCCGGCCGACAACAGCATCGCAAGCGCTGCAAGCCCGCAATTAAAAGGTGACGTCTGTTTTACTAGAGTAATGTGATTTGACCGCATATCGTTTGACGCATTGGCCAGCGGCGTGACCCATAAAATGACTAACGCGACGATCCACACGGGAACGTTCACTTAGTCGTCTCTGACAGGTACCAAGCGTGGGCAATCTGCGCGCCGTATAGCGCGAACATCCCAGCGAACCATGCGTATTGGGCTGTATCATCAGTCGTCAGGGTCGAATAGGTCAGTCCCAATGCCACCCAGGTGATGGTCGGTTGTGTCATCGTCGACCAGAAGATTTGTTGTCGCCTCTGCTCAACCGCGAATACGGCAAATTTTTGAGCTAACCTCTGTTTCGAAGTGGTCATGGGTGCTCCCTCAAAGAAAGCCGTCGGTGCGACGGCTCGTTGGAATGAGTTTGGGCGCTAGCCGCGACCACCTCGCGTCTTTGGGATATAAACCCCAAAGTAATAGGCCTGCAGTGCCAAGTCGACCGTCACGACACCAAAAATCAGAGGCCATACCGCCCCTCGAACGTCAGCTAACTCGTGCTCTAACAAAACAGATTTTTTCAGTTCGCCCGGCAGTGATAGTGTGTTGTTAATCAGGGCGTCTCGGGGTAATGCCGCAGCCGGTAGTGACAAGCAAAGTGACAGCGTCACCAGTACAGTTGTGCTCAAACGTCTCATATAGACCCTCCTTGGTCTGATGAATCAGTAGCCCTTTTTCAGGGTCTATTAGACTCTCAGGAGAGAGTTGTGCAGGGGAAGATCAGTTCAGCCCGATAGTGTGTAAACACCTGCAGTCGAGATCTGGTCTGACCTTAGGTGGTTAGCAAAAATAAATATTTAGCGAAGCACCGCCATTTTTAGCACTTGACCGTAACCTGCGACCGAGGGGACGTTGTCCAGAAGCCCCTGCCCTTTGAGCAATGATCGAAGTTTAGGTAAGTTGTAACAGGGAACGCCCGCCATAAAGTGATGCTCAAGGTGGTAATTGACGTTATTGGGAGCCACCAGAAAACGCTGCCATATCGGTGCTTCCACGGTTCTTGTATTTGCGCGGACATCAGGGTCGTAAAGATCAGGCACAACCGCATGTTCGCCCAGCTGTCTCAGGCGCACGACCCACATGTAGGAGGTCAAAAACGTGAATACCCAGACAAACCAGGTCCACCCAATACCCAATGCGGCGAGAACACCAATAAACACCCCGTGAACCATGACTTGTCGGTACACCAAACGATTAGAGGTCGGGGTCTCGCGACTCATTTGACTCGCAGTTCCGCGAGCAAGCGCCTGCAATACTTTAAACCCTGTTTGCCCCGTTAAGTCCCGAAACCACTTACGCTTTAGACTCGCCTTCGAAATCGGATAGGCGTGATAGTTCGGAAGGTCAGGATCCTCTGCTGTCCCGGCCAGGCGGTGATGTGCTCGGTGACCGCGAGCGTAGGCATCAAAGTCACTGAGCACTGGTAACGCACAGAGCCACTGTCCTACCCAGCGATTAAGCGCTCGTGTTTTGAACAAGCTGCCATGCCCCGCTTCATGCATAAGCACGGCCAAACTCAGTTGACGACCTGGCAGCACAATCCACGCAAGCGCCAGTGTTGCGATACCCGGAAAATGGCCAACCAACAATAGAGTGGTCAGCGTTAGCATCCAGGCACCCATTACTGCGGTCCAGGCCTTAAGATCGCTGCGCTGCAGTACGGCGTCTCGCTGCTCTGTCGTAAGAACCTCAGTGGGCTTCATAGGCTTCTCCAGGGACTACTGGTCGCTGTCTGATGTGATGTTAACATGATCGTCTGGAGCTCAAAGCCCACCCATCTCTAAGCAGAGAAACCATGTCAGAAGACGACTCACAACATCTCTCGCGAAGGCTTTTGCTCGTTGAACTGAGCAAGCAACTTGAGCGGACGCGTGCTGAGTGGATTGCAACACCACTCCAGTCTGGTCCAATGCAACGATTTGATAGTTCTATCGCCGCTATTACCTCGCAGTTACATTCGATTCCGACAGCTGACTCAAACAAGCAAAGCAAGCGCTGGTTAAAACTTCAGCAAAAGTTAAGCGCAGGCATTGCCTGGTTAACCTTGGTCGATCTCTTGCGCAATTCACTCTCGAAGAGAGACCTGCAGTACACAGCAAGCCCCCTAGGCAGATTGTCAGAAACTTCGATCAGCCGCTGCAACAGGCTCCTGAGTCGCGACGAGTGGAAACGCGTGAAACAGTGGTGGTTTGGCTACCTTGATTCGCTACCCCACGAAGACTTGGAAGTGGGTCTCGACGTGACGGCGCTTGAGAAGGCGCAACACCGCCTTTTGAAACTGAGACGTCGGTTGCTCAAGCATAATCTTGACAAAGACTGGAACAAACTCGAACAGACCGTCGCGCAACTCAGGAGCCTCTTAGAGTCCGAGCGCTTGAGCGAAAATCACACGATTACAGCGTGTCGAGAAATTGAACGCAGCACCACAGCCTGGCGACGTGCAAATGCAAACGCTGAAAATCTGAAAACACTTGCGAATTCGCCGGAACTTGATGAGCGCACTGACCTAATCGAGTACCTTTTTGAGCTTCGGGCTATCGAAAAATTGCGCGGCCACAAACACCGCGAAGTGGTCAGAGACTTACTGCTCACCCTGAGCTGAGGTTTGGCGCCGCAATTTACCCAAACTAAGAGCGCTTAAGTGCCCATAAAATACTGACGGGTAGGCCCGTGAAATGGCTGATATAAGCCAAAGACAATTGCCTCGCATACAACCATCCGGTTACCTACGATAAGATTTCTGACAAACGCGTAAGGCGTCAAAATCCGTTGGTAGCGAGCACTGCAGCCAAAACGAAATCACTGTGGCC
>DGPO01000054.1:5473-6258 GCA_002390485.1 Halieaceae bacterium UBA4438 | reverse complement strand
TGAAGCAGGAAAGCCTTGCACTGGTTGATATTCACACCATTGAGATTACCGATGACATGCCGTCAAAAGAAGACCTCTTGTTAAACTTGCACCTCAAACGCGGCGATTCGTGGATTGTCGGCGCCGATGCGAATGTGGCGGCATGGCAACACACACGCATTGGCGTGCTCTGGTCTTGGCTGCGCTGGCCGGGCGTCCGTCAACTCATTGATCCGCTGTATGCGTTTTGGGCCAAACGCCGCTACGAAGGCCTTTACGGTCCTGTACCTGAGAAGGGTCGCACGCCTGATGCTTGATCGACCCGCCATAGAACAGCTCGAAAAACGCCGGCGCGCTGCGCTGATTAATTGCCTTCCCGGGTTTAAGTCGGTGGTATTGGTCGGCACCGTCAACAATCATGGCGATACGAACTTATGCGTCGTCAACTCGTGTTTCCACGTCGGCGCATCGCCCGCTCTTCTTGGCATGATTATTCGTCCTGTACCGGAGGGCACTGAACGTCACACACTCGACAATATTCTCTCAACACGGCATTACTCGCTCAATGCGGTATCGACCACTATGGCGCAACGCGCTCACCATACCTCTGCGCGATTCCGCCGCGATCAATCGGAGTTCGATGAGTGTGGGTTTGAGCCGGCAACCATCGACGGTACGCCTGCCCCCTTTGTGTCAGAGTCGCCCTTGCAGATCGGATTGACACTGCAAGAGCATCAGCCACTCGCGGTTAACGGGACACACCTCATCATTGGCTCCGTCGAGCACCTTTCATTTGCCAATGACGT
>DGPO01000054.1:0-5461 GCA_002390485.1 Halieaceae bacterium UBA4438 | reverse complement strand
GGTCTTGACGGCTATCACGATGTTGGACGTGGGCGACGATTTGCCTACGCAAAACCAGACAATGCACCTCGCGAGATCTGATAGTCGCAGCCTTGTACTTTCTTCGGTAGTCTAGACGCGATGACAACCGGGAGATAAACAATGGCCGAGACCGACGCTGAACCCAGAGCAAATCCAATTTTTCTAGGCATACTCTTTGCCGGCATTCTCGCAACGCTTGTCTTTATTTTAATGACCGGGGACTACGGTGAGCCGACGCTGCCTGAAGAACTGGTGATGGTTCAGCCCTCAGTGGAACCCGCCCCTATGCCTATCGAGGCCCAGGCGCCCGCGGCGCCCATTGCCGCGCCTCCTGTCACTGAAGTTCAGCCCAAGATCCCGCCAGCACCGGTTGTCAGCGAGGAAACGGGTGACCAGTACGCGCGTGAATCGATCGACGCCGTCAATGGCGGTAAGGCGCTCGCTCAGTTTGTGGCTGGCGACTACGTCGTCGAACGGGCGGTCGCAATTATTGATGCGCTGCGCCGTGGTGAAGTGCCTTACAAGCTACTACCGGTCGGGAAACCGTCAACGACCTTCCCGATTTCCGATAACGGACTTCGGGTAACCCTCGATACTGCCGGTTTTAGCCGCTACGACGGCTTTGCCCAGTGGGTCGGTGGGCTGGATACCCCAGCGCTTGTCTCCCTCTTGAACGACTACGAGATGATAGCAACGCAGGCGCTCACGCGAATGGGGGTGACTGATTTTGATATCCGAAGCGCCGTACTGGCAGCCACCACTCAAATCCTTTCAACACCGCAAGTCGCGGTCGATGCCGAACTGATGCGACGCGAGGCCAATTGGGTCTACATGGACCCGGAGTTGGAGGCCTTGTCCTCACTGCAAAAGCAGGTGCTACGAATGGGGCCAGAAAACGCAGACATCGTTCAGCAGAAAGCACGCGATATTCGCGGTGCCCTGCTCGACGACGGCCTCTAAAACAGCGCACGTCGATTAATAGCCCGCTAATCAGAGCCTGTATCGAGCAAGTGTATAAAGTGGTTGGGTGAAAAGCCACGCGCTGCCATGAAGCGCCCGCGCTTGGCCCGTTCCTTCTGTTTCTCATGCCATTCAGCGGGCAAGGTTTTGTGCCCAAACTTCCGGTCGTACAATTCTTCTGCCAGCGCAAACCAGTCCACACCGTCAGGAAACGCGCTGTCAACGGCGCTCTGGGGGTCACAACCTTTTTGTTTGAGCTCGTAGGTCAGCTTTTTGGGACCGCTGCCTCGGCTTATCAATTGTCGCGCCATTGACTGCGCGTAGCGTTCATTACTCAGCAACCCCTCGCTCGTCAACGTGTCGATGACTTCATGGAACACGTCTTCCGTGACGACAGATTTCCTGAAACGTCGCTGGAGTTTGGTGAGGATCTCTTGAGAGGAGTGTTCACGCCGAGCCAGCAGATCCATTGCGGCTCGGCGCACATCAGACGCTTTTACTTCCACCGCAACTAGCCTTCCACCGGCTCCTCTGTAGCCACGTCATTCGACTTGGCCTCGTCTGATGGCAGACTCATGGTCTGACGCCGAATTTCAGTTTCGATTTCCGACGCAATGGCGGGATTCTCATCGAGAAACTTGGCGGCATTCGCCTTTCCTTGGCCGATCTTATCGCCCTTGTACGCGTACCAAGCGCCCGACTTATCCACGAGATTGAGCTTAACGCCCCAGTCGAGGACTTCACCCATCTGATAAATACCAACCCCGTACATAATTTGGAACTCTGCCTGCTTAAACGGCGGTGACACCTTATTTTTAACCACCTTCACACGCGTCTCGTTACCGACAATCTCGTCGCCGTCTTTAATGGCACCAATACGACGAATATCCAGTCGGACTGATGAGTAGAACTTGAGCGCATTGCCGCCCGTTGTGGTTTCGGGGCTACCGAACATCACACCGATCTTCATGCGGATCTGGTTAATAAAAATAACAAGGCAATTGGTTTGCTTAATCGCCCCGGTCAGCTTGCGCATGGCTTGACTCAATAACCGCGCCTGAAGACCCACGTGGGAGTCGCCCATATCGCCTTCGATTTCCGCTTTCGGTGTCAGCGCAGCGACAGAGTCGATCACTAAAATGTCCACCGCCCCTGAACGCACCAGCATTTCCGCGACCTCAAGTGCCTGCTCACCGGTGTCGGGTTGCGACATGATCAGGTCGTCAACTTGAACACCTATCTTTTCGGCATACTGCGGGTCCAGCGCATGCTCTGCATCAATAAACGCTGCTGTGCCACCCAGCTTTTGCGCCTCGGCAATAACCTGCAACGTGAGTGTTGTCTTACCCGAAGACTCTGGACCGTAAATTTCACAAATACGACCCCTGGGCAAACCACCAATCCCTAACGCAATGTCGAGCCCCAGCGAGCCCGTCGATATAGCAGGAATAGCCACACGCTCTTGGTCGCCCATGAGCATTACTGTTCCCTTGCCAAACTGTCTTTCGATTTGCGTCAGTGCAGCGTCAAGGGCTTTTTGCTTATTCGGATCCATGTGTCTCTCCATCAGGTTTTAACTACTGTATATATAATCAGTACTTTTTAGTCAATTTGCAATGGAGTTTACCCACCATTTATCGGTTTTGTTACAGCAACACCATTCACCTGTCGCCTAAGACGACAGGCCGAGCTCTTTAGTTGCTTTCTATCACTCGTCGTCGCCAAAAATACCCACGGTCTTCACGCCGGTTGCATTAATACTCGCGCGATACATGCCCGGTGTATTAAAGGTCAACGCCACGTTACCGGCGCGATCAACCGCAGCCACACCGCCCTCTCCTCCGGCCGCGACCAACGCCTTTAAAACCACTTCCGCTGTTGCGTCGTGCAATGACGCCCCACCAAATTGCATACGGGCACAGATATCTCGCGCTACTGTATGGCGGATGAAGAACTCACCATGACCCGTCGCAGAGACAGCGCACGATCGGTTATCCGCATAGGTTCCTGCCCCAATAATCGGCGAGTCGCCCACACGCCCCCAGCGCTTGCCGGTCATGCCGCCGGTCGAGGTTCCCGCGACTAAATTGCCGGCTTTGTCGAGGACCACAACGCCCACCGTGCCGAACTTGTAATCCGCCTCGGGCTCAACACCCGCGTACTCGTCAGCCTTATAAGCCTCTAGGGCTTTTCGGCGTCGCTCAGTACCAAAATAGTCGGGGTCCACCGACTCGATTCCCTGCGCCGTCGCAAAGGCTTCAGCCCCTTTGGCGGCCAACATGACATGCGGCGAGTCCTCCATGACCGTCCTCGCCAGCGCAATGGGCGACTTGACCGTGGTAACCCCTGCCACAGCGCCTGCTTCCAACTGCTGGCCATGCATAATCGACGCGTCTAGCTCATGGCGGCCATCCCAGGTGTAGACAGCCCCCTTGCCTGCATTAAAGAGCGGAGAGTCTTCCATTTTTTGAATCACGTTGACCACAACGTCCAGCCCTGGGTGTCCGGCCGCCAACTGCCGGTGCCCATCGGTAATGGCGGCCTCAAGAAAAACACGATAGGTGGCCTCAAGTTCAGCACTCATCTTGCCCCGCTCTATAGTGCCGGCACCCCCGTGCAGCGCAATCGCAACCGGTGAACTCTCAGCGACCGCCATCGTCGACACCATCGATAAACACATTAACAACCACCGCATGATTACTCCCCATCATTTCGAAATACACTGCCCGCCTTCATTACAAAGCTGGGACGCTCTAACACGGTGACGTCGGTCAGCGGATTGGCATCAAACGCGACAATATCAGCGTGAAATCCCGGCGCAATCTGGCCGAGGCTGTCATCGACCCGCAACAACGATGCGGCATTGACCGTCGCCGACTGAATAGCAGCCATCACCGGCATGCCTGCCTCGACCATGAAGCGAAACTCCTTTGCGTTTGCGCCGTGGGGCGACACACCTGAATCGGTACCAAACGCAATTTTCACACCCGCTTTATACGCCTCAGCAAACGTGTCTTGTATTTGAGGACCAATGGCGGCCGCTTTGGGTCGCACAACAGCCGGGAGTTTACCGTCCATCTTTGCAAGATCGCCAACCCACTTACCGGCAGAGATAGTAGGGACATACCACGTCCCCTGACTGAGCATGAGTCCTATCGCCTCATCGTCCATGTAGGTGCCGTGCTCCACGGAATCCACGCCCGCCCTTATGGCCCGCTTCATACCCAGTGCTCCGTGTGCGTGCACCGCCACGACGAAGCCGTAATCGTTCGCGGCTGACATGACCGCCGACAGTTCCTGGTCAGTGAACTGTGGGTTATCGCCACTTTTAGCGAGTGACAAAACACCGCCCGTTACGGTCAGTTTGACCACATCACTGCCGTCTTTATAGCGCTGCCTGACCGCTTTGTAAGCGTCCTCAGGCCCATTCACAACGCCCTCTTTGGGACCCGGGTCGCCGCGCAAATCAGTCCTGATGCCGTTTGTAGGGTCCGCGTGACCTCCCGTGGTGGCGAGCGACTTACCTGCCGCAAAAATACGCGGACCGTCGACGATGTTTTTTTCAATCGCATCGCGCAGTGCAAAAATGGCATCTATGTCACCCGCACCCAAATCACGCACCGTGGTGAATCCGGCGTTTAAGGTTCGTCGCGCATACACTGTGGAGCGCAATGCGATGTCGGCTGAATTCATAAAGAACTCCTCCGAGTAGCTCGCAGGGGGATTCAACTCACCATCCAGATGAACGTGCATATCCATGAATCCTGGCGACACGTAGGCGTCTCGCAGGTTAATCACATCCGCATTGGCCACATCGACAAAGCCCTTTTGCACCGAGAGAATCCGCCCGCCCTCAATGGTAATTGTCTGCTGCTCAGCAACTTCGCCGCGCTTTGTATCAAACAGAAAGCCGGCGTGAATGACGGTCGCTGCGCTCGCTGTATGTGTGACAAGAAGAGCAATCAGCCCAAGCATTAGCCTCATCATTATGACCCCTTAATAGTGACAGTTCAGCGCTGACGATAGCCCTAAAAACCATCGACAGCCAGTGACCTCAGTAAAACTCGGGAAATAAACTTCGGCGTACGCGAGTCATTCAACTTTAACGAACCTCGTCTGATTTTCACGCGCCCGCGACCCGTAAGGTCCGACCGGTATTGTTGATTAATACTGATCTATTCTAACTTCGCTGACGCGTTCGGGTTACTCTAAGCACCCAACCGCCGAGGGCGGGGGGAAATAGTGGTTTAACACCTGCCTAGCCCGGTTTAGGGGCTACCGAGGGTTTGCTCGGGGGCATTACCTGTGGGTTCACGGGCCGTCAGCGAGTCAGATGATGATTGTGACGGAGCAGTGAAACAGAAATAATAGAGCGCCAAGGTTTCCCGCTTTCCGGAGGCCTTGGCACACAAGCGGTCTGTAGATAGATAAACAGCATGGTTACAGGGTCAGATACAAGCCAACACACGCCGATGATGCG
>DGPO01000009.1:28380-28667 GCA_002390485.1 Halieaceae bacterium UBA4438 | reverse complement strand
TGTTTTACAAAGACAACGCGCGAATGCTCTTTGGTGACGCTAAAGAGTCGATCGGCGGCTTGGTCAGAGAATTCTCGTAATGGCTTAATGCAATTGAAGGCGCCGTATTCGGCGCCTTTTTTTTGCTTCGAATTTTTACGCCTGCCCATTCTGAGGCGACTTGCGTTGAAAGCATTGCGCACTTGCGCCGTGTATAACCGCCTGCTCGCTCTGTATCTGAAGCCCGCGGTTCCTAAACTTAATCCCAAGAGTAACGCTTTGGATGGACTTGCTCTGGACTTGCTCTG
>DGPO01000009.1:25724-28332 GCA_002390485.1 Halieaceae bacterium UBA4438 | reverse complement strand
AACGACGACGCTTGGACTTCAGCTTAGGCCGCCGGTTGAGTGATTTGGGGCTCTTCTTCCTGCGTCTCTTTGAACTGCATGCTCGCAAGACGCTGATAGAGCCCACAGCGCACCATCAATTCATTATGTGTTCCAACGTCGACAACCGAGCCGTCGTTAATAACCGCGATTGCATCTGCATTAACGATGGTCGAAAGTCGGTGCGCGATAATAATGGTCGTGCGCCCGCGCGTTAGCTTGGCCAGAGCCAGTTGGACGTAGTGCTCACTTTCGGTATCGAGCGCACTGGTGGCCTCATCAAGCAAAAGGATCTCAGGGTTTTTCAAAATAGCGCGTGCCAGTGCGATACGTTGACGCTGACCGCCCGAGAGCTGTACGCCTTGAGCTCCAATTTCGCTTTGGTAGCCATTGGGCAGCCGCGCGATAAACTCTTGCGCATACGCGGCTTGGGCGGCCGCCTCGATGTCTTCTTGGCTCGCATGCGGATTGCCGTAGCCAATATTATAGGCAATGTCTCCCGAGAATAAGATCGGCGCCTGAGGAACCAGCGCCGTCTTGTTTCGCCAGTCTCGCAAGGGGAAGTCGGCTAGTGGTGTTCCACCGTAGGTGAGTAACCCTGCACTGGGGTCGTGAAAACGCTGCAACAACTCAAACAAAGTCGACTTGCCCGCACCTGAGGGGCCGACCAACGCCAGTGTTCGTCCTGGGGCTATCGTGAGGTTAAAGTCAGTCAGTGCTGGGTTTTCGGGTCTTGAGGGGTAGGTAAACCGCATATCTTGGGCCACGAGAGCCTGACCGTGAGAGATCACTGCTGAGCCGTTGTCGATAATATCGCTCTCTTGGTGCAGAAGCTCGACCAACCGTTCTGCCGCGCCCGCGGCGCGCTGCAAATCGCCCCACACTTCTGAGAGTGTGGCGAAGGCGGTTCCAAGCATCACCGCGTAAAATACGAACGCGCCGAGATCACCACCACTCATGCGACCGGCAATGACGTCTTGTCCGCCACTCCACATCATGCCGACCATACCGCCGAGGAATAAAAAGATCGCACAGGCCATCAGCCATGCGCGCTGCTGAATGCGCTGTTTGGCGATGTCAAAGGCTCGGGCGACTTCGGTTTCAAAAACGGATCGTTCCATGGCTTCTCGCTGGAAGCTTTGGACGATCTTGATTGACTGGAGTACCTCACCGGCTCGGCTGCCAACGCTTGCGATACTCGCCTGGCTTTTGTTCGATAAGTTGCGCACTCGTCGCCCCAAATAGAGCACCGGTAGCAGTGCAAGCGGCACGCCGATGAGCATAATTAAGGTCAATTTAATGTTGGTCAGCGACATTAAGATCAATGCACCCACAAGCGTGAGGGCGTTTCTTGCCGCCAGACTAACCGACGATCCAATGAGGGTTTGTAATAACGTCGTGTCGGTAGTGATGCGAGACATAATCTCGCCCGCCTGATTTTTTTCATAAAAACCGGGGTGAACGGTAATGAGGTTATTGAACACATCGCGACGTAGGTCTGCACTCACTCGTTCACCAAGCCAAGACACTAAGTAGAAACGAATAAACGATCCACAAGCCATAGCAAAGCCAACAGTGACCATAAACAACACCGCACGCCTAAGACCTTCTTGACTCTGATTTGAAAAACCTTGGTCGATCAGTATTTGAATACCATAGCCCAGCGAAAGCTGTGTCATCGCGGTGAAAATAAGCGCTGCACTCGCGTAAATGAGTCGCATCTTATGCGGCCACAGAAAGCCAAGAAGCTCGCGCAGTGGCTTCAGCGATTTCGTTTTCCCGGCGCTCTTCGAATCGGTCGGGCTTTTCTCGTGCTCACTCATCAGTCGGTCCACCCTTTGACAAAAAACGACCCATGATTAATCCAACTTCAAACAGCAGCCACATAGGCAGTGCGAGCAGTGTCTGTGAGATCACATCGGGCGGTGTGAGCAACATGCCCATGACGAAACAGCCCACAATGACATAGGCGCGGTTATTGGCGAGCTGATCGGCACTCACTACACCCGTCAGAATAAGAATGACAGCGGCAACCGGGACCTCAAACGCCAAGCCAAACGCAAAAAACAATTTAAGCACAAAGTCTAGGTAACGATTAATGTCCGTCATTACCGAAATATCGCCCGGCCCCACTGTCGTGAAAAATCCAAACAACAAAGGGAAAACCACGTAATAGGCAAACGCCACGCCGGCATAAAACAGCACCACACTCGAGGCGAGTAAAGGGATGGCAATTCGCTTCTCCGCCTTGTAAAGGCCTGGTGCGATAAAGCCCCAAATCTGACTCAGGATGACGGGCATGGCGACAAAAACTGCGAGTACCAAAGAGAGTTTGAAAGGGGTAAGAAAGGGTGAAGTGACCTCGGTCGCGATCATTGAAGAGCCTTCAGGCAGCAGTGTTCTCAGGGGCTCCGACACATAGGTGTACAACTGATTTGCAAACGGGAAAAGACCTAAAAAAGCAACAAAGACTGCGATAATGGCGTTACGGAACCGGTCTCTGAGCTCTCGCAGATGTGCGACGAGTGGCATCGGGTCGTCAGCAGTCACAGGGGCTAGGCTCCCTTATCCAATACAGTCTCGCTATCGG
>DGPO01000009.1:0-25660 GCA_002390485.1 Halieaceae bacterium UBA4438 | reverse complement strand
AGTCGCATCGGTGGTCGGCTCTATCGACAAGGCGCTACTGACGTCTGCGATGTCTTGTACTTCATCTCGACTCTCTTTGAGCGCACGCATGACCTCTTCGTTGTGCATTTCTCGACTGACATCGGCTTTAATTTCTTCAAATCCTCGACGCACGCGGCCCACCCATAGCGACATGGACCTTAGAGCACTGGGGAGTCGCTCAGGGCCTACCACGAACAACGCAATGGCACTGACAACTAAAAGTTCAGCGAAACCGATATCTAACATCTATAGCGCGACGTTATTTGTCGCTTTCTTCCTTTGAGTCGTCGATTTTGGGCGCTTCGTCGTCGTTGCGTTTAATGCCTTCGCGAAAGTGAGTAATCGCGCTGCCGAGGTCTCGGGCGGCACCGGGGAGGCGCTTTGTGCCAAAAATCAAGACGACGATGGCGAGAACGATCAGTAGTTGCCATATTCCAATGCCGCTAAATCCCATAATAGTTCACCGTGTGTAATCGTTGTGGGCGTTCTTGCCCGACGAGTGGTTGCGTGACGCCTTCTCTTCAAGACCCGACACACCTTGACGTAACGCCAGAGCGTCTAACACTTCATTATGACTGATACCCAGCCTGTCCAGCATCACCATCGAGTGAAATACGAGGTCCGCGACTTCGCTGATCACTGCTTGATTGCTGCCGCCTGACGAATCAAGTGTTTTGGCGGCCAAAATGACTTCAATGGCCTCCTCTCCGACCTTCTCTAAGATCTTATCGAGGCCTTTTTGGTTGAGGCTTGCGACATAGGAGGTATCCGGGTCCGCTGTTCGCCGCTCCTCAATGACCGCCGCGATTGCGTTCAACAGGTCAGTCACAGTCGCTTGCTCCGAAGACCCATTGCTTGTCTTTGGGCTCGTAAAAAAAACAATGCCGACGGCCTGTGTGGCACGCACCTTCGCCCACCTGATGGACCTTAAGCAACAGTGTATCGCCATCGCAGTCCAGCCGAACGTCAATCAGCTCTTGAACGTTGCCCGACGTTTCGCCTTTTCGCCATAGAGACTTGCGCGACCGTGACCAATAGACGGTTCGGTTTTCGCTCAACGTGAGCCGGAGTGCTTCCTCGTTCATCCAAGCCATCATCAGCACTTCGCCCGTACGGGCATCTTGCGCAATAGCCGGCAGCAGGCCGTCTGCATTCCACTTGGGCTGCATCGTCTGGGGTATCGAGGTCTGGTCATTGTTTGTCATTGCAACAGTATGCCACGCCATGGCCCTACGATCACTTGCCGCGAGTGAGGAGTCCTGCTGCCAGAAGCACTATGCCCAGTCCCGCATACCCGCCGGATTGAAGATCGAGCGCAAGGGACATAATCAGTATCGTGAGACCCGAGCCGATGAATAAGTCGGCACTCACTTTTGAAGAACGCTGACTGGGCGTGTCGCTAAGGGCTTGTCGTTGAAGGGCCAGAAACTGTGGAATGACCTCTGGCAACTGAGAGGCGTGATGGATGAAGGCGGGTGCATCGCGCTGGAGTTGTTTCACTATGTTCACGGGACTGTATTGCCGCTTGAGCCAGTCCTCTAAAAATGGCTTTGCCGTCTCCCACAGGTTGAGCTCAGGGTAGAGTTGTCGACCCAGCCCTTCAATGTTGAGGAGCGTCTTTTGAAGGAGCACAAGTTGCGGCTGGACTTTCATATCAAAACTTGACGCGGCCTTGAACAGATTTACCAGCATGTGTCCGAGAGAAATTTGGTGCAGTGGGCGATCGAAAATAGGTTCACACAGCATGCGGATAGTCGACTCAAAGTCTTGAACTCGCGTCGATGCGGGAACCCAACCACTTTCAATATGCAGCTCTGCGACCAGCCTGTAATTGCGCTGCAAAATCGCAAGTAAATTGCGTGCCACGTAATACTGATCGTCCCGAGAAAGCTGTCCGACAATGGCGCAGTCGATCGCGATGTAGGTTGGCAAATCTGGATTTGTCGCATCCACAAAAATGTTGCCAGGGTGCATGTCGGCGTGAAAGAAGCAGTCATCAAACACCTGAGAAAAGAATATTTCCACGCCGCGTTCAGCAAGGACCTTCATGTTGACCCCGGCATTATGCAGCGCCCCGATGTCACCTACGGGGATGCCGGTGATTCGTTCCGAGACCATGAGCTTGGGCGTGCTGTAGTCCCAAAAAGTGGTGGGTACGAACACAAGCTTTCGCTGAGCTGTATTCTTTTTCAGCAATGACGCATTCGCCGCTTCGCGTCGTAAGTCCAGTTCGGCCAAGATCGTGGCCTCATAGTCCTTTACGATTTCTGGCAATCGAAGTCGTCGCAGATCCTCAGAAACCCGATCTATCAGCCAAGCAAGGCGCTTAAAAAGGCGAATGTCCGCCGCAATTTGCTTCTCTATTCCGGGTCGCAGGACTTTGATGACTGCGGCTTCGCCATCGTTCAGCGTGATCCCGTGAATCTGGGCCACCGATGCAGCGGCGAGTGGTGTTGAGTCAAAATCACGAAAGGCTGTGGCAATGGGTTGTTTGAGTTGCGCCTCGATAATATTGACGGCCGCCTCGGTTGAAAATGGAGCGACATTGTCTTGCAGTAACGCCAGTTCGTCTGCAATTTCATCGGGCAAGAGATCGCGCCGGGTGGACAACAGCTGGCCGAACTTAATGGGTACGGGCCCTAGGGACTCAAGTGCCGATCTCAGGCGCTCACCGCGTGGTGCTGAGTCCGCGGTTTCTTTGCTCGACAGTAGCCAGCGAAGCACCTTGCTTGAGCCTTGCGGCAAAAACACCCCTAATCGATGCCTGCGCGCGGTGGTTAGAAATGCAATGGCACGTTTCACACACTCGCTCCGCTCAAAATGTCGACGCGGTTTTTCAAGCGCTTTAGCCGCGACTCAGCCCGGTCAACACGCAGTACCATATCGTCAACAGACCCTAAAAAGTCGTCCAGTTCCGCTCTCGGCGGCGATAGACGCCCCTCTTCAAGGATGAATTCACTCAACTGCCGACGCGCACTTTGGTGCGCGACTTTGGATGCGGTGGTCAACCCTCGCAAAAGGTTCGCAAGTTGATGTCCAACGATTGGACCAAGAAGGTCGACCAAGGGCGCCTCCCAGTCGATATTCAGGTCACTCAGTACATTTTGTAACGTCATGAGTACAGCGGTATCACCAGTGATTTTAATATTGCCATTGATCAGTGCGGCTGCCGGATCGGATGCGCTGGCGACTTTAAGGAATGCACTCGAAGATCCGGATATACACACCGTGGGCTCGGTCTCTCGGTAGCTTGATACGTTAATCGCACCGTCGCCGTTAATGACCAGAAAGACGTCGATCGCTGGATTTGTACAGGCAATGGCGAGCTCAACGGGATGGAGTTGCGCAAGTTGCTGCGCTGTTCCCGGCGACAGTGCAATGGCACGTGCAAGCGCAGCTTCTGCGACGAGGCAAACGCCGGCGATGACTGCGGGATCGTGCTGCATTGTCACTAGCCTTTAATACCTCGGTGAACTGCCACGATTCCACCGGTCATATTGTGGTAGCGGCAATCAACGAAACCGGCATCTTCGACCATATTAAGCAGCGTATCCTGGTCAGGGTGTTTGCGGATGGACTCGGCAAGATAGCGGTAGCTGTCTGCGTCGTCGGTAATGATCTTGCCCATCGCGGGCAGTGCAGAGAACGAGTAGGTGTCGTAAATTTTAGATAAGAGCGGGGAGACCGGTTTTGAAAACTCCAGCACTAAGAGACGACCCCCTGGCTTCAAGACACGATGCATTGACGCCAGCGCTTTGTTCTTGTCAGTCACATTTCTAAGCCCAAACGCGATGGTAATACAGTCGATGCTGTTGTCCTCGAAAGGGAGGTACTGAGCATCGGCCTGAACGACGCTAATATTACTAAGCGCGCCTTTATCGATAAGACGGTCTCTGCCCACAGAGAGCATTGCGGCGTTGATGTCGGCAAGTACGACATGGCCGTCGGCCCCTACAAGCTTTGAAAATTTTGCTGCGAGATCGCCCGTGCCACCTGCAATATCGAGGACTGTTTGTCCTGGTCGTACCGCGCTTAGCTCGATGGTGAAACGCTTCCACAGCCGGTGCATACCGCCTGACATGAGGTCATTCATGACGTCGTAGCGCGCGGCTACGGAGTCAAACACTTCACGAACACGACCTGCTTTCTCGCCCTTTTTTACGCGCTCGAAGCCAAAATCGGTGGTGTCGTCTGTGACCTTATCGTGTGTGCTCATCATACTTCCCTAATGTCTAAAACAGCCCACGCTAACCAATGACTCTGACGATGTCCGTGTGCGGGTCTCGCGATGCGCCTGCGTTCGCCAATTTTTCTAAGTATTCGTTCCAAAGCCGATCTTTGTTTGCCACCAAGTGCGCTAGATACGCCCAAGTGTACAGCCCGGAGCTGTGCCCGTCGTCAAAAGTCAGTTGCACGGCGTAATGTCCTACCGCTTGAATATCGGTGACATGGACTTGAGATTTCCCACTTTGGAGGGTTTCCTGGCCCGGGCCATGTCCCTGAACCTCTGCCGATGGTGACAGTACCCGTAAGAGTTCTGCCCCCAACTGCGCCGGATCAGAGTCGGCAAAAGTGACCGACAGTTCGCGCCGACTGACGCTGTATTTTAGAGACTCTGGGGCAGTTTGGCTCATTGTGTTTGTCACTGCGACGCTAGTCTGATCGCTTGAGAAGAAGGGTTTCGATATTTGACTGAGCTGCGAGGCTCCGAGCCTTGGCCATCTCTGACCGGCTGTTAAAGGGCCCAATATAAATTCGGTGCCACGATCCGCTGTCGACGCGCATTTCCTCAATGGAGGACTCTAGTCCCAAAAGCGCCAGTTCACCGCGACGCCTGTCGGCATCCGCGACAGCCCTAAAAGAGCCCGCCTGCAGCACGTACTTGGAGTATTCAGAGGGGCTGACAGGACTCGGTGGCGATGATTGTGTGCTCAGCGCCTCGTCTTCTAACGTATCAAAGAAGGTAAAGCTCGGCTGCGGTGATACTTCAGATGGGGTTTCTTGAGCCGATATGATCGACTGCGGCAGGGCCGTTGGATTGATCCCAGCGATAATGCCCAGACTGGCAACGGCCCCCGTCATTGCGCCGACGATAAACCCGCTGATATGTGACGAGTTAAAGAGTGGATCTTCTGACTGTTTCTTCTTGCTTTGCGCCGGTGTGCGCCGGGTGGCACTCGTTGTTGGGCGCTTTCGCTTAACACTCTTCTGGGGAGCGGCCATCGTTACATGACCTCGGGTGAGGAGACACCCAAAATACGCAAGCCGTTAGCGATAACGTGTTGGGTAGCGGTTGCCAACGCTAACCGTGCGAGACTGACGTCTTGATTGTCATCAATGATCTTGTGCGCGTTGTAGAAGGAGTGAAACTCAGCTGCGACATCGCGCAGATAGTTGGCTACTGCATGAGGCTCCAGACGCAGGGTTGCTCCGGCTACGACCTCGGGGTATTTGCTGAGCGACAACGCCAGCGATTGCTCTTCGCTGTGCTGTAACTGGTCTAAATGGGGAAGCCCGTCTGCAGATACCCATTGGCCAAAGTGCGTGACGGCCTTTTTCTGAACGCTGCAAATACGCGCGTGCGCATACTGAATGTAATAGACCGGATTTTCATTGCTTTTAGAGCGGGCGAGATCGATGTCGAAAGTGAGCTGTGATGTCGCTGCTCGCGCGGTCAAAAAATAACGGGTGGCATCACGGCCAACCCAATCAATAAGGTCGCGCAACGTGACGTAGCTTCCCGCACGCTTGGAAAGTTTCACTTCCTCTTGATCGCGCATGACGGTGACCATTTGGTGCAGTACGTACTCTGGCCATCCTTTGGGAATACCGGTTTCGAGCCCTTGCAGTCCAGCGCGTACGCGCGTGATAGTGCTGTGGTGATCGGCGCCTTGTTCATTAATGACGCGCTCGAATCCGCGTTCCCACTTATCGAGGTGATACGCCACATCGGGAACAAAGTACGTGTAACCACCTTCACGCTTTCGCATGACGCGGTCCTTGTCATCGCCAAAGTCTGTCGTTTTTAACCACAACGCGTCATCGAGTTCGTAGGTGTGCTGATTACCAATCAAGGCATCGACGGTTTTTTGAACGGCATCCGATTTATACAGCGAAGATTCGAGAAAGTAGTGGTCGAAATTAACATCGAACGCTCTCAGGTCCTCGTCTTGCTCTCGGCGTAACCAAGCGACGGCAAACAACTGAATGTCGTCCAGATCATTGGCATTACCCGACGCCACCACCTGACGGTCTGCTGCGTTGACGGTTTCCTTCGCCAGATACGCCGCTGCAACATCTTTAATGTAGCTGCCTTGGTAGCCGTCCTTGGGCCAGCCCTTATCAGAGGGCTCGAGTCCATCGATGCGTGCTTTGACGGAGAGGGCTAAATTACTGATCTGTTGTCCTGCGTCGTTGTAGTAAAATTCGCGATGCACGGACCAGCCTGCATTTTCGAGAAGTCGACATATCGCGTCGCCGATGGCGGCGCCACGACCATGACCGACATGCAACGGGCCCGTTGGGTTGGCTGACACAAACTCAACTTGCACGCGCTTTCCTTCGCCGTGCTCAGACTGACCGAACTTGGTCCCCTGAGAGAGCACTGTTTCAACAATGGCGAGGTTGCTTGCTTGGGAAATGTGGAAGTTAATAAAGCCAGGGCCCGCGATATCGCAGCGAGTAATAACGCTATTGGTCGGGAGCCGCTCGATAATGGCTTGGGCTAAATCGCGAGGGGGTACACCTGCCCGCTTTGCCAGCACCATCGCCATATTAGTGGCGAGATCGCCATGTTCGGGATTGCGCGTGTGGTCGACCTGAGGTGGAGGCGTTGTCTCTTTAGGCAACAGACCCTCGACCTTCAACGTCTCAATAGCTTGTTCGATTAATGTAACGACCTGATCTTTCATGTATATCGCTTGATTTGTTGGGGCCGCTAAGGCCTTGGGCTCACGGGGGTGTAGTGTATCGCGTTACAGCGTTTCCGTTGGATCGATTTCTACAAACCAACTCATTTTTCGACCGATTTTAAGTTGCGAGCCTATTTCTACAGCTTGTTGCAACAGCGCATGCACCTCTTTTCTCGATTGACTGTGGGCAATGACTTGGTAGCGGTAAAGTCCCGCCCGCCGCGTCATCAGCGTCGGCATGGGACCCATCAGCCTCAAGGTTTTAGAGGTGGTGACCTTTGCTGTGAGTTGGGTTAAAAACTCGATGGCGTCAACTTCGTTTTTACTGTCGCATCGAATCAACCCCAGCGCGCCACTTGGGGGCAGGCCTAAGGCGCGTCTGCGAGCCAGCAGTTCACGTGCTTTTTCAGAGTACGGGCGATCCAGTATTTGCTGAATTAACGGGTGATCAGGGTTGCGCGTCTGAATAAGTACCTTGCCGGGTAAATGAGCTCTGCCTGACCGTCCAGAGACCTGAACGAGTAATTGCAGTAAGCGCTCTTCTGCACGGAAGTCGGGGCTAAACAATAGGCCGTCTGCATCTACCACCACCACACACGTCACGCGAGGAAAGTCATGACCTTTTGACAGCATTTGTGTGCCTAAAAGAATCGCGCTCGATGCCTCCTTAATTTGGCTTAAAACATTTTGAAGCGCACTGAGGTTCGAGACGCTGTCGCTGTCGATTCTAAAGAGTGGAGTGGACTTAAAAAGGCGCTGTACGATTAGTTCAAGCTGTTCTGTGCCAATCCCTTTGCTGGATAAGCGAACACTGTGACACTGCTCGCAGCGGGTGGGTGTCGGTCGGGTCGACTCGCACTGGTGACAACTCAAATGTGGTGGATTGCGGTGGACCACCATCGATGAATCACATTGATGGCATCCAGCCGTCCAGCCGCAGTCCTCGCACTGCAAAGAATGGGCAAAGCCTCGGCGATTCATGAAAAGCAGCGCCTGTTCCTGACGTGCGACCGTATCGGCGATTTGCTCAATGGCTCGGTCTGAGAGCCCACCCGTCAAGGCGAGGCCACGCGTATCGATTGTGCTGATAACGGGTAGGCTCGCATTGTTGGGGCGTTGTGTCAGTCGATGATGCGCGTACTTTCCGGCCTGACTGTTTGCAAGCGTTTCGAGGCTGGGTGTTGCACTACCAAGGATCACGGGGCAATTGCAAAGTTGTGCGCGCTTGACCGCAACATCGCGCGCCGAGTACCGGGGATGATCTCGTTGCTTGAACGCGGCGTCATGCTCCTCATCAACGATAATGAGTCCGAGTCTTTTAAAGCTACAAAATACTGACGAGCGCGTCCCCAAAATTACGGGTGCCGTACCGGCGCGTGCCATAGACCACGCGCGACTGCGTTCTGCTTCTGAAACCCCTGAATGAATGACGGGTACCTCGAGCCCCAACGCCTGTTCGAAGCGAGATCGGGTCTGCGGTGTCAGCCCAATCTCCGGAACAATAACGAGTGTTTGACGCCCCTGAGCGATGACTTGCTTTATGCAGTCAATATAAACCTCGGTTTTACCACTACCGGTCACGCCCTCAAGCACATGACCTTGAAAGTGATCTAGGTTCGCGCCGAGTTGCTGACAGACGTGTCGCTGCTCGTCTGTGAGTTCTAGCTCGCGCGTCTTGCGCGGGCTCGGGCAGTTTGGGGCGGCGACTTTACTGGCCAGACCTGAGCTGACGAGCGACCGAATGACGGTCTTGGAAATACCCTTTTGCTCTAGGTCTTTCACCGCAATGGTGTCACTGCCGATGATGGCTAAGGCTGCCTGCTGCTGTTTGGCCCGGTTTGGGGCCTCTATCAACCCCTGCGTGTTTGTAGTGCGGTAAAGGTGGTCAAGGGGTGGTTGCCACTCAGCATTGCCTTTGCGCTCGCGATTGGACAGCCCCAAAGGGATAGCCTCTCCCAAGGCGACAAGGTAGTAATCAGAAAACCACTGGAGCAACGTCAATTGGTCGCGACTCAGGAGCGTATCCGAGGGATCCAACAGTATTTTGACCTGCTTTAACTTGGTGACGTCTGCGAGCTGGCTGTGACGTTTTTCTATGAAAATGCCAGTGACCTCTCGGCCCGCGAATGGCAGGCGCACCCGAGCGCCCGGTTCAGGGTTGTTTCGGCCCGACGCGGGTGGCAAATACTCGAATACCTTGTGTAAAGGTGACGGTATTGCGATTACCCATACGACAGGGCTTGAATTGGCTTTGGGCTCTGGTATCATCCGCGCTCTTTTTTACTAGACACCCACAAGGTGCTCGAGGGCAACATGAAGGCAGATATTCATCCGCGTTACGAAGACATCACGGCTCGGTGCAGCTGTGGCAACGAAATTAAGACGCGTTCAACGCTTTCGAAGGATATCACTATTGACGTTTGTAGTCGGTGTCATCCGTTCTTTACGGGTAAGCAGAAAATTGTTGATTCGGGCGGTCGTGTCGATCGCTTTAACAAGCGATTCGCAGGGCGTGGCCTCAAGAAGTAATTCGTTTGTGAGTGTCTAAGAACGCCGGCGCAAGTCGGCGTTTTTTGTTGCGTCCTTGCTGTAGGTGCAACGCTTCTTAGAAAAGTCCATCAAGGTCCTCAGTATCCGCCGAATTGGTTCGTCCCCGCTGATTCGATGGGGTGAACTCCTCCAAGAAAACCTCCCAAATGGAAGTCGACTGACCGTCTGAACGCTGGCCTGACTCTTTGTCGATGCGAAGCCGAACCACGCCGGCGGGCATCTCAGCCTCAGCGCTTTGGGGCGGAAGTGCTGTCCGCATAAAGTCGATCCAAATAGGCAGCGCAGCGGTGCCACCAAATTCTCGTTTGCCCATTAAACTGTAATCGTCAAAGCCCACCCAAGTCGTGGTCACAAGGTCTTTGTTGTAACCGGAAAACCAAGCGTCCCGGGGTCCGTTAGTGGTCCCCGTTTTACCGGCCAGGTCGTTGCGCTCGAGCACCTTTGCGCGCCTCCCTGTCCCGCGTTGAATCACGTCTTCGAGCATCGACGTTAAGACGTAAGTAACACGTTCATCAATGATCCGTGGCGCCTCGCGCACGTCGGGGTCAGCATCGTCGAGTAAATCTTCGATTCGTGAAGCTTCACGGAAGTCGTCATCACGCGGTTCCGATTGACAGCGGGCACAGGCCACAGCGGGGTCCGCCTGGTAAATAATATTGCCGTCGACATCTTCAATGCGGTCGATGAGCCATGGCTCTACCTTAAAACCACCATTGGCTATCACGGTATAACCACTGGCAATCTCCAGTGGTGTATAGGCGTGTGTTCCGAGTGCCAGTGTTAAGTTCGGTTGCATGTCGCTCACATCAAAACCGACTCGACCTGCCATCTCGATCAGCTTACTGACGCCGAGTTGCTGTAAGACTCGGATAGACACCAAATTTCGAGAGAAAGTGAGGGCCTCGCGGACGCGCGTGGGTCCATAAAACCGACCGCTGTCGTTTTCAGGTCGCCACATATCCTCATTGGTGAGGTTGCCGACCACGACGGGTGCGTCGTTGATAAGTGTTGCTGGGTGAATGCCATTTTCTAAAGCAGCAGCATAGAGGAAGGCTTTGAAATTCGATCCGGGCTGTCGACTGGCCTGTGTGGCACGGTTAAATTTTGACAGCACAAAGCCCATCCCCCCGACCAGCGCCTTAATTGAACCATCGCTGGGGTCTAGAGAAACAAGAGCACCCTGTACGCGAGGCACTTGTGCAAGTTTTAGTGCCTCATCGCGTTGACTCACACGCACAAGGTCTCCTACTTGCAGCAGGTCGGAGACGGATTGGACGGCGGGACTCCGTCGATCTTCGGTAACGAATCGTCGGATTCGGCGTAGGTCATTTGACCAGCTCAGGGCGCCGTCCGAGCCGTCACGAAGCATCAGTGCAACGCCGTCTTCATTGAGTTGCGTGACGATGGCGGGCGACAGGTCAGCAATTACGGGCATGGCTCTTAGCGCTTTGGCCCAGCGGCTTTTTAGCGCTTCGGGTGTTTCATCCTGATTCGGTGGGTGTTGCTGTTCTGGCCCGCGCCATCCGTGACGATTGTCGTACGTGATTAAGCCATCGATTACCGCGTCTCGAGCTGCTTGCTGGAGGTTGCCGTTGACCGTAGTGTGAACCACGTAGCCGTCCGTATAGGCCGCGCTTCCCAATCGATCGACCGCAACTTGCCTTGCCATTTCAGCAATATAATCTGCGTCGACCTCCACTTTCAGCCCGTTAAATGACGCATCGTCGGCGCTCGATCGTGCCTCTTGGTGGGCGGTCTCATCGATCATATCCAGTGCCAGCATGCGGCCTAGAATCCAATTTCTGCGGACCTCGCTGCGTTTCGGGTTACTGAGCGGGTTGTTTCGGGAAGGCGCCTGCGGGACACCCGCCAGCATGGCGTGTTCAGCCAGCGACAACTCAGCAAGTGTTTTGCCGTAGTAGGTCTGCGCCGCGGTTTCAAAGCCATAGCTGCGATGTCCTAAAAAAACGCGATTGACATATAACTCGAGGATTTCCTCTTTCGTCAGCCGTTGCTCTATTTCAAGGGCGAGTAAGATTTCGGTAAATTTGCGAATGAAGGTTTGATCGAGACTTAGGAAAAAGTTGCGCGCGACTTGCATGGTGATTGTGGACCCACCACTTTGCTTGCTACCCGTAGTAACCAGTTCAGAAACCGCACGCGCCAGTCCAAGGAAGTCGATTCCAGAGTGTTCAAAAAACCCGTCATCCTCTGCGGCGAGCAGCGCATCGACAAAAGACTGCGGGAGATCTTCATAGCGCGCCGGTATCCGCTTTTGCTCACCGAACTGGCCGATAAGTTGCCCGTCGGAACTCACGATCCGCAATGGCGTTTGCAGCTTGATGTCTGTCAGTGCCGACGCCTCAGGCAGTTTTGGGCTGAGGTACAGGTAGAGACCCGCCAGCCACCAAATCGCTGCCGCCGACATCAGCCCGAATATTCTTATGCTGTAGTTCATTAGCGACAAGCCATCTTCTCCGGCCTATTGTGTAAATTTGCGACGCAATCGTCATTCTGGAGGGCAACATACTACCTCCGAATTCGCACTTTAGCCCAACCTGTGTTGCAATCACTGTGGTGCTGTCATTTTATTGACGAATGACGGCTGCGCTTGTGGAGGTACACGGGGAAGTTGATGTCTGTGTTTAGTGCGTTGTCGAAGAACAGACAGGGATCTAGGGTTGGTATTGATATCAGCTCAACAACGGTAAAGCTGTTGGAACTCTCATCGGCCAACGGGGGCTACCGTGTCGAAGCGTATTCGGTCGCCTCAGTCCCTCAAGGCGCCGTCTTTGAAAAAAACATTAATAACGTCGGTGAAGTAGCGACAGCTATTAAAAGCGTGATGCATCAGAGTCGATCGCGCGCGACCGAAGTGATTACAGCGGTTTCAGGGTCATCGGTGATTAATAAAACGATCGCCATGCCAGCAGGTCTAACGGACGAAGAGCTAGAGACCCAGATTGCGCTCGAGGCTGATCAATACATTCCCTACCCCCTTGAAGAAGTCGCTCTTGATTTTGAGGTTCAAGGCTCGACTGCCGGTAGAGATGACCAGGTCGATGTTCTGTTGGCGGCGTGTCGACGGGAAACCATTAATTCGCGCGTTGAAGCACTCGAGATTGCCGGTCTGACGCCAAAGGTAGTCGACGTTGAGGCCTACGCCATGGAGCGCGCGTACGAGCTGATCAGGCCGTTAGCGGGTGTGGATCCGGCGGCGACAGTGGCGGTGGTCGACATTGGCGCGACCATGACCACCCTGTCGGTACTCAATCAGGGCAGTAATGCGTACACGCGCGAGCAAAATTTTGGAGGTAAGCAGCTGACCGACGAAATTATGAGGCGTTACAGCCTGCCACTGCGAGAAGCCGGCCTGGCTAAAAAGCAGGGTGGTTTGCCCGACGGTTATGAAGAAGAAGTACTGATGCCGTTCAAGGAAGCTGTGGTGCAGCAGATCGGGCGATCGCTCCAGTTTTTTTACTCATCGAGTAGTTTTAATTCGGTTGACCATATTTTCTTAGCCGGAGGTGTGGCGTCGACGGACGGTTTGCTGTCGCTGGTTGAAAGCCGGCTGGCTATTCCGACAACCATTGCCAATCCATTTACTAACATGTCGATATCGCCGCGCGTCAATGCCGTCGCACTGAGCGGTGACGCACCCGCAATGATGGTTGCAGCAGGGCTCGCACTGAGGGCGCTCGACTGATGGCCAATATTAACCTACTGCCCTGGCGTGAAGAGTTAAGAGCTGAACGGCAGCGAACATTTTATTCGTCGTTGGGCTTGTCAGCAGCACTCGCGGTTTTACTTTTGGTTGTCTCTGACCGCGCCTTGGATATGCAAATTGACTCACAAAACGCGCGCAATCGGTTTCTCGCTGAAAATATTGAAAGCGTCGATGCAAAGGTTGCGGAAATTCGTGATCTCAGGTCTCAGCGACAACTTTTACTGGCGCGGATGCGGGTTATTCAAGAGCTGCAAGGCAACCGACCTATTATCGTAAGGGTGCTGGATGAATTGGTCAGGACACTCCCGGACGGTGTCTTTTACAGCAGCCTGAGTGCCTCAGGGAGTACTGTTCTTATCGAGGGTACCGCGGAGTCAAATAATCGAGTGTCCAGTTTAATGAGACGCTTAGATGCCTCGGATTGGCTGGCCAATCCGTCGCTGGACAGAGTGGCGGCGGCTGATGAGCTCGGTGAATCGGCCATGAGTTTTAGCCTATCAGTGCGGATTCGACTGCCGAACGCGGCGGAGGAGATGGAGCGATGAGCTGGTTGGATCCGTTAAAGGAACTCAATGAGATTGATCTGGCAAATTTGGATCTAGAAAATGTTGGTTCGTGGCCTGCTGCCGCACGTGCGCTGCTCGTGGTGTTGCTCTTTATAGTCTTAGTGTTGGGCGGTTACTACTATCACGTCGCCGCCTTGTCGGATCGTTTGCAGGCAACGGAGGCCGAGGAGCTGGATTTGCTTCGACAATTTGAGCGGAAGTCCTTCGAGGCTGTGAATCTCGAAGCGTACAAAGCCCAATTGGTTGAGATGCGAGAAAGCTTTGGTGCCCTTGTCAGTCAGCTGCCTTCGGATACCGAGGTGCCGGGTCTCCTTGAGGACATCTCAGCAAAAGGCGAGCTCAATGGGCTTCGTATCGAGTCGATTGACCTATTGGATGAGGTTTTGGAAGAATTTTATGTTGAGCTGCCAATATCAATCACCGCGAATGGGTCGTACCACGATCTGGGTGCTTTTGTGTCAGGTATGGCAGGACTTCCTCGAATTGTGACGTTGCACGATTTTGAGATTGTGATGGATGGCGACGAAAGTGCGAACCTACGAATGGATCTTGTTGCAAAAACGTATCGGTACAAGGATGAAGCTGATGCCGAGTGACGCTAGAGCCCTATCGTTGAGAGGTGTGGCCTTATTGTTGGTGCTGTTTACCGTGGGTTGTGGCTCATCCGATGTGGCGGATTTAGAAGTGTTTGTGAAAGATAAGGCTGAGCGCCCCGGTGGCCTTATCGAGCCGATTCCAACATTTACAGCGTACGAGGCTTTTGCGTATTCCGCGGCGGGGATGCGATCGCCCTTTGACCTTCCGATAGAGGTCGTTGAGCTTACGTCGCTGAGGCTGCGGTCCACTGTGGCGCCTGACCCGACGCGCGCCCAAGAATTTTTAGAACAATTTGACCTTGGCGGGCTGGCACTTGTGGGTCGTTTGGAGCGCCAGGGTACCGAGTGGGCGCTCCTTCGTGATCCCAGTGGCGGCATACATCGGGTCAGAGAGGGGAATTATGTAGGCCTAGATCATGGAAAAGTGGTCGATGTGGGTGAAGGCTATGTGGCCATTATGGAAATTGTGACGGACGGAACGACTGACGGCTGGGTCGAGCGACCAAGAACCTTGGAGCTTGGAACGCGATGACGCTAGGGGAACTAATTGTGAGCAGAACATCCATAACAAGGCTTCTTCGTTTGGGGCTCACGGCCGCAATACCTGCGGCTGTACTTCTGGCGTCTCTTGAAGTGAGGGCCAGCCAGGAAATTACTGATATCAACTTTGATGCTTTGCCGGACGGTCAGCTGTCAATTTCGCTGGATTTTAGCGACGGTGAAGCGATTGATTATTCGAGCTACACGATTGAAGATCCGGCGCGGATTGTTATCGATTTTCCCGAAACTCAAAATCGACTGCCACAGCGGCGCTATGCACTGCCTGACGGCAATGCCTCTAGCGTGGTCGTTCTGGAGGCGGGTGATCGCAGTCGAATGATTGTCAATATGTCTAATCTTGGCTCGTTTGATACTGCGGTTCTAGACGGACGCTTCGTTCTCGAGATTGCGGGTTCGGCGGCTGGGTCATATTCGATGCCCGCCCTAGCGGGTGGACGTGTTGCCAGCGCAGTTGATACGGCATCTAGTGGCCAGTCATCGATCAGAGATTTGGAGTTCAGGCGCTCAGGAGACGACGAAGGGCAACTTGTTTTGTCACTCAGTAACAGCAATATTGATGTCAATGTCTTCAGTGAGGGGAGCCGTATTACCCTCGAGCTGATGGACACCGATGTGTCCGAATCTCTGAGTCGGCGGTATGACGTGACTGATTTTGCAACACCGGTTTCTCAAATCGAAGTCGAGCCATCGGGTCGGGGAACGCGTGTTGTTCTTCAAGCAGGGGATTATTTCGACTACTTAGCCTACCAACAGGATGATCAGTATGTTGTCAGTGTGAAGCCTCTTTCTGAGTCTGAACGCGATCAACGTCTGAGTGAATTCAGTTACGTGGGTGACCGGATATCACTTAATTTTCAAAACATCGAGGTGCGAGCAGTATTGCAGCTCATCGCCGATTTCACTGACCTCAACTTAGTCGCGTCCGATACAGTGTCGGGTGACATCACCTTGAGATTGCAAAACGTCCCTTGGGATCAGGCCATGGAGCTGGTTTTAAAAACCAAGGGCCTCGACAGTCGTCAGGTTGGAAATGTGTTGATGATTGCGCCTGCGGCCGAGATCGCTGAGCGCGAGCGTCAAGAAATTGAGACTAATAAGCAGTTTTCCGAATTGGCACCGCTTAAATCCGAATTTATTCAGATTCGATACGCAAAGGCTGCTGAAGTGGTGACCCTATTTGAGGCGGGCTCTGAGCAGGGCGGATCGTTGGTTTCAGAACGCGGATCCGTTGTCGTCGATGATCGGACCAACGCTATTATCGTGACGGATACGTCTGCCAAACTGGATGAAATACGCGCATTAATAGACAAGGTCGACGTCCCCATCCGCCAGGTCATGATCGAAGCCAGAATCGTCATTGCATCCTCTAACTTGGACGAGCAGTTGGGCGTCAAATGGGGTGGTGAGTACACGCGAGATGGCAGTTTTTTAGGTCCCGATGGGCGTAAGCAGCTGTCGATTGCATCCTCCATGGGCGCGGCCGCTTCACTCAATCAAAGTGCGGGTGGTGCCACAGGTTTGCCCTACACCGCAGCACCGCTCGTGGATTTGGGGCTTGCAAGTGCAACCAGCGGTTTTGCCATAGGATTTACATCGGACGATCTCTTCCTCTCCGCTGAGTTAGCGGCGCTTGAGGCGGCGGGAGAGGGCGAAGTGGTGTCTCAGCCCAAGATTATTACCGGTGATAAACAGCAGGCGTCGATATCGTCAGGCACTGAGATTCCCTATCAAGAGGGCGCAGCGTCCGGTGGCACTCAGACACAGTTTAAGGAAGCTCTATTGAAGCTGGACGTGACCCCCAACATTACGCCCGATGACCGTATTTTATTGGATTTAGTGGTGAACCAAGATTCAGTGGGTGAGCTTGTACCTACCGCTGGTGGCGGTGTTATACCTTCGATCGACACCACAAAATTGACAACGCAAGTACTCGTGGGCAATGGTGAAACCGTCGTCTTGGGAGGCGTTTTCAAGAACGAGGAAACAACTCAGATTCAAAAGGTACCTTTTCTTGGTGACATGCCGGGTGTGGGGGCGATGTTCCGTAGCACGGTAAACACAAATAAAAAGGTCGAAACCTTGATCTTTATTACACCGCGCATACTCTCTGATGTCTTACTGGATTAAGCTTAACAAGACGTTAATTGGGGACAGACATGCGCGTTTTTCTAGTCGGCCCACCGGGAGCTGGAAAGTCCACGGTGGGTAGGCACTTAGCGTCTGCCTTAGGCGCCGCGTTTTATGATCTTGACGAGGTCATTGAGGCCCGCGCGGGTGCCAATATTCCCTGGATTTTTGATGTCGAAGGAGAGCTCGGATTTCGCGATCGCGAAACGCTGGTGGTCCGTGATTTAGCGTCACAGGACAATATTGTCGTTGCCACGGGAGGCGGCGTCGTCCTGCGATCAGAAAACCGTGCGATGCTTTCAAAAGACAGTACGGTGGTTTATCTGACAGCGTCTTTGTCGGCCCTTGTCGATCGCACAAGCGGCAACAAGAAACGCCCTTTACTGGCGGGAAAAGACACGCGGCAGGTGTTGCATAAGCTCATGGCGCAAAGAGCCCCTTTTTACGCTGAGATTGCGGATATCACCGTCGCGTCGAGCGGCGGTTCGCCGAAGAAGCTTGCCGGGGTGATCGCGGAAAAAGTAGTGGCATTGGCGTCGAATGAGGATCTTCCACGATGAGTCAAAATACACCGAGGGTTGAGGTCCGACTGCCAGCGACGTCAACCGATCGACGGTACCCAATTTATATCGGACGCGGCACGCTTGAACAGGGTGAGATACTCCCCGCGCTGCTGGGAGACCGAGACGTCTGCTTGGTGACCAACGAAACAATCGGTCCGCTCTATGAGGCATTGGTGCTTGAGTCGCTGGGCGATCAACGAAAAGTAACGCGTGTCTTACTCCCCGATGGCGAGTCTCATAAGACACTCGAATCGTTTGGTGCAATCGTCACCGCAGCGCTTGAGGATCAGCAGGAGCGGAGCTGTGTCTTTATTGCCTTGGGCGGCGGTGTCGTTGGCGACATTACCGGTTTTGCCGCAGCGGCCTTCCTGCGGGGCGCTGACTTTATCCAGATACCCACGACATTGTTGGCACAAGTTGACTCGTCTGTCGGGGGAAAGACTGCGATCAATCACCCCATGGGTAAAAACCTTATCGGTGCATTTCATCAGCCTATTGGGGTGATTATCGACACACTGACGCTGAACACACTCTCGGAGCGCGAGTTTGCAGCGGGTCTTGCAGAGGTCGTGAAATACGGACTCATCGCCGATGCTCATTTTTTCCATCGGTTGCTGGAAAGTGTGGATGCACTCAAGCGCCGCGATCAGGCGATGATCAGTGAAGTGATTTCACGCTGCTGTGAAATTAAGGCCGACATTGTGAATCAAGATGAGCGAGAGGGTGGGATCCGCGCAGTTCTCAATTTTGGACATACATTTGGGCATGCGATTGAACGAGAGTTGGGCTTCGGTCAATGGCTCCACGGTGAAGCAGTTGCTGTCGGGATGGTCATAGCGACGCGTATTTCCGTTGCTCGAGGTCATGTAGACGTTCAGGTGCTTGACGGTCTTGTGCACTTTTTAGCGTCATTTAATCTGCCTACCGCGCCTCCTCCTGAAATGGGGCTTGATGATTTTATGCGTGCGATGCAGGGCGATAAGAAAGTGCAGTCCGGCAAAATTCGATTCGTCTTGCTCGAGGGGCTCGGTCGGGCTTGTGTCGCTGCTGACGTAGAGAAGTCTGAAATCGCAACGAGTTTGTAAGCTAGGCGTTGCGGTATCGCTTTATTCGAGCGCTCAAATTGTAGAAGTGTCGCCAGAGGTGTAAACTTTCCGGCCTTTTTGGTTGTGCGTCCCTTGGGGGCACAGCCGCCGGTGTTATCAAACGAGCAAGTTCAGAGATGAAGTCATCAGGCATCGTGAAGACGGCCGTTGGCGCAGCAGAACCAGTGCGCGGCTTATACAATCCCGAAGAATTTCGGGACAACTGTGGTTTTGGCATGATCGCCCACCAGCGGGGTGTGGCGAGTCATAAGCTATTACAGACTGCAATTGAGTCGCTGACCTGCATGACGCACCGCGGCGGTATTGCGGCAGATGGAAAAACCGGAGACGGGTGTGGTTTGCTCCTTCAAATGCCTACTGCGTTTATGCGGTCATGTGCGAGTACGCTTCTCGGACGCGAACTGAAAACGACCTTTGCTGTGGGTATGGTCTTCATGTCCCGCGAACCTGCGGCTCAAGATGAAGTTCGTAAGGCGTTTGAAAACGCGGCGCAAGAATTTGACTTCACGGTTGCTACATGGCGAGTTGTTCCCACGCAGCCCGATATTTGTGGCGAGATTGCCCTAGAGCAGCTACCCCAAATCGAGCAGGTGTTTCTCGAGACGGACACCGCGAGTCACGAAGAAGTAGCGGCAAGATTATTTATGATCCGACGTCGGGTCGAGATGGCGATGGCAGGCGATGCAGATTTCTATATTTGCAGCCTTTCAGATCGCGTTATTTCCTACAAGGGCTTGGTCATGCCCGCGGATCTTGAGTACTTCTATCCAGACCTTGGCGACGATGCCTTAGAAACCGCAATTTGTGTTTTCCATCAACGGTTTTCGACAAATACACTCCCAAAATGGCCGTTAGCGCAGCCGTTTAGGATGCTCGCCCACAACGGCGAAATCAACACTATCGAGGGAAACCGAAACTGGTCCAAAGCGCGAACACCCAAGCTTCGATCAAGACTACTGCCTGATTTGCACAGTGTGACGCCCTTGGTTAATGAGTCGGGGTCTGACTCGTCGAGCCTGGACAATATGCTTGAAGTGCTGGTCACCGGGGGGGTTGATTTACCCAAAGCACTTCGGATGCTGATACCGCCTGCCTGGCAAAATATCGAAGACATCGACCCAGACCTCAAAGCATTCTACCAATATCACGCCATGCACATGGAGCCCTGGGATGGGCCCGCCGGCGTGGTACTGACCGATGGGCGGTATGCGTGTTGCGTATTGGATCGAAATGGTCTTCGACCGGCGCGGTGGGTCACGACGACCGATGGTTTTATAACTTTGGCCTCTGAAGTCGGTACTTACCACTACGAGCCTGAAGCTGTTGTTGCGAAAGGTCGGGTGGGGCCGGGTCAAATTCTTGTCATTGACACGACAACCGGAGAGATACTCCACACTAAAGACATCGACGCTCAGTTAAAGACCAGCAAGCCCTATAAGCAGTGGCTTCGCGATAACGCGCGGCATATTGAGGCGTCGTATGATACGTCGGTTACGGCGCCGATCGAGGGCCAAGCGCTCGACGTTTATCAGAAAATGTTTCAGGTCAGCCTCGAAGAGCGGGATCAGGTCCTTAAACCCCTTGCTCAGTCCGGTAACGAGGCTGTCGGTTCTATGGGAGACGATACCCCCATGGCCGTTCTCTCGGCCCGTGAACGCTCGCTTTATGATTATTTCAGACAAAAATTTGCGCAAGTTACAAACCCGCCGATCGACCCGTTACGCGAAGCGATTGTCATGTCGCTTGAAGTCGACTTGGGCGGAGAGGCGAACTTGTTTGAGGAGACCGAAGCGCACGCTAGGCGAACCAGTCTGACCTCGCCTGTTTTATCGCAAGGTAAGTTTGAATCAATACTTGCGCTGCATGAGTCTGATCTGAGGGTGCAGATTATTGATGCAACTTATGATCCCGACGATATTGACCTTAAGACGGCGCTGACAAACTTGTGTTTAGAGGCTGCCGCGCACGTCGTCGGAGGCTCAAACGTTTTAGTGGTCTCTGATCGCGCTTTTGGTGAGACGCGCCTGCCTATTCACAGCTTGCTGGCAACGGGTGCCATTCACCATCACCTCATTGAGCATGGTCTTCGCGCCGACTCTAACTTAATTGTCGAGTCCGGCAGCGCGCGAGACTCGCACCAGGTGGCGTGTTTGTTGGGTTTCGGTGCTACCGCCGTGTACCCCTATTTAGCGTACAGCGTCTTGACGGCGCAGCTGGCGAGCGGAGAAGTCTTGGGTGCGCCCGCAACCTGTCACAAAAACTACCGCAAAGGCATTAACAAAGGCCTTCTTAAGATCATGTCAAAGATGGGTATTTCTGCGGTCAACAGTTATCGCGGTGCCCAGCTTTTTGAGGCGGTTGGCCTCAATGCGGAGGTCGTGTCTATGGCCTTTCGTGGTGTCTCGTCACGAATTTCGGGTGCCGGGTTTGCACACTTAGAGTTTGACCAGAAGCAGCTGGCGCGTGCTGCACGTCTCAAGCGTAAGTCTGTTGTTGCCGGTGGGTTGCTCAAGTATGTCCACGGTGGCGAGTACCATGCTTACAACCCGGACGTGGTGATGAGTCTGCAGCAGGCGGTAGTGAGTAACGAGCCGCGCGATTACAAAACCTATGCGGATCATTGTAATGATCGACCCGTAGCAGCGCTTCGTGACTTACTCCAGTTAAAGCCGAGCCCCAACCCGATTGCACTCGATGATGTGGAGTCTATTGCGTCTATCCTCAAGCGGTTTGACTCCGCGGGTATGTCCCTCGGTGCGCTGTCGCCTGAGGCTCATGAGTCGCTTGCAATGGGTATGAATGCAATCGGTGCGCGATCCAACAGTGGCGAGGGTGGTGAAGATCCAGCGCGCTATGGCACAAATCGTGTGTCGAAGATTAAGCAGATCGCTTCGGGTCGTTTCGGTGTCACACCGCACTACTTAGTTAACGCTGAAGTGTTGCAAATAAAGGTTGCTCAAGGCGCGAAGCCCGGTGAAGGTGGTCAGTTACCCGGTGGGAAGGTCAACGACCTGATTGCGCGCCTGCGATTCTCAGTGCCTGGCGTGACACTGATCTCGCCGCCGCCGCATCACGATATTTACTCAATCGAAGATCTGGCGCAGTTAATCTTCGATTTGAAAGAGGTCAACCCAACCGCATTGGTGTCGGTAAAACTTGTGTCTGAACCGGGTGTCGGCACCATCGCTGCGGGCGTTGCCAAGGCTTATGCTGACTTGATTACTATTTCGGGCTATGACGGCGGTACCGCCGCAAGCCCGCTCACGTCGATTCGTCATGCAGGATCACCCTGGGAGCTGGGGCTTGCTGAGGTGCATCAGACCCTTCGCGGGAACCGTTTACGTGGGAAAATTCGCGTGCAAGCCGACGGCGGTATGAAAACCGGATTGGATGTTGTGAAAGCGGCTATTTTGGGTGCTGAGAGCTTTGGTTTTGGAACAGCGCCGATGATTGCAATGGGGTGTAAGTACCTCCGTATCTGCCACTTAAATAACTGTGCGACGGGTGTTGCCACTCAGAACGATCAGCTGCGCCAGGATCACTTTGTTGGAGACGTCGAGCGCGTGGTTAATTTCTTCCGCTTCGTAGCAGAGGAGACGCGCGAGTGGATGGCGATGTTGGGTGTCTCAAAGCTTGAGCAGTTAATCGGACGCGTTGATTTGCTAGAGCACTTGGACGGCGTGACAGAAAAGCAGCATTCTCTCAATCTTCACCCGATTACCTGGACCGACGACACTGCGATTGATCAGCCACAATTCTGTGAGGTGGAGCGGAATCCGCCCTTCGACAGAGGCGAGAAAGCCGCCTTCATTCTCAGCGAGGTAATGCCAGCAATTGAGGCTCATCAGGGTGGTGAGTTTGAATTCTCATTGACGAACTGTGATCGATCAATCGGTGCTCGGATTTCGGGAGAGATTGCGAAACGCTACGGCAATGAAGGCATGGAGGCCATGCCTGTTGTGTTAAGGCTCAGTGGAACCGCGGGACAAAGCTTTGGTGTCTGGAATGCGGGTGGGTTGCACATGTACCTCGGTGGCGACTGTAACGATTACGTCGGTAAGGGCATGGCCGGCGGGAAACTCGTCATTTATCCACCCAAGGGCAGTCGGTTCGAGAGCCGCGATGCGAGCATTATCGGTAATACCTGTCTTTACGGTGCCACGGGCGGCCGACTATTTGCATCGGGGTGTGCGGGCGAGCGTTTCGCGGTGCGTAACTCGGGTGCGCACGCCGTAATCGAAGGGGCTGGTGATCATTGTTGTGAGTACATGACCGGTGGTTGTGTGACGGTGCTTGGTGCTACGGGCCTGAACTTTGGTGCGGGGATGACCGGTGGCTTAGCGTTTGTGCTTGATGAGCATCGTGCATTTCCAGATCATTACAACGGTGAGTTAGTTGAGATTCATCGCATTAGCGGCGAGGCTGCTGAGGCCCATCGTCACTTTCTGCGAGATAACATTGAAGAATTTGTTGCCGAGACGGGCTCTGCTTGGGGCCAAACAATTCTCGACAATTTTGAAGACTATGTCGGTAAGTTCTGGCTGGTGAAGCCTAAGGCGGCAGATTTCGATCAGTTGCTGGCTCGTTTCCGCTACACAGATTAAGGGGCATGAAGTGACAGAGCGATTAGCAAATCCATTTCAGTTTCTTGACGTCGAGCGGCGCAGTCCCGCTAAAAAGCCAATGGAAGCGCGCACAGAAGAATTTGTCGAGATTTATGATCCTTTCACCGAACAAGCGGTGGCCGAACAGTCGCATCGATGCCTCGACTGCGGTAATCCGTATTGTGAGTGGAAGTGCCCGGTTCACAACCTCATTCCAAATTGGTTGAAGCTTCTGTCTGAAGGGCGATTATTTGAAGCGGCCGACTTGAGTCATCAGACCAATACCTTGCCGGAAGTCTGCGGGCGCGTGTGCCCTCAAGATCGCCTCTGTGAGGGTGCCTGTACGTTACACGATGGGTTTGGTGCCGTGACCATCGGTAACGCTGAGAAATACATTACTGACACAGCACTCGCCATGGGTTGGCGCCCAAATTTATCGGACGTGATTCCGACAGGGAAGCGGGTGGCGATTATTGGTGCAGGCCCTGCAGGTCTTGGCTGTGCTGATATTTTGGTGCGTAACGGTGTTCAGCCGGTGGTGTTCGATCGGTACCCTGAAATTGGTGGGCTGTTAACGTTTGGTATTCCTCAGTTCAAACTTGAGAAGCAGGTGATGCAGCGTCGCCGCGAGGTATTTGAAGAAATGGGTGTTGAGTTCCGGCTCAATACTGAGATTGGTCTCGATATTGATGCAGACGATTTACTCGACGAGTTTGATGCCGTTTTTTTGGGAATGGGTACTTACACGGCGATGAAAGGCGGGTTTGACGGAGAAGAGTTACCCGGTGTTTACAAGGCGCTCGATTATTTGATTGGTAACGTCAATGAGAAGATGGGTTATGCGCAGCCTGAGGAAAATTTCATTGATTTGAAGGGCAAGACAGTGGTTGTTCTCGGCGGTGGTGACACGGCTATGGATTGCGTACGTACTGCTGTTCGACAACAAGCTGAGCAAGTTTTTTGTGTTTATCGACGCGATGAAGAAAATATGCCGGGTTCGCGTCGAGAAGTTCAGAACGCGCGCGAAGAGGGCGTGACTTTTCTCTTTAATCGTCAACCCGTTGGTGTTTTGGACTATTTTGGTGAGGCGATTGGGGTCAAGGTGGTTGAAACACGTCTCGGTGAGCCAGGTGCCGACGGTCGCCGTCGGCCCGAACATGTCGCCGGCTCAGAGGCAATTATTGAAGCTGATGCCATTATTATGGCCTTTGGGTTTCAGCCCAGCCCCACCGACTGGATGGCAAATATGGACATTGCCTTGAACGATTGGAAGGGTGTTATTGCGCCAGAGCAGCAAGTGTTTAAGTTTCAAACATCAAATCCCAAAGTATTCGCCGGTGGTGATATGGTACGAGGTTCTGACCTTGTGGTTACGGCTATATGGGAAGGTAGGCAAGCCGCAGAAGGTATCTTAGATTACCTCGCGGTTTAATTAAAAAAAGATCAGATTGAGCTGCACGTAGAAGCAGCCACTGGGGGATCCAGCCGTTATGGCGCAACTGCAGAACGATAGATTTTTGCGCGCACTCTTGCGCGAGCCTGTAGACCGAACACCGCTTTGGATGATGAGACAGGCAGGTCGATATTTGCCGGAGTACCGCGCCACGCGCGCGCAAGCGGGTAGTTTCATGGATCTCTGTACACAGCCTGAACTGGCGTGTGAAGTCACCATGCAGCCATTGCGCCGGTATGACATGGACGCCGCTATTTTATTCTCCGATATTTTAACGATTCCAGATGCTATGGGCCTCGGTCTGTACTTCACGGAAGGCGAGGGTCCGCGATTTGAGCGGCCACTCTCTACAGAGGCCGACATCGCCGCGCTTGAGCCCAATCGGGCGAGAGACGAGTTGAGGTATGTCATGGACGCCGTGGCCTTGATTCGGCGCGAACTCAACGGAAAGGTACCGTTAATTGGTTTTTCGGGCTCGCCATGGACACTCGCGACATACATGGTCGAGGGCGGCTCCTCGAAGGATTTTGCTAAGACCAAGTCACTGGCCTTTAATAACCCGGCGGCAATGCATCAATTACTCGAAAAGTTAGCCGATGCGGTTGCCGTATATTTAACCACTCAGGTTGAGCAAGGTGCACAAGCGCTTCAAATTTTTGATACCTGGGGCGGAGCTTTAAGTCACAGCGCGTACCAAGAGTTTTCGCTTCGCTACATGCAATCAGTGATTGAACGACTGCCTCGAGAAGCGGATGGACGGCGAGTGCCCGTCATTGTCTTTACCAAAGGCGGTGGCCAATGGCTCGAGCGGATTGCAGAGTGTGGCGCGGATGCGGTTGGGCTTGATTGGACGACCGACATTGGTGCGGCTCGCG